>CAZFZG010000325.1:0-1509 GCA_964523205.1 uncultured Chthoniobacteraceae bacterium | reverse complement strand
TCTCGTTGGGAATGATCCAATTTGTTCTGCTGGTAACCGCTCGGCACGACCAAGCTGGCGACAATTGACGACGTTGAGGCATGGTGACGCTGCGCACCTATTGGAACCGTGATCGAGCCGTATTAGCGAAGGCGCTGCTTGAGAACTACGGCGTGTCGTGCTCGCTCATTCACGAGAACGCGAACAATTTATATCCCTTCGCGATGCCGATTCGATTGCTCGTGGCCGAGGATCAGGCTGATCGTGCGGTTCGAATTCTCAGCGACGATATCGAGCACGCTGAAGAAATGGAGACGAGCGACGAATCGGGCGAAGTTTCAGTCGAACCTTCGGCAGTTGACGAGATCGACAATCGAAATCCATGGGAGCTTCTGGCGCTCGCCTTCTGCTTGTTAGTGCCGGCGGCTTGCTTGATAACGACAAGGTTTCCAACTGATGTGACCGGCGGATGGGCGCGCTATTACGTCGCCCGCGCGACAGTAACGCAGTTTCTAAGTTGGCTCGCAGTTTTTTCGCTCTGTTTTTGGTTGTCGCCTATTTTCGAGTGAGGCACGAGTCGCTGAAATCTCGGACCGCGGATTAACGAAAACTGTTAAATAAGCTCGACCGGGCCGAAGCTTTCGTGGGAGGAATCGCCTCATGAAATTGAGGCATCTCTATTTGCTCTTTGCACTGGTTGGTCTGGTTCTTCCTATTCGCAATTCGTTCCTTGGATCGCGGAGCATCACGCCTTGAACATGTCGATCTTCATTAGCGATCTGTTCGCGAATCGGATCAGTTCATTCTTTGCGCTGGATGTGATCGTCTCGGCAGTCGTGCTACTGGTCTTTATTCAAAAAGAAGGGAAACGTTTGGCTGTGCGAACGCTTTGGCTGCCAACGATCGGAACACTTCTCGTCGGCGTGTCCTTTGGCTTGCCGCTCTTTCTTTATCTGCGGCAACTCCAGCTCGATCGAGCGGCTGCGCCCGCTTGAGAGGATTCAACTGTGACTGCGAACGATTTTCGCGCGCTTGCCCTGAGTTTTCCGGAGGCAGTCGAATCGGCGCACATGCATCATCCTGATTTCCGTGTGCGCGGAAGGATTTTTGCGACGCTCGGGTACCCGAACAAAGAGTGGGCGGTCCTGAAATTGACTCCGGCCGAGCAAAAGGGATTCGCCCGAAGTAGTCCCGAAACATTTCAAACTGTAGAGGGCGCCTGGGGGCGCCGAGGAAACACGAGCGTTCATTTGCCTGCAGCGAAGATCGACATCGTCCGCGATGCTCTCACTTTAGCTTGGCGAAACGTCGCTCCGAAACGCTTGCAACAAAATCGCTAGCGCAAGCCGACCGCTGTGCGGACACGCGTCATGACCTGATCGGCGACTGCGTTGGCGCGCTTGGCGCCGCGGACCAGCACGCCGTCGATGTACGATTTGTCGCGCAGAAGTTCTTCCCGACGTTTACGCATCGGTGCGAAATATTCCCAAAGCTTTTCGAACAGTTCCTTTTTGAAATCGCCGTAACCGG
>CAZFZG010000324.1:0-1514 GCA_964523205.1 uncultured Chthoniobacteraceae bacterium | reverse complement strand
GCGAATCGGGAAGGCTTCGGCTTGAAGGCAAAGATTACGAAATCCGCGATGGCGATGTGATTCTGTTCCGATTCAACGTGTAGGTATCACTTTACACCGGCACGAAAAGAATCCGACCACACTGCTCACAACTGACAATTTCCTTACCGGCTTCGGTCGCTTTTATCGTCGCGATGGTCAGTTTCATGTGGCAACCGGTGCAAACGCCGTGTTCGACCGCAACGATGGCCGAATCGCCTTTGCTCGCGAACAATCGCTCGAATCGGCCGAGCACATCTTCATCCATTTTTTCTGCTAATTCTTTTCGCTCTTTCGATAACTCCTGGAGGCGGCCGTCGAGCGCTTTAGATTTGTCGCCGAGATCATTCATCTGGCGCGTAATCGAATCTTTGGTCGCCGCGGCTTTCCTTTCTTGCGCGGTGACTTCGACTTTCAGCTGATCTCCCTGCTCCATCAGCTCGAGCTCCTGGTCCTCGAGTTTTCGAATTTCATCTTCGTAGCGCTGGATTTCGTGGCCGATTGCCTGGAATTCGTCGTTCTTGCGCGTCTGATATTGCTGCGTTTTGAGCCGATTAATGCTTTCCGTGCGCGTTCCGACGTCGAGCTCCAGTTTTTTGCGATCGACTTCCACTTGACGCGCCTTGTGCTTGATCGCTTCGAGACTGGCCACGCTGTCCGCCAACTGGGACTCGAGGTGCTTTCGTTGTAGCGGCAGATTTCTTATCTCGTTTTCGATCTGCCGGATCTTCTGTTGTCGATCTTGAAGGATGAGAAGTTGTTCTAGTTCGGCACGCACGCAGCGCTGAAGGTATTAAGTGAGCGAAGCGGCGTCAATCGCGCCGCTTATTTGGCCGAATCAATTGCGGCCAGCGCCTGTTCGGGCCGCGCCCGGACGGCAATGTTCTCGGTCAAATTCACCCAGCGAACGGTCCCGTTGGCATCGACGTAAAACTCGGCCGGGCGCGCGATATCGTTGTTCTTCGGACCGGCGCCGCGATGAAGCACATCGTAACGTCGAATGACGTCCGCGTTCTTATCGGACAAGAACGGAAACGTGTAGCCCATTTTTCGGCAGTGGGCGTTTGTCACATCGCTCGGATCGACACTGATCGCGGCAAGATGAATCCCGCGCGATTCGAAATCTGCCAGCCGTTTCTGAAAACCCCGTAACTCGGAGTTGCACAGCGGTCACCAATGTCCGCGATAGAAAATCAGCACCGCGCCATTTGGTGAAAGCAGATCGGCCAGGGTAACCTGCTTCCCGCTTTGATCCGGCAACGTGAACTCCGGCGCTTTTTCGCCTACCCGCGGCGCCTGCGCGGAAAGCGGCACCTGTTTCAGAACGTAGAAGATTTCGTAGGCAAAGAAAGCGAACAGCGCAAAACTAAGGACGACAAACATCGAACCAAAAACTTTCCCCCGATAAAGTTGCGGACGCCCAAACGCGCGGAACAAGCCGATGAGCAAGAGGATTGCGCCAATGCCGAACAGCAAAAGATTGGCCCACGGAAAGT
>CAZFZG010000323.1:0-1522 GCA_964523205.1 uncultured Chthoniobacteraceae bacterium | reverse complement strand
CCGGTTACGGCGATTTCAAAAAGGAACTGTTCGAAAAGCTTTGGGAATATTTCGCGCCGATGCGGAAGCGCCGGGAAGAACTTCTGCGCGACAAATCGTACATCGACGGCGTGCTGGCCCGCGGCGCCAAGCACGCCAACGCAGTCGCCGATCAGGTCATGACGCGTGTCCGCAAAGCGGTCGGCTTGCGCTAGCGATTTTGTTGCAAGCGTTTCGGCGCGACGTTCCGCCAAGCCAAAGTGAGAGCATGGCGGACGATGTCGATCTTCGCTACAGGCAAGTGAACGCTCGTGCTTCCTCGGCGCCCCCAGGCGCCCTTTACAGTTCGAAATGTTTCGGGACTACTTCGAGCGAATCCCTTTTGCTCGGTCGGAGTCAATTTCAGGACCGCCCACTCTTTGTTCGGGTACCCGAGCGTCGCAAAAATCCTTCCGCGCACACGGAAATCAGGATGATGCATGTGCGCCGATTCGACTGCCTCCGGAAAACTCAGGGCAAGCGCGCGAAAATCGTTCGCAGTCACAGTTGAATCCTCTCAAGCGGGCGCAGCCGCTCGATCGAGCTGGAGTTGCCGCAGATAAAGAAAGAGCGGCAAGCCAAAGGACACGCCGACGAGAAGTGTTCCGATCGTTGGCAGCCAAAGCGTTCGCACAGCCAAACGTTTCCCTTCTTTTTGAATAAAGACCAGTAGCACGACTGCCGAGACGATCACATCCAGCGCAAAGAATGAACTGATCCGATTCGCGAACAGATCGCTAATGAAGATCGACATGTTCAAGGCGTGATGCTCCGCGATCCAAGGAACGAATTGCGAATACGGGAGAACGAGTCCGACCAGAGCGAAAAGCACATAGAGATTTCGAAGGTTCATGGCCGATTCATCCCAAGAAACTCCAAACCGCGTCGAGCCTATTTCGCACCTTGGATCATTTCGCGGTTTGGGATTTCAGAGATGAGCGGCGGAGTTGAAAATACGCAACAACCAAAACGACCGCCACGAGAATGGCGAGCCAACCGAAAAAATGGGTGATCCTCGCGCGGGCAACCAGGTATCGAGTCCATGAACTCTTCGCGATGACATCCGAATATTTTGTTCGCAAGATGAAAATTGCAGGGACCAAGAGATAGAACGCGAGCACAAGCAGTTCCCATGGGTTTCGATTGGCCGTTTCAGGCGCGTTCTCAATCGATGCGCCAGGAGTCTCTTCTTCGACTTCGACTTCGATCTCTGCTGCCTTTTCGAAATCGTGATTCAGAATATGAATTGCGCGAGCGGCATAAGATTCATCAACAATTAAACGTACCGGGACGGCAAATTGCGCACCCTGAGCGGAGAGATTTGCGTTCTCGTCAAGGAGGGCGCAAGGAATCTCGTAATTATCGAGAACTGATTTTGCTAGTCCTGCTGCAGCCGGACTCCAGTAGGTGCGAACCGTCACCATGCCTCAACGTCGTCAATTGTCGCCGGCTTGGTCGTGCCGAGCGGTTACCAGCAGAACAAATTGGATCATTCCCAACGAGA
>CAZFZG010000322.1:0-1525 GCA_964523205.1 uncultured Chthoniobacteraceae bacterium | reverse complement strand
GCTGCTGGAACAAAAAGCACGGAGATGTCGATCTTGCCCAGGGAATTGACTGCGTCCCGTGGCGTGTTGAAAACCGGAACGCTGAGAACATTCTCGCCACCTTTTCCAGGCGTCACTCCGGCAACCACGTTCGTGCCGTATTCGCGCATTAAGCGCGTGCGCGCACGTCCTTCGCGTCCAGTGATTCCCTGGACCAGCACGCGCTTGGTTTCGTCGATCAGGATTGCCATCTGCGCATGCCTCCGATCAATTCGTCCAATCCAGGAACATCAAGCTCCAAATAAAATCCGTCGATTCCGGCAAGTCGACATTCCACGTCACACGCGACCAATTCCGAATCTTTCGTTGCAAACTCTTCGGCCGGCAGCGCGACCGCAGGCACGTCCGCACGATCGACGATCAAACCGCCAGAATGAGTTTCGATCGAGGACCGAATCAGCGGCCACATCGTGTCGTCGATCCAAACCCGGCCACCTTTCAGTTCAAACTTCGTGGCCGCGTCGCTTTTGAGGAACTTGGGCGTGCGCGGAATGCGCGGTTTCCATCTCTTGCCTTTGGATTCGGCAACGAGTTCCGCGAATCGATTGGCAATGAATGCCGGCGTATCCGTTTTGCGATAACCTTCGATTCGCGCGCCCAGCAGCTTCGAAATCCGCGCCAAAATTTCGATCGCCCGGTCTTCGGTGTTGCCGCCAAGACGTATCACCGCCGGAATGTCGAGATCGAGCTCCCAAAACGCCTTTGCCAATCCGTAGGCCGACCAATATTGTTCCTGACTGGCAACGCCGGATCCGGAGCCGAAATAGCCGACCAAGTCGGGTTGCGCTAAAATTATCCGGGCGGCGCGATAAACTTTCGACGCGGAAGGATTACCGCTGGTGTCGGTAAAGTTAGCGATGGTGAATCCGGCGTTGACGATCGCGTCCATTGACATCATCGAACCGCCACCGCCGGCACCGTGAAAACCGGCCAAGCCTTTGGACTCTTTTGGCGCCGAAGTAGCCAGCTGGGCAAAATAGAATGTCCCGCGATGATCGTCTTGCTCGACGGCGTAGGCGATGCGTTCCAGCGCGGTCGGGGGATGATCAAACTCGCGCGCAATCTCGATCTTCAATTCGGGATGCCGGACAACGGCGTAATCGTCAATCGTTACCCGGCAATCGGCGGCGACAAATTCGCCGCCCTTGGTCAAAACCAGCGGATTAACTTCCAGTGAACGCGCTTCAACACTGCGGGCAGCTGTGAACAAATTTCGAATCGCCTCAGCGAGTTCTTCGGCCTGTCTCGATTGAAGGTGAGATGAAGCGACAGCTTCCTTCACTGCCGCATCGAGCGGTCCGGTTCTCACGTCGCACGGAATCCTGCGAGTTGAGGCGGCGCGTTCCTCGATTCCGGTGCCGCCTCCGGCTGCAAAAATGATCACCGGTGCTCGCGTTGCATCATCGATCGCGAGCGACAGAAAAAATTCGCGTTGGATGTCGATCTTTTCCTCTACGAGAACGGCTTCGACCGGGAACTGTCCGAC
>CAZFZG010000321.1:0-1551 GCA_964523205.1 uncultured Chthoniobacteraceae bacterium | reverse complement strand
ATCGACAAACCGGCAACTCCGGTCTCAGCGCACAGGCGCGCGTTTTCGGCGCACCTGTTTGGCTCGTCGGCGTAAGCATTTTCGAAATCGGCGTTCACCGGGATGTCCGTGGCTTCAACCAGTTCGCGGATGTGCGTGAGCATGTCGTCGCGTTTCACCGAGCCGTCGGAAAATCCGCGCGAAAACGCGAAACCGGCAGACGTGGTGGCAATCGCTTTGAATCCGAGATGTTGCAAGTATTTCGCGGTGCCGATGTCCCACGGATTCGGGAGCGCGAAGCATCCGCTTTGGTGGAGTTTCCGAAATTCCGCACGTTTCTGCTCGATCGATTTCATTCTCCCGCTGAAAGACACTACGGCCGGCGCCGATAATGTCGATCAACAGGACGTCCGCAAGGCAGGCCGTCGTCGGCGCCGCGTGCGACCGGTCAGAACTCGAAAAAGCTGACTCTTAGATCCTACGCTTTGTTGTAAAAGGCCTTGCCGCTAAACTTCTTTCCGTCGGGGTCAGTGCCATGGATGCTCACTGTGCGCGATTTGCTATCCTTGGAAACGGTGATCGTTCCCGACCAAACGACTTTTCCATCTTTCAACGCCTGAATGTAGTTGGTTCGATCATTTACCACGCGATAGCCGATGGCGTTGTAGGAAGGATTGTTTTTTACCGGGTAGGCTTTTCCGTCCCACTTGCCGACCCAGACGCTGTGGAACGCTTTGCCAGCCTTGTCCGTTCCGTCAATCGTCACCCTGATGTTGTTTCCTTCTTCGGTATAAGTGACTGTGCTGTTCTTAGCCATTCCTGCCGGGACCTTTGACTTCGCTTCGTTGAGCTTCCAAGTGCCCAGATGCGCGTTGGCCGCGAACGAGCCGGACGCCGCCATTAACGAAACAGCGATTATTGCGATTAAAGTTTTATTCATGGTTTGATTTCTCCAAAAATGTCGCCCGGCGTCAATGCCAATGGTGGGCAGTAGTGGTAGGGATTGGCTCTCGGAAAAATGATTGACTAGCCAGCACATTCGGGAGTCGATGGTGCCATGAAAAAACTCATTCTAATTGTTTGCGTTGTTGTCCTTCCGGTCGCAATCGTCTGCAATCTTCCGCCGGCGGCGAGCGCGGCCGACGACAAAGCGGTCCGTGATGCTGATGAAGCCTGGTCAAAAGCCGCGGCGACAAAAGATGTCGACAAGACAGTGGCATTTTACGCCGACGACGCAATTGCTCTGCCGCCAAACGAGACCGCCGCCAAGACAAAGGATGAAATCCGAAATCTTTGGAAACGTATGCTCGACACCGTGACCGACATCAGTTGGAAAGCGACCCGAGTGGAAATGGCAAAATCCGGCGAGATGGCGTGCGTGACCGGCACCTACCAATTGACGATGAAGGACGGCAGCAAAGATCACGGCAAATATTGCGAGGTCTGGGAGAAGAAAGGCGGAGCCTGGAAGTGCGGCACTGATATCTGGAACTCCGATATTCCAGTTACTAAAGCGACGCCTTAGAAAAAGTAGATCTCAGGAAAGCAAGAAAGCAGGAAGATTATTCAGGT
>CAZFZG010000320.1:0-1556 GCA_964523205.1 uncultured Chthoniobacteraceae bacterium | reverse complement strand
CGGGGAAGTTCATGGGTCGACCGCGTGCGACAACATTTGAGTACGCTTACTCCACCGCGCGGGTCAGCCGATGAGGCGTTTCCGCATTCACCTCACATTTTATGGTGATCTCTCATTCTTCCTGAAACCGCAGACCCAGCAGATCGAGCGAAGGCTGAGCGAGCGGACATCGGTCAAAGACGCGATCGAAGCCTGCGGAGTGCCGCACACCGAAGTCGACTTGATCCTGGTCGACGGAGATCCCGTTGATTTCGCCCACGTATTGAGCCACGAATCCGCAATCGACGTTTACCCGATCGACTCGAAACGGCAAACTCTTTTCCCAAAAGATCGTCTGCAAGCGCTTCAAATCCATAAGTTTGTTGCCGACGGTCACCTTGGAAAGCTCGTTCGCGACCTTCGACTTCTCGGGATCGACGTGGCTTATGACTCAGCAGCCGAAGATCGACAATTAGTGGCCGCGGCGGTCGAGCGGGAACGTGCTCTCCTCACCCGTGACCGGCGGTTGCTGATGCACGGGGCGGTGCGCCACGGATATTATCTGCGTTCCCAATATCCGCTTGAGCAAACGGTCGAGGTTCTGCGGCGGTTTGAGCTGCTCCCCGCGATCAACCCGTTTTCGCGCTGTTTGCGCTGCAACGCATTCCTTGAGCCAGTGCCAAAGGAGCGCGTGATCGATCGACTCGAGCCACTCACCAAAATTCATTACCAAAATTTCCGCCGGTGTAGCGCCTGCGGCCAGGTCTATTGGGCCGGCTCACACTTTGAGAAACTGGAAGCCCGCGTTGCTAAGCTCAGGCAGGCATTGTAAGTCTGTTGGCTTTGAAACGAATCGCTCTCGTTTTTGTCGCAGGGTTCGCGTCTGGTGCAATGGCCTACGGACCGACCGGCCATGAGATTGTTGGCGGAATCGCCGACAAGCTGATCGCGAACACGGGGGCAGGACAAGAGATTTATGCGTTGACGGATGGCATCACCCTGGAGCGTGGGTCGAACATCGCCGACGAAATAAGAGCCTGGGACAAGAACGGCGTAGATGATTTGAGCGCCTTTCCGCATTACGCCCAGCATCCGAATCTCGACAAACAGCTGCGGGAGTTCTGGCGCGCGAATCCGCCAACCCAAGATCGCAATTCAGCGATTCCGTCGCACCATTGGTTTCATTATACCGACGTGCCAATCCTGAACCTGCAAAAGTACGCCGATGGCAAGACCGGCCGCAGTCGCTGGGACATTGTCCACATGATCGCTTATTGCGTCGACGTTTTGCGCGGCGAAGTCCCCGAAAGTAATCCGCGCAAGATCACCAAGGCAGTCGCGGTGATCCTACTCGCGCATTACGTTGGCGACATTCATCAGCCGCTTCACGTCGGCGCAGAGTATTTCAATCGCGCCGGACAAGCGGTCGACCCTGACCGGGGACAGCCGGGCGTTGAAGATGAAGGTGGAAACACACTGATGCTCCGACTTGTGCGCGGGAGGCGGGAGGAGACGGTTAAACGCGGCTTGAAGTTGCATGCCTTTTGGGACAACGAGGCGGTACTGGCAAATCTGCC
>CAZFZG010000319.1:0-1557 GCA_964523205.1 uncultured Chthoniobacteraceae bacterium | reverse complement strand
TTCAGTCCGGCCAATAATTGGAATCCGCGGTTGCAGTCCCAGTTCGAGAAAGAAATCATGCGCCCGTTGCTGAATGGATTGGCCAAAGAGGGAATCGTTTATCGCGGTCTGTTATATCCGGGGTTGATGATCACCAACGACGGTCCGCGCGTGCTCGAGTTCAACTGCCGGTTCGGCGATCCGGAAACGCAGGCGCTCTTGCCGCGAATGAAATCGGATCTGCTGCCGCTCCTGGAGGCGACGATCGACGGCAAAATCGCGAAGTGCTCGATTGAGTGGGACCAACGTGTGGCCGTGACGGTGGTGCTGGCTTCGGCGGGTTACCCGGGAAAATACGAAACCGGCAAAAAAATTTCAGGTTTGGATGAGGTCGCCAAGTTGGAAAACGTCCAGGTTTTTCACGCCGGAACCAAGCAGGCCAACGGCGAAATTGTCACCGCCGGCGGCCGCGTTTTGGCGGTGACCGCTCTTGGATCGACCATAGCCAGCGCCCGGGAACGCGCCTATGAAGCGGTGTCACGCATTCATTTCGAGGGTTGTCACTACCGCCGCGATATTGCTCTGAGCGCGGCAAACAGCTAACAATCAAGCGATGTTCAATTGGGCGAAGGTAACAACGATCTCGATTTTGTTCGTAGTCCAACTCCACGCCCAATCGCCGGTACCGTCTTCCGCGCCAACCACCGGCAGTTCTGGCGCGGCCGCCAAATCTCCAGCGCCGGCGCCGTCGGCCAGTCCCACCAACGAGCAAATCATCAACTCGTTAGGCGAGGCTGATCTGCAGACCGCCATCTCGCTGCTCAGGAGCAACTTCACCAGCCCCGACGCGCTGACCGACACGGAGTTGAATCGCGCTATGCTCACAGGATTGCTGGTTCGCCTGCCGGGCGGATTGATGCTCTTGCCGAGCCGGGAAAGCGCAGCGCCCGGGCCGAGCAGTCCGTTTTACAGCGAGATTTTCGAGGGACACATCGGTTATCTGCGACTCGGCGAGCTCAACAATGCAAACCTCAAGGAGCTCGACAAAAAACTGCAGGAGTTCGCCCAAAAGAAGATCGACGCGGTGATTATCGATCTTCGGGCGAGCAGCGGGGATTTCGGGGTCGCGGCGGAATTCGCGAAACGTTTTTGCCCGAAAGGGAAGCCTCTCTTCGCAGTGCACAAACCGGGGGCGCGACAGGATCGGCAATTTACTTCCGATCGCGACCCGGCGTTTCAAGGTCTGAACGTCGTCCTGGTCGATGGCGACTCGGTTGGCGGCGCCGAATCGGTCGCGGCCGCGCTCAGACTGTATGATAAAGCTCTGGTTATCGGCCAACCGAGCGCGGGCCGGGCGGTCGAATACTCCGATCTGCCATTGCCGAGCGGCAAGATTTTGCGGGTCGCGGCCGCGGAAGCAATTCTCCCCGACGGACAGCCATTGTTTCCCGGTGGGGTAAAGCCGGATTTGCCGGTGGAAATGTCCGCTGTCGAAAAACGCCAGATCTTCCGGCTCAGCGGCGAAAAAGGAATGAGCCCGTTTGTTTACGAAACGGAACGGCCGCACTTGAACGAAGC
>CAZFZG010000318.1:0-1581 GCA_964523205.1 uncultured Chthoniobacteraceae bacterium | reverse complement strand
CCAATGGAAACGCCGTTGACGCCTCTCGAATTCGCTCGCCGCGCCCGCAAGCTCTATCCCGAACGTGTCGCCGTGATCGATGGCGACTCGCGCTGGACCTATGCCCAATTTCTCGATCGATGTGATCGGTGGTCGGCGGTTTTGCAGAAACTCGGAATTCGCTCGGGCGACCGCGTGGCCTATCTCTCACCGAACTCGCACGCCCAACTCGAATCGTTCTATGCGATCCCCCAAATCGGGGCCGTGCTTGTGCCGTTAAACTATCGCTTAACGGCGGACGACTTCGTGTATCTCATCAATCACAGCGGTTCGCGCATGCTGTGCGCAGACCGCGACTATCTTGAAACGATCGACAGCATTCGCTCCCGGCTGCCAGGCGTCGAACACTTCATCGCCCTGACAGGAGAAGGCAAAGATTGGCTGGATTACGAAGCAGCGCTTAACGCTAGTCCGGCAGAATTTGTTCGCCCCGAAATTCGCGAGACGGATCTGCTCACAATCAATTACACCAGCGGCACGACCTCGCGCCCGAAAGGCGTGATGATCACTCATCGCAATGCCTGGATGAATTCGATCGGTACACTGGTCCATGAACCGATGACTTGCGCTGATCGTTACCTGTGGACGCTGCCGATGTTTCACGCCAACGGCTGGACCTTCGTTTGGACGGTGACCGCCGCCGGCGCAACCCATCTTTGTCTGCGCAAAGTCGAACCGCGCGCTGTTTTCGAATTGATGACCACCGAACAGGTGACAATGTTGTGCGCGGCGCCGACAGTTTTGATTTCGTTAGCGAACGCGCCGCAAGATCTCCGTCGCCTTGCTCCGAAAGGGATTCGAGTTTTCACGGCCGGTGCGCCGCCCGCTGCGTCCACGATCCAGAGACTCGAGGAAGAGTTGGGCTGGGCGATCATCCATGTTTACGGACTGACTGAGACAGCGCCATTCATCACCGTCTGCGAGCCGCGGGCGGAACATACGCCGCTATCGATCAGCGAACGAGCCGCGATCAAAGCGCGTCAAGGTGTCGAACTGATTACGTCGGGTGAGTTGCGCGTAGTGGACCCGGACGGCAACGATGTGCCGCAAGATGGAATTACCCAGGGTGAAATCGTCGCCCGCGGCAACGTAATCATGGCGGGCTACTACAACGACCCGGAAGCGACCAAGCAGGCGTTGCGCGGCGGATGGTTTCATACCGGCGACGTCGCGGTCGTGCATTCGGACGGCTATGTCGAGATTCGCGACCGCCTGAAAGACGTCATCATCAGCGGCGGCGAAAACATATCTTCTGTCGAAGTCGAAAGCGTGCTTTTGAGACACCCGGCGGTACTGGAGGTTGCCATCGTTGGATTCGCCCATGAACGCTGGGGCGAAGCGCCCCACGCCTTTGTTGTTCTCAAACAAGGCGCGCGCGCTGATGAGAGCGAGCTCCGGCAATTCGCGCGGGCGAACCTCGCCCACTTCAAGGCGCCGCACAGTGTGACCTTCCTCAAAGAGCTACCCAAAACTGCCACTGGCAAGATTCAGAAATATGTCTTGCGAGCGCAACGGAGCGCCATCGCTCCGCAGTAAGCCACT
>CAZFZG010000317.1:0-1616 GCA_964523205.1 uncultured Chthoniobacteraceae bacterium | reverse complement strand
GAATGATTTGTGTTCGTTGTAAGCCGTCGTGTCCGTTGTGTGAAATTCATTTACCAAGCATCTCCATCATTTCGACGCAACGATTGCTGTAGCCCCACTCATTGTCATACCAGCCGACCACCTTCACGAACCGGTTCCCTAGTATTATGGTGAGTTTGCTGTCGAAGATGCACGAGCGCGGATTACCGATGATGTCATGCGAAACCAGCGGTTCGTCGCTGTATTCGAGCACACCTTTGTAGCTCTTGTCGGTCGCAGCTTCTTTGAACGCGGCGTTCACTGCCTCGACGGTGGCGTCTCTTTCTAAAACCGCGCTAAAATCAGTGACCGAACCGTCCGGCGTCGGGACGCGAAACGCTCCGCCGTTGAGTTTTCCTTTCAAATCGGGAATCACTTCACCGATTGCTTTGGCCGCGCCGGTGCTCGAAGGGATGATGCTGACGGCGGCCGCCCGCGCCCGGCGCAAATCTTCGTGAGGAAAATCCAGAATGCGTTGGTCGTTGGTGTAACTGTGGATCGTGCTCATGAATCCATGCGCGACGCCAAACTTTTGGTGCAACACTTTGGCCAGAGGCGCGAGACAGTTGGTCGTGCAACTGGCGTTCGAAACAATCGTGTGCTTCTTCGGATCGTAAACATCGTCGTTGATTCCGATACAGAGCGTAGCGTCGGGATTCTTCGCCGGAGCGGAAATCAAAACGCGCTTCGCTCCCGCCTTGGCGATGTGCAACTCGGCCTTTTCGCGAGCGGTGAAGAAGCCGGTCGACTCAAGCACAACCTCGACATCCAACTTCTTCCACGGGAGATTTCCGGGATCGCGCTCCTTAAAGATCTTAATTTTGTGGCCGCGGACCACGATGTTCTCCTCGTCGTAGCCGATTTCGCCATCGAATTTTCCGTGGACCGAATCCCACTTCAGCAAATGAGCCAGGGTCTTGGTGTCAGTCAGGTCATTGATCGCGCGCACCTGCTCGACTTGTTCTTGCGACATGGCGCGCAAGACGTTGCGGCCGATTCGCCCGAAACCATTGATTGCGTAGTTAGCCATAAGTAGATTTGAGAATTGCGAGTCTTGATTTTCGATTGCCGAGCAATTCTTCGGCAATCAGGAGGGGCGAGAAAGTAGAATGGGCAAAGCAGTGAAGCAATGGCGAAGTATAACTGTTTTCGTGGGGATTTCGTTAGTCCTGGCCGCGTCCGCTTCCCCGGCCCCGAGCGGCTCTTCACCGATGAAGCGGGTCCTTGTGCTCGGCGACAGTTTGTCGGGCGGGTTCGGCTTGCAATCTAGCTAGGCCTGGCCGGCGTTGATCACCACAAAATTGGTCGCCCTCAGGTTGAATAATTTTGAAATCATCAACGCGAGTGATCGTGAAATTCGGCGCCCGCAAAACGCATGCTCCGGATCTACACTACGCGGTTCTTAAAAGCGGCTACAAGCCCTCGTCAAAGCCAGCAGATTAACTTTAGTAATCGGTTGGCAAAGATCGACTTCGACCGGGCTTGAGAGTTGCTCAGGCACTGCAACGGATGCTGCAGAGTGAAGCGACAGCGGATGCTCGACTCCCCACCAACTCAGAAACAACCCTGAGAACTTGGTGGCGCTGTCATTCTTACAT
>CAZFZG010000316.1:0-1669 GCA_964523205.1 uncultured Chthoniobacteraceae bacterium | reverse complement strand
CCAGTCTTCGATGTTCCGAACTGGATCATTCGTTTGATTGTTCTGCTCATAATAATAGGGCTGCCAGTTGCGCTGGTGCTGTCCTGGACGTTTGAGATCACGCCGCTGGGAATTAAACGCACTGAAACAGCCGATGCGCTGCCGGCATCGGCGCGACCGGCGAAATACGTTTGGATTTACATCGTCGTGATTGGTGCCGCGGTTTCAATTGGGTTATTTCTTCTAGGACGCTACACGGTGACAACGCCTACAGCGGACGTGACCTCGAAATCGATCGCGGTCCTGCCGTTTGAAAATCTTAGTGAAGACAAAGCGAATGCTTATTTCGCAGACGGGATTCAAGATGAAATTCTCGCCCGGCTCTCAAAAATTGCCGACCTGAAGGTCATCTCACGAACTTCAACGCAAAAGTACAAGAGCGCTCCCGACAATTTGCGTGAAATCGCGAAACAACTCGCAGTGGCCAACATTCTGGAAGGCAGTGTCCAGAAAGTAAACGATCAGGTGCGAGTCAACGTTCAGTTGATTAATGCGTTGAACGACGCGCATCTTTGGTCGGACATTTACGATCGCAAGCTGACTGATATTTTTGCGGTCGAGAGCGACATCGCCAAAACAATCGCCGGCACGTTGCAGGCAAAGCTAACGGGCACGGAAAAGCAGTTGATATCGGCCCAGCCGACGACGGACACAGCGGCCTACGAGCTTTTTTTGCAAGGCCGCTCGCTTTGGGGCAAACGTGGCGGTGATAACATCCGGGAAGCGATCGCGTTTTACGAGCAGGCGATTGCGCGCGACCCGAAATACGCACCGGCCTATGCCGGGATGGCCGAGGCTTACGCAACCCTGCCGGCCTACACTGCGACGCCGCCGCGGGAGTCTTACCCGAAAGCCAAAGCCGCAGCGGTGAGGGCGTTGCAACTGGATGAAAAGCAGGCGCAAGCGCACACCGCGCTGGGTTACGTGTTGTGCCTGGGCGACCGCGACATGACTCGTTCGCTATCGGAATTTGAGCGCGCTCTTGTCCTCAACCCCAACTACGCGACAGCCCACCAGTGGTACGGAAACGGCCCACTCCTCGCCGTCGGCAGATTCGACGAATCGATCGCTCAGGGCAAACGCGCGGTAGAACTTGATCCGCTCTCGCCGGTTATCAATTCAGACTTGGGTGAGAATTTCATCTATGCCCGACGTTACGATGAGGCGATTGCGCAGTTGCGAAAGACGGTGGAGATCGATCCGACGTTTCACTTTGCCCACTACAATCTAGGGAGGGCTCTTCAGCTAAAGAGCGATCTGCGGGCTGCAATTGCTGAATACGAAAAAGCAGAGCAGTTCAATCAAGATGCCCTGGTTCTACTCGCAGCCGCCAAAGCGCAGCTGGGCGATAAAGAGGCGGCCATGCGAATGCTCGCCGACCTGGCCGACCTGAGCAAGTACCGCTACGTGGACGCATACTCGCGCACGCTGCTCTATCTCAGCCTAAGGAATCGCGACGAAGCCATTCGATGGCTGGAGCAGGGCATCGCCAACCAGGGAGGAGCAGCATTCGCGTGGCTCAAAGTCGATCCAATGCTCGATCCCCTCCGGGGCGATCCTCGTTTCGAAGCGCTCGCAGAAAAAATTGTGCCCGCTCCCGAATTCAAATCGAGAACTGCTCCCAAATAGC
>CAZFZG010000315.1:0-1675 GCA_964523205.1 uncultured Chthoniobacteraceae bacterium | reverse complement strand
CCCGATAACATCTTAGATATGAATGCGATCTACGATTTCTGTGCCCCAATCCTCGGTCTTGGTGTCGAACCCAGGGACCTGACTCTTCTCCAAATCTCGCTTCGCGGAATCGTCGTCTTTCTCGCGACGTTGATCATGATCCGATTCGGGCATAAACGATCGCTCGCCCGAAAAAGTGCGTTCGACGCCGTCCTGTTGGTCATTCTGGCATCAGTCCTTTCGCGAGCGATTAACGGGAGCGCGGCGTTCTTCGCCACGCTCGGCGGCGGGGTGGTGCTCGTGCTTCTGCATCGGCTTCTCGCCCTGATCGCGTTTCACTCGCACAAGTTCGGGATTCTAATCAAAGGCCAACCCGAGCTGATCATTGACAATGGCGATTTCGTCTTGAGCACGATGCATCGCAACCACATCTCGACTCACGATGTCGAAGAAGACATGCGGCTGAGTATGCACCGGGACGATATTTCGAAAGTGAATAAAGGACGGGTCGAACGCAGCGGTGACATCAGTTTTATCGAAAAGTAAAAAAGTCTGCGCAAATCTGCCAAATCTACGGATGATTGATTGGTGATTCCGCACGATAAGCTTTTCACTCCTGGCCCGGTCGAAGTTTCGCCGAAAACCATGGCGGCGTTTTCGCGACCGATGATTGGACATCGCGGCGAGGATTTCAAAAATCTCTACCGCGACGTTCACCCCAAGCTGCAAAAGCTTTTCATGACCAAGCAGCCGGTGTTTCTCTCAACATCATCCGCCTGGGGCGTGATGGAGGCATCCATCCGCAACCTGGTCGATCGCGGCGCTCTTTGCTGCATGTGCGGCGCGTTCTCCGACAAATGGCTCGACGTCGCGCGGCGTTGCGGCAAAAGCGCCGAGCCGCTTCAGGTCGATTGGGGCAAACATATCGATCACAAAGATGTCGATCGCGCGCTTGCGTCCGGGAAGTTCGATACCGTGACGCTCATTCACAACGAAACCTCGACCGGGGTGATGAATCCGCTGCCGGAAATTTGCTGCACTCTCGCCAAGTATCCTGGTGTCGTTCTAATTCTCGACACCGTGTCGTCGTGCGGCGGCGTTAAGATCGACATGGACGCTCTCGGCATCGACGTGATGCTGACCGGCTCCCAAAAAGCGCTCGCGTTACCGCCCGGCTTCTCGCTCTTTAGCGTTTCGGAAAAAGCATTCGCCCGCGCCGAAAGGATTCCGAACCGCGGCTTTTACTTCGATTTCCTCGAGTTTAGGAAGCAACAAGCTGAATGGATGACGCAAAGCACGCCGAGCATTGGCCACATCTTCGCGCTCCAATCCAAGCTCGACGAAATCTTTAAAGAAGGCTTGGACGCGCGTTTTGCTCGTCACGCCCGCACCAACGCTCTCGTCCACGATTGGGTGAAACGCGCAGGCTTCGACTTCTTCGCCGAAGAAGGATTTCGATCAAAGACGCTGACCTGCGTCGCAAACAACAAAAACATCGATGTTCTCACGATGGCGAAGAATCTTCGCGATAAGCATCATCTCGTCATCGATCCCGGTTACGGCAAACTCCGCGGCAAAACGTTCCGGCTCTCCAACATGGGTGACGAAACCGAGGAAACGGTTTCATATCTACTTGCCTGTCTGGACGATGTCCTGAGATAGGCAGGATTAACAGGATTTTTAAACACACCGCGGC
>CAZFZG010000314.1:0-1693 GCA_964523205.1 uncultured Chthoniobacteraceae bacterium | reverse complement strand
GCTCAAGTGCGTGTTGCCGCGTCTTCTCGCAAAGATCGGTCAGGATCGTGATGTTGCCGCCAACGAGCGTCTGCAATCCGGCGCCGATCGTGCCAATAATTGAGCGCGAGCGCACAATGATGCCGCGCACGACGCCGAACGTTTTCACGACGCGATAACCGGGCAATTCAAATGCCGTCGTTGTCATGGATGCATTCATAGATTCCAAATGTAAAAGCTGCGCCCGAGCGGCGCAACGCTCACGGCAAGTCCGTATTCTTGGCCTTTTGCGATTGCGGCGCGACTTTATCGAGGAAGCGTTTCACGGCCGGAATATCCTGGAAGTCGAAGAATGTGATATAGAGAATTGTTCCCATGATCAAAATGGTGCAAGCGCCTTGAACATATTCGAGCACTCGCATGTTCAGCGGCCGGCGACGAATCGATTCGATCACTCCGAACAGAATGTGCCCGCCATCCAGCACCGGAATCGGCAGCATATTTAGAATCGCCAGGTTTACATTCAGGACCACGCTCAACCAAAGCGCCAACTGCCATCCGTGTTCGCTCACCAGAAATAAATAATAAATCCGGACAATCCCGAGCGGTCCGCTCAAATGTTGCAAACCAACGTCCGATTTTCGGGATGCGACTGCTCCGAGCGTGCTGAACGTGCTCGTCACGCTATTTTGCACCAGCTCCAGTGGATTCGGATGAGCGATCGACATCTGCGTGCTCGAATCCCATTCAATGCCGATTCGCGGCTTCATTTCTTTCTTTCCTTCCGCGTCCTCGGTCGGTAACAGCGCCGGCTTTACTGCGATTTCGAGCCGTGAACCGTTTCGTTCGACATCCAGAGTCAACGTTTCGTCCGGATGCTTCTTGATATATTCCAGCAACGCCATCGGATTGTGAATTTCTTGGCGATTGAATCCGTGAACGATGTCACGCGGCTCCAGTCCCGCCGCAGCGGCCGGTGAATCCGCCTGGACTTTGCCGATGATGGGAGTCTCCGCTGGAAGAATCAGTAGTTGCCGCACGCTCTTTCGGCGAAACCAGCCCCGCGATTCGGCTTTGCGCGGTTCCACTTGGACCGCTTGAACTCTTCCGTCGCGCTCGAACTTGATTGGAATCGTTTCACCTTCGCTTCGAACCACAGCCCAGCTCACACTCTCGTTCATCCCGAGAAAACGCTTCACCGGTTTCCCGTCCACTTCGAGAATCTTATCCCCTGGACGCAGGTCCACTTTCGCCGCCGGCGAATCCGACATGATGTAACCGACCACGGTCGTCATGTCCGGTTCGCTCACCGGATAACCGGCAATCCACACGATTACCGCGAACATGACCCCGAGCATCAAACTGAAAACTGGGCCGGCGATCGCCACGATGATTTTGTCGAGCGCAGAGATCGGCGGCAACTGGTCGCGATCGATATCCGCCTTGCCCTCGATGATGTCCATCGGCGCTAGTTGCGGCAGCGCCACGAATCCGCCGAACGGTAGCGACCCTAAACAATATTCGACGCCGTTGATTTTCTTTTTCCAAATCGGTTTGCCGAACCAGATCGCGAATTTCTCGATGTAAAGCCCGCGCCAGCGCGCCGCCAGAAAATGGCCGAGCTCGTGAACCGCGATGAGCAAATTGAAAATGACCAGGACCTCGAACAGGACAAGGATGACGCGACCGATGTGAAAAATCATTGCGCTATCTG
>CAZFZG010000313.1:0-1698 GCA_964523205.1 uncultured Chthoniobacteraceae bacterium | reverse complement strand
GAAAATTCTTTGCCTCCATCGTACAGCCGCTGGTCATGTCCTTGGGATAAAAATAAAGGACAACCCATTTGCCTTTGAAATCTTTGAGATTGACCTGCGATCCGTCGCTCGTCGCCAAGCTGAATTCCGGCGCCGGCTGGCCGATCGCCGGTTGTGTCTGCGTTTGATTTTGTGTGTCCGCGGCTTTCACGAAAGCTAGTGTAGCCAAGCTGACGATTGCTAACAGGAGTGATTTTTTCATGATGGCTGTTGAGTTGGAATTGAACGATACGCGGAACTCTTGAAATCAAAACAACGAAAAAACCCTTCGCACTCTCATTGAAAGCTTGCGCTCTTTCGGGGGTTTAGGTCAATAGAGGGAGTCATGCCCAGAACGGTTTACGGAAACCTCCAGATAAAACCGGTGCGGCTGACTCTTGGAGTGATCGGATGGATTGGCATCCTGGTGACGCTGATCGCGCTAACCCACGGTTTCAAATCTATTCCAGCGAGCTCCGTTGGCGTACGAACCCGCTTCGGAGCATACGAAGGATTGGTCAATCCGGGTTTGGCTTACGCAATCCCGTACGTCGATGAGATCAGCATCGTTCCCACGCAACGGCTGTTGAAGCTGGAGTTTGGTTTCACCACGCCGAACGCGACCAATTATTTTCAAGGCGATCGTCAGCCTGAAGAAACCGAGACGATGATAACGGGCGACCTTAACACCGCGCTGGTTCCGTGGGTCATTCAATATCGCATCACTGATCCGAAGGTTTATTTGTTCGGCGCTCGTGAGCCGGAAGACACGTTGCGCGATTTGTCCGAGAGCGTGATGCGCGAAGTGATCGGCGACCGGACGGTGGACGAAGTTCTTACCATTGGTCGACACGACATTGAAAACGCGGCCTTAAAACGGTTGGCCGAACTTTCCTCGCAATATGGTTTAGGCATTCAAATTCAACAGGTGCAACTTGCCACCGTTCGGCCACCGGCGGCGGTCCAGGCCGCTTTCAACGATGTCAATCAGGCACAACAGGAAAAGCAAACTGCCATTAACCAGGCCTGGGCGGTTTATAACGACGCCGTGCCGAATGCCCGCGGCCAGGCGAAGGAGCGGGAAAAGCAGGCCGAAGCTTATGCGTCTCAGCGAGTGAACTGGGCGCGGGGCGATGCCCAGAAATTTTCGCTGCTGCTCGCCGAGTATCGCAAAGCGCCGGAAGCAACCCGGCGCCGACTTTATCTCGAAGCAATGCAAGCAATCTTGCCCAACTTGCAAAAGAAAATCATCGTCGATGACAGTTTAAAGAATGTTCTTTCGACGCTTCCACTGGTACCGGACCGCTCCGAAAAATCTCGATGAACGTGATCGACGCCACGCCGCCGCCGGCAACTGTCTCCTGGACTATCCGAATGCTACAAAGCTGGTTCATGTCGATCCTCGGCCTTTTCTTCATTCTCAGCGCGTTCAAGTGGGGCACGTTCCTGTTCACAGTTCATCAATACGAGACCGTTATCGTCACGCGTTTTGGAAGAATTATTCGAACCATTACGACGCCCGGGCTAAGAGCGAAGCTGCCGATGATCGACAAGACCGTCCGCTTTGATAAGCGGATTTTAGCTTGGGATGGCCCGCCGACTGAATGCCCGACCAAGGATAAGCTCTATATCATCGTCGATTGCTTCGCTCGGTGGCGCATCAGCGATCCGATTCTCTAT
>CAZFZG010000312.1:0-1711 GCA_964523205.1 uncultured Chthoniobacteraceae bacterium | reverse complement strand
CTTTTTCTCCCTTCGCGAGTTGCCGACTGGCTCCAGCACGTTAGCGTCGCAGTCGAAACAACATTTCGAGGATCGACATCTATGAAAATTGCAATTCTCGGGACAGGAATGGTTGGAAACGCACTCGGAACGAAGCTCGTCCAAAAAGGGCACGAAGTAACCATGGGCTCGCGCGCGGCGAATAATGAAGCTGCGCAAAAATGGGCTTCTTCAGCTGGCGATCGCGCGCGCACCGCTACCTTTCGTGATGCAGCCGTCTTTGGCGAGGTTGTCATTAGTTGCACTGGCGGAATGCATTCTATGGAAGCATTAACATCGGTTGGTCCGGAACCATTGCGCAACAAAATCCTGATCGATGTCTCAAACCCGCTTCAATTCAACAGCGATGGCTCAATGGTGCTCGGCTTTTGCAACACCGTTTCGCTCGGCGAACAAATTCAAAAGGCGTTTCCATTCACGCGTGTGGTCAAGGCGCTCAACACGGTGAACTGCGAGATCATGGTCGAGCCGTCCCGCGTGCCAGGCGATCACAACCTGTTCATTTGCGGCAACGATGGACACGCAAAGAAAGAAGTCGCCAAATATTTGAACCAATGGTTCGGCTGGAAAATCGACAACATCATCGACGTTGGCGACATCACTGCCGCGCGCGGCACGGAAATGATGATGCCGCTCTGGATGCGATTATTCCAGGGCGTAATCGGCCACCCGCACTTCAATTACCACATCGTTCGCGGTCAATGATTTTGGCTGGAAGATGTCGAAGTCGATCGCGAATCTAGCGGGCGGAGATGAAGACGTCCCGGCTCGAGGCATTCAGCGACGGCGTTTTCGCCGTCATCATTACAATCATGGTGCTGGAGATGAAAGTTCCGCACGGCCCCGATCTAGCGTCGCTTCGCCCGGTGCTGCCGGTGTTCTCGAGCTACGTTCTTAGTTTTGTTTTCCTCGGCACCTATTGGAATAATCATCACCACATGTTTCAGGCGGTAAGGCAAATCCGTGGTCCAAGTCTTTGGGCCAACTTGCACCTGCTCTTCTGGCTTTCGCTCACACCGTTCGTGACCGATTGGATGGGCGAGAACAATTTTGCCACCTGGCCGGTGGTGCTCTACGGCCTAGTCATGATTTGCTGCGGAATCGCCTACACCATTCTCGAACTTTCACTGATCAAACACGAAGGCACGGACTCAAAGCTGGCCAAGGCATTGGGCAAGGATATCAAGGGCAAATTGTCGATCTCGCTTTACGCAGTCGCGATTCCCCTCGCATTTGTGAGACCGTGGCTGACCTGCGCAATTTACGTCGGCGTTGTCGTCACGTGGTTCGTCCCCGATCGCCGGATCGAGCGCATACTGCAACGATAGGTCGATCGATAATCTGCCCGGACTTAGCCAACCCGAGGCAGAAACTCTTCGCGGATGATCTTTCCGTTTTTCACAGTGTAGACGCCGACCTCGGAAAGCTTTCGCCGTTGCTTTGATTCTTTGTCGGTCACGTCGGCGTCGTATTGAACGACGAAGCGATCGTGCGCGACGAAGGGTCCGTTGGCGCTGAAGCTGTGGACCTCCATCGCTTTAACCCACCAGTCGATTTTCCCGCGGACGCCTTCCTTGCCGCGCGTCTCCGGTGGACTTCCATCGAGCCCGGCTTCCACGCTCACAACGTCTTTGTCGTACAACGTGTCGAGTGCTTCGTACCAGGCTTGTTT
>CAZFZG010000311.1:0-1722 GCA_964523205.1 uncultured Chthoniobacteraceae bacterium | reverse complement strand
AATCGACGACATCCTTCACTTCGGCGACGCGCAACAAATAGGCCGCGCCGAAAAATACTCCCGCGCCTAGCGCGATTGTAATTAGCATCGCGACCAAGTTCGCCCACACCGAAATGTGCGGATGCGCTGTGAAGAAGAAGTTCAAGGCGAGCATACAGACTCCCGCCAGCAACGCTCCGGCAACCAGCAGCTTGGCCAGCGTCAACGCCATCGCGCCCGTTTCCAGACGCCCGGTGAAGTAGCGCATCATTGAATAGAGAAAAAAGAAATTCGTAGTCGCAACGACGCTCATGGACAGCGCTAGCCCGCGATGCCCCCAATGAAGACGAAACGTAACCAACCAGTTGAGCATAAAATTCACGGCGATTGAAGTGAATGCGACTAACATTGGCAGATAACGTTTATTGATGGCGTAAAATGCGGGCGCGAGCACCTTATCGGCCGAGTAAGCGGCCAGGCCGATCGCGTAAAAGCGAAGCGCGCCGGCCGTTTCCCGTGTGGATTCGGCGGTGAAACGGCCATGTTCGTAGAGCAAACGGATGATTGGCTCGGCGAGGATGATCAGTCCAATCCCGGCTGGAATCGTGAGCAACAAAACCAGTCGTAGCGAATGAGCGAGCGCTGACCGAAATTCCGTCGTGTTGCCGACCGCGGCGCTGCGCGAAACGAAAGGAAGCGTGACCGTTGCGACCGCAACCCCGAAGACGCCGAGTGGCAATTGCATCAGGCGAAATGCGATGCTCAGCCAACTCACCGGACCATCGCCCAGACGCGCCGCGAAGCTGCTGTTGACCAAAACGTTCACCTGCACCGCGCTGGCAGCGATTACCGCCGGAGCCATCAAGCCGAGGACAGTGCGCACGCCCTCATCGCGCCAGGAAAAATCGGGGCGATAATGATAACCGGTGCGTCGCAGCGCCGGAAATTGCGCGGTCAGCTGCCACAAACCACCAACCAGAGTCCCCATCGAAAGGCCGATTAGTGAGCGTGCGCCGAAGTGCGGATCGATCCACCAGCCAAAGGCGACGCCGCCGATGATGGAACCGAGATTGAAATAACTCGACGCCATCGCCGGCGGACCGAACACTTGCTTCGCGTTTAGCATTCCCATGATCAGAGCCGCCAGCGAAACCAGTAGAATGAACGGCCACATGATCCGCGTGAGCAGGATGGTGATCGCGGTCTTTTCGGGCGACCACCCGCCGAAACCGGTCATTACATAGATAATTTGCGGCGCGAAAATGATCCCCAACAGCGTAATCGCGCTCATAAAAACCGCGGTCAGCGTTGCTACTTTGTTGCCCAGTCGCCAGGCTGACTCGTCCCCCTCGGTCGCGATTTTTTTTGAAAATGTCGTGATGAACGCAGTTGAGAGCGCACCCTCGGCAAACAGGTCGCGCAGCAGATTCGGCACCCGGAACGCCATCAGAAACGCATCGAGATTTCGTCCGGCTCCGAACAGTCCGGCGAAAACTTGTTCCCGGATCAGCCCGAGGACGCGACTGCAAAGAATCGCAATTCCGACCACGCCGGTCGCGCGCGCGCTGATTCGTTGACTACCTGCCATCGGCGAACAAAGAACAACGTCTCCGAATTTACGAAAGCGAAAATTTTCACCGAGCAATTACTTCTCGGTGCGAGGCAGGAGGAATCGCTGGTAAACGAACGAAGCGACGATGGCAATAACAGCGACGCCTATGAGCGCGCCGATTCGATAGAGCT
>CAZFZG010000310.1:0-1722 GCA_964523205.1 uncultured Chthoniobacteraceae bacterium | reverse complement strand
ACGCCTGTGCCCCAACCGTCGGCGCGCACTGGCGGTGGAACGTGATCCCAACGTCCGCCGTTTTCGTCGTAAGTGATGATGATCGCGGTTTCGTTCCAGATCTTGCTGTTCTGAATCGCTTGCACGATGTCGGCGACGTGTTGCTGACCCTTCACTTCATCGGTATAGCCGGGATGTTCGTTGTCGCGTCCGGCGGGTTTAATGAAGACGACTGACGGGAATTTCTCAGGCGACAGGTTCTGCAAGTCGGCGAAGAATTGCGTTTCGTCTTGCAAGTGCGCGTTTGGTCCCGTGGTGGCCGGATTCAATTGCGGCGTGCTCGTGTAATTTGCGGTCGGTGCGGTCAAAAACGGCGCGTACTTAGTATAATAGGCGAAGGCTTGGTGATGGAATTGGAAGATGACGTTCGGATCGTTTGCCGCGCCGGTATTGTTTTGCAGCGCTGCGTTCCAGCCGCCCGCATACCACTTCCAATTCACGCCAGCGTTATCGAGCAGGTTTCCAATGTTCGGCATGTAACCGGGCTGCGAGGGATCCGTATTATTAATTAAGAGCCGTTTCGATGTCGGCGTGTTGTTCGAGAACGGCGCGAGCAACGGCTGGATCGTATTGACGCCGTACTTCCCGTCGAAGGTCAGCTGATTGTCCTTCAGCGTCTTGGTTGTGGCGTCGTAGCTCGATTGCCAGCCGGTGGGAATTGGCTGGGTCCACTGCGGCGTGTTCGCGGCAATCATAAACTGATGATTCAGAAACGAGCCGCCGTAGGCCGAGTGAAAAAAATTATCGCAAAGCGTGTACTGCTGCGCCAGCTGACCTTCCGGCAGGTTTGTGGCGTCGACATAGCTCAGGACGAGGCCGGGGTTGTCACTCCAGGTTACGAACTTGTCGAGGTCGCCGAGCTTCGATTCGAGCGCGCCGTTGTCGATCTGCAATTGCTCATGATAAAAGCGATGCACGATGTCGCCCGTTTTTGTGTCGGCCGAAATGTATTGCGTGAAGTCGTAAGGAAGCAGCGGCAAGGCGACATTGTGATCGGACCACAACGCGAGATTTCCATCAGCGCTCGCCGGAAAGTTCGGATCGGGCCCGCCGTTGAGCGGCCGGGGCGTTTTGTAGATCAATTGCGAATAGGGCGGTGAAGCCGTGACGTCGTGTTGCGATAGCGTATCGAAGCTGAGCGCATATCCGCTCGCGCCTGGGAATTGGCCGTAGAGCGCATCGAAGCTCCAGTTCTCCTGATAGATCACGATGATGTGATTGATCTTTTTCACCGCGAGCTCGCTGTGCTTGCGGTCGTCCGGCGGCCCCGCGAGCAAAGAGCTCGTCGACGTTGTTAGCAGTGCCGCGAATGTTGTGATTGCGACGGCGCTCTTCATGAGAGCAGTCAATGAATGTCGAACATTTGTTTTCATAAGTATCTTTTCGCAAAACCTGTCATTTGTTTTTGTTTGGTTGATGACGCGTGAATCGTTTCAGCGCGCCGCGAGTACCTTTTTGCGAACGGCAGAAAGGTCACGTCATAAGGTGGTAACGTTTGAATGGCAGCGACGTGAACCGGATGCGACAATTCCGCGCGGATTTGCCCACTCCCGATATCCCAGTTTTGTGTCGCGGCTGATTACGCTTGGCGCGCGTCGCTGTTTGCAATCGGCAAGCGAAAATCTAAAATTCTTAAATTCCTACGCCAGGGTGGCGGAATTGGCAGACGCGCCAGACTTAGGA
>CAZFZG010000309.1:0-1725 GCA_964523205.1 uncultured Chthoniobacteraceae bacterium | reverse complement strand
GCCTACTGCGGCGACCGCCAAGCTACCAATTACCGCAAGGCTTCTACGGCATCGATAGCATCTTCTTGGTGCTGGCGCTGATGGCGCTGGCGCGAATCCGATCTTTGGAACAACTGCGTTACCAAGCGCCCGGCGAATGGGGCACGCTTTTGGGGCTGGACCGTATTCCAGAGGTCCGCACGCTGCGCGAAAAAGTCGAACTGCTATGCAAAGATCCGGGCCGCGCCAAGGAATGGAATGCGCAGTTGGCCAAAGAATGGATGGCGCGTTCCGACAGTGCGGACGTGTATTACTACTGCGATGGGCACGTGCGCGTTTATCACGGAGAGAAAACGCCGCTGCCGCGTCATTACGTGGCGCGGGAACGGTTGTGTTTGCGAGCGACGGTGGACTACTGGGTCAATGCCATGGATGGTCAGCCGTTTCTCTACGTCAACAAGGAAGTCGATCCGGGACTGATCGCCACGATCAAGAACGACGTCGTTCCCTGGCTCCAGCAGTTGGCAGCAAAAACGGCCGAGCAAGAACAACGGCTGGCCGAAGATCCCCGCGCCCACTGGTTCACACTGGTATTCGATCGGGAAGGCTACAGTCCGGAACTTTTCGCCGAATTGTTTCAGAAGCGAATCGCGATCCTTACCTATCACAAGTTTCCCAAACAGGATTGGCCTGTCGAGCAGTTCCGTGCGCATCGTGTCGAATTGGCCGGCGGACAGAAGGTGATGATGAAGTTGTCCGAGCGCGGCACCCGTCTCTCCAACCATCTGTGGCTGCGCGAGGTTCGCAAACTCACCGACAGCGGCCATCAGACGGCGATGTTGACGACCAACTTCTCCGCACCGATGCCCGTGTTGGCCGCGTCGATGTTTGCCAGATGGTGTCAGGAAAACTTCTTTCGGTATATGAGAGAACAGTACGGATTGGATCGGCTTGTCGAGTACGGAACAGAACTGGTTCCTGACATCACCGAGGTCGTCAATCCGCAGTGGCGGCGGCTCGATAGCCAGATTCGATCCAAGACCGGACAGCGGCAGCGCCTTCACGCCAAATTCGGCGCCATGGCTCTATCGGAAGGACTTTCCGAAGACGAAGTGCAGACCTATGAGCGGCGGAAGGGTGAACTTCAGGAACAGATCCAGCATCTGGATGTCGAGATCGACCAACTCAAACAGCAGCGCAAACAAACCCAACATCACATCCCGGTGCAGTCTCTGCCCGAAGAAGAACGCTTTACTCGATTACGTACCGAGCGCAAGCACTTCCTCGATACGATCAAGATGATCGCTTATCGTGCCGAAACGAGTTTGGTTTCCATTCTTCGCGAACACCTGGCGCGTTCCGATGACGCACGCACTCTGGTCCGCCAGATCTTCGAAACCGAAGCCGATTTAATACCCGACATGACGAACAAGACTTTGACGGTACAGATTCACCATCTCACCCAGGCCGCTCACGATCAGGTTCTCGAAAAACTCTGCGCTGCGCTTAACGAAACACAAACCGTTTTTCCCGGCACTGATCTGACGCTGATCTTCAAAATCGGCTCATCCCAATTTCCACCAGGTCAGGAGATCTGACCTTATTATTGGGTCACGGCCCAAAGCGAATACTCCACCGACATCCTTTTCAAGAGCGCTTCGCATCTGAGCGAGCTGTACCCGAGATTACTGAGTCATAGCACGTTGTGCTTTGGCGCCAAGGAGGTCATGAGCTTTCTTGGAAAAA
>CAZFZG010000308.1:0-1729 GCA_964523205.1 uncultured Chthoniobacteraceae bacterium | reverse complement strand
GTTAATTCGTTGAATCGCTAAGTGTATTTGAGAACTTCCTCGATCGTGGTGTCGCCGGATAAGATTCTCCGCAGTCCGTCTTGTCGCAGCGTGACCATGCCAAGCTCGATCGCCTTCTGTTTCAGAACGACAGTCGGCGCGCGCTCGTTGATCAATTCCCGCAATGGATCAGTGATGGTCATCAGCTCATAAATTCCTGTGCGGCCTTTGTAACCGGTCTCGTTGCACGCGTCGCAACCTTTGCCGTAGAAAAATTTGCGATCACCGATGTCGCGTTTGGAAATCTCGAGTTGACCGAGGAGCGAGTCGTTCGGCTGGTAAGCCGCGCGACAGCTGGGACAAATGCTGCGGAGCAAACGCTGTCCGAGCACGGCTTCGAGGGTCGCCGAAATCAAAAACGGTTCGACGCCCATGTCGATCAATCGCGTGACCGCACCTGGCGCGTCGTTTGTGTGAAGCGTGCTGAAAACCAGGTGACCTGTAAGCGAGGCTTGAATCGCGATCTGCGCCGTCTCGAGATCGCGCGTCTCTCCAATCATGATCCGGTCCGGGTCCTGACGCAGAAACGCGCGCAACACTCGGGCGAACGTGAGACGGATGGCTTCGTTTACCGGCACTTGAATGATTCCTTCCAAATCGTACTCGACCGGGTCTTCAGCGGTCACAAGCTTGGAGTCGATGGTGTTTATCCTGCGCAGGCAGGAATACAACGTGGTCGTTTTTCCGGAACCGGTCGGACCAGTGGCGATGAAGATTCCGTTCGGGCGATGAATCACCTCGATTAGATAGTCGTGGATGTAGTCGGGCATACCGAGCATCTCGAGGTCGAGATTCACGGTGGAACGATCGAGCACTCGAAGCACAACACTCTCGCCAAATTGCGTGGGCAAACTTGAGACGCGAAGATCGACCTGGCGTTCGGCGATGGTTTTTTGAATGCGGCCGTCCTGGGGCAGGCGCCGCTCGGCGATGTTCATATTCGCCATCACTTTGACACGCGAGATCACCGGAAGAGCCAGGTGTCGCGGCGGCGGCGACATTTCGTAAAGTACGCCATCGACGCGATAGCGGATTTTGAATTCGTCTTCGAACGGCTCGAAATGAATGTCGCTCGCTCGCGCCTGGATCGCTTGATACAGAATTAGGTCGACCAAACGAACGATCGGCGTTGCGTTAGCTTCTGCTTCGATGGCTGCGGCGGTGTCGTCGCCGCGAATCTGCCCCAGCTCTCCGGCTTGGCCGAGCTGTTTGAGCACTTCTTCCATGCTCGCTGTGTCGGCGCCGTAATGTTCCTTGATCCGCTCCTCGATTTGTTCGGTCGGCGCGACAACGACGTCGATATCTTTGCCGAGTGCGAAGCGGAGATCTTCAGCCGCGTGCGGATCGAGCGGATCTGCCAGCACGATTCGAAGAGTGTTTCTGCTTAAGCCAACTGGAAGGGCGCGATGCAGACGTGCGAGTCCGCTCGGTATCAATTTCAAAATCGCTGGTAGAATCTCCGTGTCGGTGAGATCGATGTATTCGGCGCCCAGCGCTTCAGCGATTGTCCGGTAGAAACCGTTTTCGTCCACGAAACCGCCGTCAACCATCGCTTGAGCAATAGTTTTGCCGTTCAGGTAGGCTTCATTCAAGACGTCCTCGGCCTGCGAAGGCTGGAGGACGTGCTGCTCGACGAAAAGATCGGCGACTTGTTTATCGTTCACGTTATTTATTTAGTGATTTAGCGATT
>CAZFZG010000307.1:0-1733 GCA_964523205.1 uncultured Chthoniobacteraceae bacterium | reverse complement strand
CGCAGATTCTTTCGATGAAATAACGAAAGTCCGGAATCATTTCTGGCGCGCCGCCGGTAAGATCGACAATTGGAATCTCAGTCTTCGCCAGCCAATCGATGATTCGATCGATCGTCTCCCGGGTCATGATTTCCTTCCGCTTCGGTCCGGCGTTCACGTGACAATGTACGCAGACCAGATTGCAAAGTTTACCGACGTTGACCTGAAGAATTTCCGGCTTTGCTCGACGCAAACTCAAACCGTCGGCCGCAAGTCGTCGAGAAAAGCGGTTCATGACTTTAGAACACTTGCAATCCAATAGCTGCCGCCGCCCAGGATCGCTGCGCACGGCAGCGTAACGAGCCAGGAAAAAACGATCGCGCTCACCATTGGATAATTTGCCTTGCCAGTCGTCAGTCCGATTCCGAAAAGTGAGCCCACCGAAACATGGGTCGTTGAGACAGGCAAACCGAAAAAGCTGGCCAAGACGACCAGAATTGCAGTCGTCAAATTTGCGGTGAACCCCTGGCCGTGATTCATGGCCGTGATTTTCTTGCTCATCGTGTCAGCGACCTTGCGCGCGTTGAGCAAACCGCCGACCGCCATCGTCATCCCAACCGCCGCGAACCCCCAACGGATATCGAGCGTTTTCCACAAGAGCAGCAGCGCGACGATTTTCGGTGTGTCGTTTAATCCACGGGCGAAGCTAACTGTTCCAGCGCTGAGAAAATGGGCAGCGTCGACAACTTGCTGCGAAGTGAAGCCGAGGAAATTGCCTCCGTAACGTTCCCGGCAATTCTCGATCTCATCGACGGTCAAGTAGGCAGGAAGCGAAACTGCGCGTGGTGCGAGCAATGAGTCCGGTTGAGGCACTGCGATAACGCGTTCGCCGTCGCCGATGCAAACACACCATTCTTTCTTTAAACCAAGGGCGACGCGCGTCCCGTGAAAAATCACATAGAGTAAACCTGCGACAGCCATGGCAAGGACGGGACTAAGCAACAGCGGAAGAACAAAACCTTTACCAAGGGAAGAAAAGTTCATTCCCAGCCCGACGGCAACGAAACCGCAGCCAATAATCGCGCCGGTCAACGCATGCGTTGTTGAAACGGGAAAACCGGTTAAGGTGGCGACGATCACGGTGATGCCGGCGCCAAGTGCGACCGCGAGAACAAAATATTCCGAGCCGGCGAAGTGATCGGGCACGATGCCTTTAGCGCTGAATTTTTTCAGCAACATCTGGGCGAGAAAGATCGACGTGATCGATCCGGCGAACGTCATCGTCGTCGCCCACGAGATCGCTGCTCGATAGTTGCAGGTGCGACTGCCGAAGAGTGACGCGACGCCTTTGAAGTTGTCGTTCGCGCCGTTGGAATAGGCGAGGAAGCAAGTCGCGAGGAAAAGGAAAGCGTAAATCATCAGCTCGCTTCCGTTTCCGAGTCAGCAACAACTCCCGCCGTCGCAGCATTTGCCGTTTGCTTCGGTGGTGTTGTTGTAGTCCTGGCCTTTGGTTTCTTTTGGATGGCGCAACGACGTGCGGGAACAGTCGAACGGTTTCGCTTCGCTCAGCGGAAGATCGACAATCGGATCGACAAACTCGAAGAACTCGCGATAGGGCGCTTTCTTGTAGAGGTTGTAGGTCTTGTCGCAAACCGCGTAACGCCGACCGCGTTCCATTCGATGATTGTCGTCGTCGAGCACTTGCTTGAACGGCCCGCGGTAGATCACGGCCTGGTTGCGCTCGAAACATTCAC
>CAZFZG010000306.1:0-1755 GCA_964523205.1 uncultured Chthoniobacteraceae bacterium | reverse complement strand
CTAATTCTTCCTTTCGACGTAAAAATTTCCCAGGACCAGCAGGTCCATTTTCGTACGCAGAAAGCAGTTTAGAGCTTCCTCAGGAAAACAAACAACCGGTTCGTTTTCTTTGAAGGAAGTGTTCAGGACTAGCGGGATGCCAGTGAGATCACGGAAATGTTCGATCAGGCGGTAGTAGCGCGGGTTGGTTTCTTTGCGGACAGTCTGCAATCGGCCGGTCCCATCGACATGCGTCACCGCCTGAATCATTTCCCGGTATTTTGGGCGGACTTGGAAAGCCTGCATCATGAATGGCACATCGTCGTCGGTCTCAAACCATTCGGCCACTTCCTCGCGCAAAATAGATGGCGCGAACGGCCGAAATGATTCGCGGCGTTTGATTCTCTCGTTGAGGATGTCTTTGATCTCGCCTTTGCGCGGATCGGCCAGGATCGACCGGTTTCCCAACGCGCGCGGCCCCCACTCCATTCGACCCTGAAACCAGCCGACGATTTTTTCGTCGGCGATCACTTGCGCGGTTTTCTTGAGAAGTTCTTCCTCATCGCCAATGTAGGAAATCGTGCAACCGGCGTCGGCGATTTCCTTTTTCTTCCATTCAATTAGCGCGAGAATTTCTTTCTCAGTCGCTTCTGGACCCAAATAAGCAGAGATCAGAGGTCGGAGGTCAGAGGTCAGAGATCCGAGGTCAGAAGTCTGAGGCTGACCGCTGATCGCTGGCCGCTGATCGCTAATGCGCGAAAGCACATATGCCGCTGCTCCGATTGCGCCGCCTGCGTCACCTGCGGCTGGCGGCAAATACATTTTTTTAAACGGGGTTCGCCGATAAACCTTGCCGTTGGCAACCGAGTTCATCGCGCAACCGCCGGCCAACGCGAGGTTGTCGGACGGATGCCGTTGGTGGAGCGCCTGGAGCAGCGCAAAGAAGGCTTTCTCGTAGGTCGCCTGCACCGAACGGGCAATGTCCTTGTGCTTTTGCTCCAGCGGCTCGTCCGGTGTTCGCGCCGGACCGAGAAGATCGATTAGGGAGCGCCGGTAGAGCGTTCCAACTTCGGGCGCGCAATCCTGCCAGGTATGGGAAACGTTGCCGATATGATGGCGGAAGAATTGAAGGTTCAACCGAAAGCTGCCGTCGGGAAGGATGCGAACGACTTCGCCGAGCGGTTCGAGATAGTTCGGCTCGCCGTAAGGCGCAAGTTCCATCACTTTGTGCTCGTCGCCGTAATGCGGGAACCCAAGAAACTGAGTTAGGGCCGAATAAAAAACGCCCAACGAGTGCGGAAAATAGACGCGATTGTCGATCTTGACTCCGCTCCCGTGCCCCACTCCGAACGCGGTGCTGGCGAAATCACCGAAGCCGTCGACCGAAAGGCAGGCCGCTTCGCTGAATCCGGAAACGAGAAACGCCGAGGCCAGATGCGCGAGGTGATGCTCGATGTGGTGAACTTCGGCCTTGATTTGGACGCCGTAGCTCGCCTGCAACGTTTCCTTGATCGAAGCGAAGCTGCGGGCGTTTTTGACTTTCTGCGCCATCAATTTCGGATGCGGCCAGTGAGTTAGGACAAACCCCAGCCGGCGCAGATTGTTCACGCCCGGTTTGCGATTGATCGCGATATGATCGATTTCCTCGAGCCGCACCCTGGCTTCTTCAAGGCAGTAATTGATCGCCTGGGTCGGAAGTCCGGCCCAATGCTTGATCCGGCGAAAGCGTTCCTCCTCCGCCGCGGCGAGGAGTTTGCCGCCGACAAACAAGCACGC
>CAZFZG010000305.1:0-1766 GCA_964523205.1 uncultured Chthoniobacteraceae bacterium | reverse complement strand
CGCAGGGCAGCGCCAACTTCGACAAAATAGCGCCGCGGAGACCCGACAGGTATCTTGCAATTTCCAATGTATTTCACAAAACGTTCATCGCGGTGGATGAAAAAGGAACCGAAGCGGCCGCGGCGACTGCCGTGGTGATGATGGAGCTGACAGCGCGACTCGAGAAACCAAAGGAACCGATTCACGTCAAAGTCGATCGGCCATTTCTTTACGCGATCCAGCACGTGCCGAGCGGTGCGTGTTTGTTCATCGGCCGCGTGACCGATCCGCGGCGAGGTAGCGGCGATTGACCTCAATCGCCATGGCGGTTCGGTGAACTGCCGCTACCAGTACCTCAATTCACCGTTCACAATCCTCGCCGCGGACGTGAACGGATGGGCCTCGACCTTATCACGGTCGAGAATGTGCAGGACTTCAACGCCGCGCGCTTTCAAATAATCCGAAATCAGCGAGCGATGACAACGCCACCAGACTGCTTCTGCGCACAAGATCGCCGTCGGCCCAGCCTCTTGGGAAAGATCGACAAGCCGCGTGATTCCGTTCCGGAAATCTTCCGTCTCCATGTAATCCGCGTAGCCGCGAAACATTTCGTTCCGCCAGGCGGTGTTTTTGGAAACCGGTTTTGGTTTTCGTCGTCCACCCAGCTCTGGAAAATGCTCGTAGCGGATTCCAGCTTCGCTCAACGATTTCGCCAACGCTTCGCGACCAAATTGCGGATAACGCTTTGAGCCCGGATACATCCGCACGTCGGCCACGAGTTTGATTCCATTTCCCTCGAGCAGCGAAATAAAGAGGTCGATCTTGCGCGTCGAATGCCCAATCGTCCAGATTGTCATTGTTGAAGAGAAAACTCCTGTTCGGCCTTCTCGCAATTCTTTTGCTGATTACAGGAGCTGTGTTGTTTGTTGGCTGGTCGCTGGCGGCACCGGTTCAACGAAACGTCGGGCAAGCGCCACGCGATCTCGAAGCGCAGGTCGTTGAATTTCAAAGTGAATCCGGCGCGTTGGTCAAAGGCTGGAGGTGCCCTGTCGAAAACGGTAAAGGCACCGTGCTGTTATTACCGGGCATCCGCGCAAATAGACTCAGCATGGTTGCTCGCGCGCGATTCCTTCGGCGCGCCGGTTATTCAGCTTTGCTAATTGATTTGCAAGGAACCGGTGAAACCAAAGGGGACCACATCACGTTTGGATTGAAGGAAAGTCGCGATGTCATAGCGGCAGTAACTTTTATTCGTGAACGAAATCCGAACGCCGGAATCGCGATAATCGGAAGCTCGCTCGGCGGAGCCGCTGCATTGTTGGCTACGCCACCGTTGAGGGTAAACGCGCTCGTGCTCGAAGAAGTTTATCCGACAATTGAAATCGCCACTCGCAATCGCTTGGAAAATTACCTAGGTCCGTTCGGGCGATACTCAGCGTCTTTCTTAGTCCAACAGCTTCAGGTCCAACTCGGAATTTCTCCGAACGACTTGCATCCAGTCGATCACATTAAAGACGCAACTTGTCCCGTCTTTATCATTTGCGGAGAAAGAGATCGGAACACCCGCGCCGCGGATACACAAATGTTATTCGATCAAGCGCTATCTCCGAAACAACTCTGGGTCGTGCCGAAGGCAGGACATGTCGATCTTCATCGAGCGGCGCGGCAAGACTACGAGAAACGCGTGTTGGGATTCTTAGCGGAAAGTATCTGATACCAATCGTTCAGATGCGCGGTTGATCTGAAATTTCGGAATTTGTGAACAACGTGTGCCGATCTGTGAATAA
>CAZFZG010000304.1:0-1785 GCA_964523205.1 uncultured Chthoniobacteraceae bacterium | reverse complement strand
GCTCAAGTGCGTGTTGCCGCGTCTTCTCGCAAAGATCGGTCAGGATCGTGATGTTTCCACCCACCAAAGTCTGAAGCCCAGCGCCAATCGTTCCGAAGATCGATCGCGAACGCACTATGATTCCGCGCACAACCCCGAAGGTTTTCACTACGCGGTAGCCGGGCAACTCAAACGCCGTCGTTGTCATGGACGGATTCACGAAAAGGAATCTAAGAGCAGCGCCCAATCGGCGCAATCGATCAGGCGTTGGCGCGCTTCCCTTCATTTCCAACAAATAAGTGCGCCAACTTTACGGCGGGAGCCACTGAGCGGCAGCGAATGTGGCTAGGGAAGCCGGGCGCCAAGCGAGCTAGGGCACGTCTTGATCCTTGCCCTGTTGCGACCGCGGCGCGTACTTATCGAGCACGCGTTTTACGATGGGCCAATCCTGCACATCAAAAAAGCTGATGTAAGCAATCAGACCAACGATCAAAAGAGTGCAGGCGCCTTGCACGAACTCGAGCGCTCGCATGTTCAGCGGTCGGCGACGAATTGATTCGATCAGCCCGAAAAGAATGTGGCCGCCATCGAGCACTGGAATCGGCAGCATATTCAGAATCGCCAGATTTACATTTAACACCACACTCAACCAGAGAGCCAACTGCCATCCGCGGTCGCTAACGAGAAATAAATAATAGATTCGAGTGATCCCGATTGGGCCGCTCAAGTGTTGAAGACCAACATCCGACTTTCGGGAAGCGACCGCTCCGAGCGTGTTGAACGTGCTCGTCACGCTGTTATCAATCAACTCGATTGGTGAAGGGTGCGAGACTGTCAGTTTTGTATCCCAGCCAATGCCAATGCGCGGCCTGGTTTCTTTTTCTCCCTCAACCATCATCGGCACAGGACTCGCCTTGGTGTCGAAAGTCGTGCCGTCACGCTCAACTCGCAGCGTCATCGATTCGTTGGGGTGAGCTTTCGTGTGGTCGGCTAACGCGGCCGGACTGTAGATCGCCTCACCGTTGATCGCGCGAATGATGTCGCCCTTGCGCAATCCCGCCTTTTCCGCGGGCGAATTCGGCTCCACCTTGTCGATAATCGGCGTCTCAGCCGGCAAGATCAGCAGCTGCCGCACGCTTTTTCTGCGAAACCAACCCATTGATTCGGCTTTGTATGGTTCCAGTTGGACCGTTTGAACTCTTCCGTCGCGCTCGAACTTGATGGGAATCGTTTCACCTTCGCTTCGAACCACAGCCCAGCTCACGCTGTCGTTCATCCCGAGGAATCGCGTGACCCTTTTGCCGTCTACTTCCAAAATCTTATCGCCTGGTTGCAATTCCCCTTTAGCCGGCGACTTCCCCATCACATAACCGACCGTCGTCGTCATGTCGGATTCGCTTACCGGATAACCGACCACCCAGACGATGACCGCGAACACAAACGCGAGCAGCAAACTGAAAAGCGGACCGGCCACCGCTACGATGATCTTGTCGAGCGCAGAAACCGGCGGCAGCTGCTCGCGATCGACATCCGCTTTTCCTTCGATGATGTCCATCGGTGCCAATTGCGGCAGCGCTACAAATCCGCCGAACGGTAGTGAGCCCAGCGAATATTGGACACCGTTGATTTTCTTTTTCCAAAGCGGCTTTCCAAACCAGATGCCGAATTTCTCGATGTAAAGACCGCGCCATCGGGCCGCCAAAAAGTGGCCGATCTCATGGACGACGATCAGCAGATTGAAAATGACCAACACCTCGAACAGGACAAGGATGACGCGACCGATGTGAAAAATCATTGCGCTATCTG
>CAZFZG010000303.1:0-1789 GCA_964523205.1 uncultured Chthoniobacteraceae bacterium | reverse complement strand
CAGCTCATCGATGCCCGCGCCGATTCCCATCTCTGGGCCAAGACCTACGATCGTGACATTCAAGACATTTTCGCGGTCGAGACCGAAGTCGCGCAGGAAATCGCAGATTCCCTGAAAGCCAAATTGTCGCCAGCGGAGGCGAACACCGTCGCGCGCGCACCGACGAAAGATACGCAGGCTTATGATCTCTTTCTAAAGGCCGAGTATTTCGCCAATCAAATCTATTCGGCGACCGCGAAGGATCCTGCGGAGACAGCACGGAATGCTGCCGGCTTCTACGAGAAAGCGGTCGGCATCGATCCTAACTTTGCTCTGGCCTATGCCAGGCTGTCCTATTTGAAAGCGAGGATTTACTGGTATAACACCGATCCGAGCCCGCAGGCGATCGACGCTGCAAAGAAAGCGGCAGAGCGCGGTTTGGAGCTGCAACCCGAATTGCCGGAAGCGCACTTGTCCATGGGTTACGTCCACTACTGGGGCCGTCGCGACTACGACGCCGCGCTCGCCGAATTCGACAAGGCGCGCAAAACTCTACCGAATAGCGCGAACGTTTTGACGGGGATCGCGTTTGTTCATCGTCGGCTGGGTAAAATGGAGCAGGCTCTCGACGAGCTGCAACGGAGCGCTGCACTGAGTCCACGCGACAATCTGTTGGTACGCGAGATCGGCGCCACTTTCGTCTACATGCGCCGTTACGCTGAAGCTAATCCGTTCTACGATCGAGCCCTGACCCTAGTCCCAGACGACTTCGAGACCCTAGTCTATCAAGTCACGACGTTGCAGATGATTGGCGACTTCGATGCCGCCAGCCGGGCGCTAGCGACAATCCCGGCGGACATTGATCCTCAGGGTTCCGTTTCGTTCGCGCGATGGCAGCTTGCGATGGCGATGCGTCAACCCGATACGGCTTTGGCGGCGCTGGAGCATGCGCCCGCGTGGCTGCTCGATGAATGGTCGATTACTCGGGAGCCGGTCGCGTTGTTACGCGCGCAAGCGTTGGTGCAGAAAGGTGACGCCGGACCGGCGCGTGCAGCGTTCCTTGAAGCTCAACAAGCGTTGGAGGGATTGCACGATAAGCCGCGCGCACAGGCCGAGGCGCAGAGTTATCTCGCGCTAGTGTATGCCGGATTGGGAAAGAAAGCGGCCGCTTTGGAATCAGGACGGCGCGCAACTGAGCTCCTACCTTATTCGCGGGACGACATGATCGGGGGCTATTATCTCGCGCAGTTCGCGATGGTCGAGGCACAAGTAGGCGAGAAAGAGTCCGCTCTTAATCACATCGAACAGTTACTGGCTATTCCGGTAGGCCATGTCTTATCCAAAGCTTCGCTACGCCTCGATCCAGTGTGGGATCCGCTGCGCAGCGATCCGCGCTTCCAAAAACTCTGCGAAGAGAAATCAAAGTGAAGACGCGCGAGCGGGAGCCGCGCGGGTAGGCGGTAACGCAGCTAGGGTAGCTGGCATGAGTTCGGGAGAACGAATGACCAAGAGTTAGGATGCAAACTTCCATGATTTCACGTATTGCTTGGCGCTTGATGCGAAGCCCCACGAACTAAGAAAATGCGAATCGACAATTTCTTCGCCGAGCTGAAGCGGCGCAATGTTTACAAAGTCGCGGTCGCCTACGCAGTGGTCGCCTGGCTCACAATTCAGGCCGCGTCGATTTTTCTTCCTGCGTTCAATGCACCGCAATGGGTGATGCAAATTATCATCCTCATTCTGGTGGTTGGGTTTCCGATTGCGCTGGTTTTTTCCTGGGCCTTCGAAATCACGCCGGAGGGAATCAAAC
>CAZFZG010000302.1:0-1796 GCA_964523205.1 uncultured Chthoniobacteraceae bacterium | reverse complement strand
TCTTCCCAGCCTGTGTTGTCCGAGGCCGCGATGCTCATGATGTGCTCGTCGTTTGTCAGAACTTCGAGCTGCATCCGTTTCAGCTCCTCGAACGGCAGATCCTTGAACAGTGTTCGTCCGGTCGCAGTGAGATAGTGCTGGACTGGATCGGTGAACGCGAAGAAATCGCGGCCGGCGTTTTTCAAACCGTTGCGCAGCGCGATGAGCTCTTTCCAACTGTCCACGGTGACGAGCCAGCCGAACTTGAGATCGCCTTTGAGCTTTTCCGCGTCGATTCCAAGATCGACAACGTCCGAGTCTGCCCAGACGAACGGATGGAATGGCTCAACGTCCGTGGTCGTCGATCCATCCTTCTCGCGCCGATGCACCTTGATTGTGCCGGTTTCGCCCAGCTCAATCGCCACAATGCGGGTCGTCGGGTCGGCCCCGAAGAGGATCTCGTTCTTTTCGAATTCCATTCTTAAGAGATTCCGCGACTTCGCGCGGATTGACAAATTGTAGGGCAGGCGCATCGCCTGCCGTTTTTAGATCGGCAACCGGAGCGGTTGCCCTACAATCGCGTTTGGTTATAGACACCACATGAAGATCTCTTCGCTGTCGATCTTACTTTTGGCTTTCGCAATAGGATTCGCTTTCGCCCAGGAGATGACTCCCGAAAAGGTGGCGATGAGCGAACTGCCGTCGTTGTTGTCGATTTACAAAGATATCCACAGCCATCCGGAATTGTCCGGTCACGAGGAACGCACCGCGTCCCTGGTTGCGAAGGAACTGCGCGCGGCCGGTTGTGACGTGACGGAGAATTTCGGCAAGTACGAGCAGCCGAGTCTAAAATGTTACGGCGTCGTTGGAGTGATGAAGAATGGCAGTGGCCCGACCGTTCTGGTGCGTACGGACATGGATGCATTGCCGGTCCATGAAGAAACCGGGCTTCCTTACGCAAGCACCGTTACTACTAAGAATGACGAAGGTCGCGAGGTTTCGGTAATGCATGCCTGTGGACACGACGCGCACATGGCGGCGTTCATCGGCACAGCGCGGGCGTTGCAGCGAATGAAAGACCACTGGTCCGGCACGATCATTTTCGTCGGCCAGCCAGCGGAAGAAGCCATCGGTGGCGCACGCGCGATGTTGAAGGCCGGCCTCTACAATCGGTTTGGCAAACCGAATTTCGCGCTTGGGTTTCATGACAAGGCGGATTTGGAAACGGGGCACATCGGAGTCACGCCGGGCTATACTTACGCCAATGTGGATTCGGTTGATGTAACCGTTCGCGGAACCGGCGGCCATGGGGCGTATCCGCACCGAACCAAGGATCCGATCGTGATCGCGGCGGAAATGATCAATGCCTGGCAAACGATCGCAAGCCGGGAAAATAATCCGCTCGATCCAATTGTGGTCACGGTTGGATCGATTCACGGTGGAACCAAACACAACATCATTCCCGACGACGTGAAGATGCAGCTGACGGTGCGCACTTATAAGCCCGAGGTGCGCGAACGCGTGCTCAAGGCCATTGACGAAATTGCGAAGGGAATCACCAGCGCTGCCGGAGTTCCATCAGATCGCGGGCCGATTGTCACTGTGCTGAAAGAGCACACCCCATCGACCTACAACAATCCGGACCTAACGAAGCGACTAATCGCGGTTTGGAAGAAGACTTTAGGCGACGCCAACGTCGATATTGTCGATCCAACCATGGGCGGCGAGGACTTTTCCGAATATAGTTTGCCGGACCATTCGATCCCGGCGGTCGATTTTCACATCGGCGCGGTGGATCCGGAAAAAATCGCGCAGTT
>CAZFZG010000301.1:0-1800 GCA_964523205.1 uncultured Chthoniobacteraceae bacterium | reverse complement strand
GTCGTGAGCTGGCTGCTGATTCAGGCGGCGTCAATCTTGTTCCCGACATTCGACGCGCCGGCGTGGATGATGAAGGTCTTGGTTGTACTGATCGCGCTCGGATTTCCGGCGGCGTTGATTTTTTCGTGGGCATTTGAGATCACGCCGGAAGGAATCGTGCGCGAAACCGAAGTCGAGGCCAGTAAATCGATCACGCGCAAGACCGGCCGCAAGATTGTGGCGATCACAGCAGTCCTGGCGGTGATGGCGGCCGGTCTGTTCGTCTTTCAGTTTATGCGCGCAAGAACCTGGCCTGAGCGGCAGTCGAATGGCTCGACGTTTCCATCCGCGCCGGCAATTCCCAACAAATCGATCGCCGTGTTGCCTTTCGATAATCTCAGTCGCGATCCCGATAACGCTTACTTCGTCGAAGGCATCCAGGACGAAATTCTCACGCGCCTGGCTAAAATTGCGGACCTCAAAGTGATCGCGCGCTCTTCTACGCAGCGTTTTCAGAACAAGGGCGACTTGCCTCAAATTGCGCAACAACTCGGCGTCGCTCACCTGCTTGAAGGCAGCGTGCAAAAGGTGAACGACCAGGTGCGGATCAACGTACAGTTAATCAAGGCTGCCAATGAGGCGCATCTCTGGGCCGAGGTTTACGATCGTAAACTGACCGACATTTTTGCTGTGGAAAGCGAGATCGCGAAAACAATTGCCGATACATTAAAGGCAAAGTTGACGGGCTCCGAACAGCGTGTCATAGCCGCGCGACCGACCGAGAATCTCGAAGCGCACGAGTTTTATCTCAAAGGCCGTCATTTTTGGAACCGGCGAACCGAAGCGGATTTGAAAAAGGCGGTGGAATATTTCCAACAAGCGATCGAAAAAGATCGGTCCTACGCGCTGGCCTACGCCGGACTAGCGGATTGTTACAGCGTTATGCCGAACTATAGCAACGACCCGCCGAAGCCATTCCTCGACCAGGCGATTCCGGCTGCGCGCCGCGCAATCGAGCTGGACGATTCGCTCGCCGAAGCGCATGCCGCGCTGGGCAATGCGATTGGCGCCGATTTGCAGCTCGCCGCCTGTGAAGCCGAATTCAAACGCGCATTCGAATTGAATCCGAACTACGCTTCAGCCCATCAATGGTACGGCGAAGTCCTTCAGTCCCTGGGGCGTTTCGACGAGGCGATCGCCGAGTTGCGCCGCGCGCACGACCTCGACCCGCTCTCGCTCATCATTAACACCATTCTGGCGGGCACTCTTTATTCGGGCGGACAGCACGAAGAAGCATCCCAGCAAATTCAGCGCACGCTCGATCTCGATCCGAATTTCAGTGTCGCCTACTGGGTGCGCGGACAGATCAATGAAGACGCCGGCAAAATCGACGACGCGATTCGCGATTACGAAAAAAACTCCGCACTAGGCGCGCCTTCTGATCAAGTGCAGGCCGTGATCGCGTGTCTCTACGCGCGCAACGGCAAACGCGCCGAGGCGGAGAAGATTCTCAACCAATTGCGCAACGAATCTCAGCGCAGATTTGTGTCCAGCTACGCCCTGGCGGAAATCGAAGCAGTCCTCGGAAACAGTGACGAAGCGCTCCGGCGGCTTGAGAAAGCTTACGATGAACGAACCATCCCGATTGGCGGTGGCGGCATCGGCGGACCCAAGATCGACAATCGTTTCGACTCACTTCGCGGCGACCCGCGCTTCGAATCGCTCGTCCAGAAAGTCGTAGGGTCGAAATAGATTCGTTAAAGTCAGAATTTTCAGATAAACGAAGTCCATGCCGTCCGAGTCTTCCTCCGACGTAAAATT
>CAZFZG010000300.1:0-1854 GCA_964523205.1 uncultured Chthoniobacteraceae bacterium | reverse complement strand
TTATTCGCGCGGTTGTAAGACTCTAGAATCCTTGACCCGCGATTGCGCAGCGAGAATGGTCTGATGCGGCGCGCGTCGGAGATCGGTTGTCAAACCGAGCTTCGCCAACGCCCAGATCAACCACTTGGTCGGATCCCATTGCCACGGTTTCACGCCGTTGCGGTAGTCGTGCTGAAATTCGTGGTGATAATTGTGGTAACCTTCGCCCAAAGTAAACAGCGCCATCAAGAACGAGTCGCGGGCGCTACACCGTGTCGAATACGGCTGACGACCAATGGTGTGGCAGGCTGAGTTAATCAGAAACGTGCCGTGTTGGAGCACGACCACTTTGGCCACGCCCCCAATGAGAAAGCCTCCGAGCGCGCCGACCCAGCCGTCCCAGAGTGCACCGAGCAAAGTCGGCAGAACAAAACTCACCAGGACGGCGAGCAAATGAATGTGTCGATGTTGCCACATGACCAGCGGATCTTTTTTTAGATCGGCCACGTTATCGAACGGCGGTTGCGGCCAGAGTTTGAACAGGAGCCAGCCGATGTGGGCGTGAAAGAATCCTTTGCTGATGTCGTACGGATCTTCGTCGTGATCGACATGTTTATGATGCCGGCGATGATCGCTCGCCCACATCAGGACAGAATTCTCGAACGCCCCTGCGCCGAAGATGAGGGTAAAGAGACGCACCGGCAACGTCGCGCGAAATGTGGCGTGCGAAAATAACCGGTGATAACCAAGCGTGACGCTGAACCCGGTGGCCGCCATTAATACGCCGAAAACGGCGAAGTGGAACCAATCGACGCCGAAGAACCAGAGGTAGATCGGCACCGCCGTCAGTGTCAGAATAAATGTGCCTATTAGGAACGAGCTTGTCGTCCAGTTGATCCGATCAGTAGGAATTCGAAAGATCACTTCGAGATTCTCAACTTCTCAATCTGACAGGGGTCTGCCCAGCACCACATCCGCCTTAGTCCAGGAATGAACCCCGCCACAATGCGCGCAGGTGAATTTTTGCATTTTTACTTTCGTTGCCGGCCAGCGCGTTTTTTCCACGGTCCGTCCCGTATCCGTTAGCTTTGACGTAGACGGACAACGTACCAGCAAACTCATCAGGCTGGGGCGCACCTTTGATTTTGGCCGTCGCGGCGGATCGAATAAAAATCGGGTTGGCATCTTAGAGTCGATAAACGATCCGCCCTTTGGCGGTGTCGTATGGCGACATCTCCATCTTTACTCGATCGCCGATGGTTAAGCGAATAAAACGTTTGCGCATCTTTCCGGAAATGTGGGCGAGCACAAGATGATCATTTGCTAGCGCAACCCGAAACATCGTTCCGGGCAACACCATCTTGATCGTGCCCTCGAGTGTGATCGCCTTTTCAGATTCCATGATGAAGGTATCGAGCCTGCCAACAGCGCGGCGCCCAAGGTGAGCGCCGGCTGTTTCAGTCACTCCAGATCTATCGGCGAAAGCCTGTGAAAGAACCCTTCGCGCCAGAAGGACGCGGCCGGTCTTCACGCGGTCGGGCTTCGTTAACCTTGAGCGCGCGGCCATTTAGTTCGGTGCCGTTGAGCGCGCTCATCGCGGCGTTGCCTTGCGCAGCATCGCCCATGGTAACAAAGGCAAAGCCGCGCGATTTACCCGTCATCCGGTCCATCATGAGACGGACTTCGGTGACGGTGCCGTGTTGTTCGAACAGATCCTGAAGATCGTTCTCGGTGGTCTCTAATGAGAGATTACCTACGTACAGTTTCATTGTGTTTTGAATATGGAAAAACTATCGAGCTACAGAGCCGTTCCCGGGAATCGGGTTTCAAATCACCAATGAGCGACGCTCACCTGACGATCTACCGTGCAGTGAA
>CAZFZG010000299.1:0-1859 GCA_964523205.1 uncultured Chthoniobacteraceae bacterium | reverse complement strand
ATCGCTGTTCGGTTGCTCCTTCAAGATCGACAAGTGCCGGATCGCTTGATAGAGCTCGAAATCTTTTCGGGACTGCATCGCTTTCGCGCCAACTTCGCCGAAGCGCTGGAGGTAATTTGAATATTCGCGGTCAACAATGATCGGCGCATGGCCGGCGGCTTCGTGCACGATATCCGGCGCCGGCGTGTATTCGATGTGATGGATCTGGCGCATGTCGCAGGCGATCACCAGCACCTTGTAAGCTTGGAATTCCATGAACGCCGACGGCGGAATAAATCCGTCCACCGCCACAGCACCCCAGCTGATCTTGGCCAGGATATCGTTCATCTCTTGAATGCGCGGAATGCGTTCGAACGAAATGCCGGTGTCCAGCAAGCCCTGGAAATAAACTTTGTGCGCGTACTCGCGGAGGAAAAAAATGTTCTGGCGCATGATAAAGCGCCAGACCGCGTGATCGACCGAAGTGTAATCGTCGTAACGTTGATCGACCGCGAACTGCAAAAGGTGCTTCGGCGTCGCGGCCACCGCCGCGTTATCCAGGCTGATCCCGCTCTGAGATTTCATCGACATCCTCCTGAATAGTAAAATACGATTCGTTTCAAAAGCGGGCAAGGGAGATTAGGTAGCGGCGATTACGCCAACAGCCTGCGGGCGATTGAGGGCAATCGCCCCTACCGGTGCCTCCTAATCCTTCGCACGACCCAAACTGCTCCGACCACCGCCACAATCCATGGCATTAGAAACGCGACCGCCACCCCGATCATCCGCAAACTCCACATGATCGCCGCCGCGCTCTGGGCAATCGTGCGCCGGAGAGTGGCGAACAATCCGGTGTCCGAGGAAACGATGTTCCCCTGGCTGTAAACCTGAATCGACAAATCGGCCGGGGCGTTGGCTTCATCGATTTGTCCGCCGCTGCGGTCCTGACGCTGCACGCTGACGTTTTCGACTTTGCCCAGCGAATCGAGCGACTGCATGAGCGCGTTGTAATTTTTCATCGGAACCCGCAGCGAGACGTTCGCGTACTCACGGCCTTCAGGATCGCGACTAAAGGATGAATTGCGCACGCGACCGCTTTGCTTTTCTGCCAGCTCGCGAAGTTTTTTTGTCTTATCATCCACGGCTGACGTCCGAATCCGCAGACTCGTCTGCTGGAATGCTTGCTCCTGCTCGTCGCGTGAAATCGAGATGTTGAGTTCGACTTTGTCGCGCTTCGTATTCGCATTTTCGGACATTCCTTCGCCGCCTTGCGCGATACGCTCTGTTTGCGTCTGAAAATTTTCGACGCGTCCCATCGCTTTGGCTTTCGTGATCACGCCGTCGCTCTCTTCCGGTGCGATTAGCATGCTGACACGCGCCGACACGCGGCCCGTGTTATCGCGATCGAGCTGCGCGTTTGTGATCTGCACTTTGGCCGACGCCAGCGCCTTGAGATCGTTGTAAACTTTTTCAACCTCGGCCGTGTAGAGCGCGAGCTGCGCGCGTTCCTTAATGAGATACTTGGCCGCTTCCTCCAGATCTTTTTCCGCGAGCGAGATCGTCACCGTGGCGAATTGGACCTGCGAATCCCAGAACTTCAGCTCGCCCTGCATCTGCTCGATCTGTTCGCGGACGCGACCAAGCTCCTTCTCGACCTGGAGCAGATCGTTGATGTCGTCGCTCTTCTTCTTCAACATCTCGATCAAACGCGACTCCATCACTCGTGCGTTCTTCAAGCGCGCTTCGGTATCGAAATAATTCTTGGTGATGTCTTCGGTCCCGAGGGTTTGGTTCTTCAACTCGCCGAGTCCGCGAATCTTCTGCAGGAACCGATCGAGATTTTCAGGAAGCACTTTGACGACGATCTCGCCTCTGAGCTT
>CAZFZG010000298.1:0-1882 GCA_964523205.1 uncultured Chthoniobacteraceae bacterium | reverse complement strand
TGAACGCCGAGCAACGCGCCAAGCTTCAGGAGTTCGCTGAATTGTGTGGGGAAGAAAATACGCCGTTGCGAAAAAGCTTCTTCGAGCGGGCTAAAGAGTTCTTTCGTTGACGACTTGTCCTCGCTAAAACGGCGTAATGGCTGACGAAACTACGCCTTCGCCGCCGCCGCCGAACAGAGCTACGTCCCGGACTGCTCCGATCGCGATTTGGGCTCTCGTTCTGGCGATCCTGTCGCTGGTTTTCATACTTTCCTTTCCTCTCGCACTGGCTATCGCAATTGCGGCGGTTATCTGTGGGCACGTCGCGCGCTCGCGGATCCGGCAATCGAATGGCGCGCTAGGGGGAATAGGCATCGCTCTCGCCGGACTGATTGTTGGATACGTCGGACTTGCGGTTGCTGTCACCTTCGCTGCGTTCGCCACCACAATGCTCGTCGATATGGTCAGGTCTGATCGCGAGCGCCTGCATGATCTCGCGGTCAAACGACAAGGGATCACGTCCGATGATGGCAAATTGAGGGTCACCACGTCCGGTTTCTGGGTGAAAACGTCGGATCTCAATAAAGACGCGGCCTTGCAAGCCCAGAACAAAAGCCAGGACATGTACGTAATGGTGTTCACCGATGCAAAGTCCGGGGTCGGTCCAATGACTTTGGAACAACGCCGTCAAAGCACGACGGACCGTAAATCGCAGGGCATGCAGAACGCATCAGCTACCAAAGCGGTGTCGCTTACCATTGATGGGCACGCCGCTCTGCAGGACGAAGTCAGCGGCACGCAGCAGAAAATTAATCTAGTTTTTCTTCACACCACCGTGGATGACGGCGATTATTTTCAACAAATCGTTGCTTGGACGACAGAGTCGCGGTGGCCGAAGCAAAACCAAGAGTTGCGCGACATCACAAACAGCTTTCATAGCGAGAAATAGACGCGTTCAGTATTATTGAGGCTGAATGCATCGCTTCTATATCACGCCTGAGGATTGGAATCCGGACGCCCTGATCCTGCGCAACGCCGAAGCTCATCACGCTCGCGATGTCTTGCGAATGAAACGCGGCGAGCGGGCTGTTCTCTTTAACGGTCGAGGCCGCGAAATCACTGCCGAGATTGTCGATCTTGCGAAGGGAGAAGTGCGGTTGCGCAAACTACACGAAGCACAAACGCCGCCGCTTCGTTGTCGGATCACGCTTGGTCAGGCGATTCCAAAGGGAAAGAACATGGAGCTCATCGTGCAAAAGGCGGTTGAGATTGGCGCGGCCGAGATAGTGCCCCTAATTTCCGAACGCACGATTGTCGATCTTAATAAGCGTCAAGCGGAGCAAAAGCAGAACAGATGGCAGCAGGTCGCGATCGAGGCGGCGAAGCAATGCGGACAAAATTGGCTGCCGGAAGTGCACACCCCACGAAAGCTCAAAGAGTTTTTCTCTTCTGTAGAGGCAGGCGTGTCGCCTGCATCTCATTTAGTATCGCAGCCGACACGGCTGCCACCACAGTTCGACCTCCGCTTGATCGGTTCGCTCCAGCCGGACGCGATCCACTTGAAGAAAATCCTCGCCCATTACACCGAGCAGCATAGAGACCGTCCCCGAAGCGTTCTGATGCTGGTTGGGCCGGAAGGCGATTTTACCCCCGCTGAGCTTGGGTTGGCGAAATCCCACGCCTGTCTTCCCATCACCCTCGGCCCAATTATCCTGCGGGTTGAGACAGCTGCCATCTATTGTCTCAGCGTTTTGTCGTATGAGCTGGCGTAACTACCGGTCTTATCTTTTCTTTCCGCTGCGGTTGCCTTCGAGTTCCAACGTCCTTTTCAAAATTGAGCCGGTAAAGTTTTTTCTAATAGATGTACGGCTGAGATAATTCGAACGCACCTTGGATTAGCTCG
>CAZFZG010000297.1:0-1890 GCA_964523205.1 uncultured Chthoniobacteraceae bacterium | reverse complement strand
ATGAGATCCGGGCATCGTCGCTGCAATTTGTTCGGAAGCTTTGCGGATTTACCAAGCCATCGATAGCAAACGAAGGAGCATTCAATCGCGCGGTCGATGAAGTCGCGCACGCTGCCCATCATTTACTCGAGTCGTTGGTGACGAACGCGCCGCCGCGGAATCGCGAGATTGAAGTGGCTAAAGCGACGATGCGGTCGGCCAAGCGGTTTGGCGTTGCCGCCTGATCAAGACAGCCACAGATCGACACAGATTTACACGGATGATGGACTTGTTCTTTTACATCTGTGTTTCATCAGTGCTCATCTGTGGCAAAAAAGATCTGCGTAATCTGTGATTCAAGAAAAGAAAATCCGGTTGATCCGCGTAATCCGCGGTTAAGAGTTTAAGGCACGAGTAGAATTCGAGCATTCGTTGGCACACGGAAGGGCGCGTTCGTTCAGACGTCGGATTAGAAGCGCAAAGACTGAAAAGTCGACGGGGCGCATTTTGCCGATTCATACAGATAATGGAAAGCGAGAAGCGCCAGATCGCTTTTTGGGTGACACTTTTTCTGGCCGCTTTCTCTGGGACAGGCACAGGCGTTGCTTCGAAAAGAGTAGTTGCAACGGCATTTCGTCTTACTTGCCATCGCGTGCGCCCTTGTCGGTCCAGCGATCTATTCGCTGACGCGGAGCGATTCCGCGAAGCCGGCGGAACTGACGCTGGTGTCCGATCCTTACCGGCTGGACAAAATTTATCGATCGATGGAAGGGCCGATGTCGATCCAGAGCGGGATTCAGCCGGCAACGGCAAAGAAATCTCAAGTGCAGTGGATCACCGGTTTGGAAACGCAGGTCGTGGATGCGGCCGACCAGAAACCGATCTCGCAGGAATTTTTCTGTCATTCCAACCTCACGTTCGCCGAGCACAGCGGCACGCCTGCTCAATTTAATCAACGCCTCGGCGGAAAAACGCATCTCGACTGGCGCCTGTTCACGCTCGCGCCGGGCCGGCTCTCGATCGAGTTGCCACCCGGCTTCGGAGTGCCGATCCCTTCCGACGCGCCGCTGGATTATTTGACCATGTCTTTGAATCTGAACGCGAGGAATGAGGCGGTGAACGTCCGGATGCGGACAATCGTGCACACAATTGCGAGCGATCAACCGGGCGCGCCGACCAAGGCGCTGTTCCGCCGCGCACTTTACGTTCTTCAGCCGCGCGGAGACTCGGGCGACATGGGACCCGCGTGCATGGCAGCCTCAGCGACGCAACACGTGGGCGCGGGATGCGGCGAAGTCATCAAAGCAAATACTTCGAGCGACTCCAGCGCCGGGTTGATGAACCATTGGATCGTCCCCACCGGACACCACATTTATCGCACCGAGGTCACGGCACAGCTGAACCTTCCGTTTGATACGACAATCCATTACGCGACCATCCACGTGCACCCTTTCGCGCGAGGAATGAAACTCCGTGATCTGACGACAGGTGCGACGATTTTCTATTTGCGTTCACAAGATTGGCCCGATCGCGTCGGTGTCGCACACGTTGACGAATTCAAATCGAGCGAAGGAATCCCGATTTCACGCGGCCACCGCTACGAGCTCATAGCAGATTATGACAACACGTCCGGTTCGAAAACAGACGCGATGGCGATCCTCTACCTTTATCTTTTGGAGAAGGATTTAGATTAATTCAGCAAGTCCCGGCGCCGGCCGAACGCGGCCGCAAACAATTTGTTTGATCGACGTAACCTGCGGTTACAAGTTCAAACATGAGCGGAGTTCGATTACTGGTTGGAACACGGAAAGGCGCGTTCGTTCTCACGTCCGATGCGAAGCGCAAAGATTGGAAAGTGGACGGACCGCATTTTGCCGGCTGGGAGATTTATCACATGAAAGGGTCGCCGGT
>CAZFZG010000296.1:0-1900 GCA_964523205.1 uncultured Chthoniobacteraceae bacterium | reverse complement strand
GTCGCGTACGCGATCGTCGGTTGGTTGTTGGTTCAAGTCGCGACGCAGGTCTTTCCGTTCCTGGAGATTCCGAATTGGGTTGTGCGATTAGTCATCGCGCTGGTCGCAATCGGCTTTCCAATTGCGCTCGTGATCGCCTGGGCGTTTGAAACGACTCCAGAAGGAATCAAACGAACGGAAATCGCTGACGCCATGCCCCTAGCGGCAGCTGGACACAAGAAACACGCCTGGATCTATATCGTTGTCATCGCCGCAGTCCTTTCGATGGGACTCTTTTTGCTTGGCCGCTTCAGTGCCGGAAGTAAGAGCTCGGCCTCGCCTAACGACATTTCGAACAAATCAATCGCAGTTCTTCCGTTCGAAAACCTGAGCAGCGACAAGGAGAACGCCTATTTCGCCGAGGGCATTCAGGATGAAATACTGACCCGCCTTGCCAAGATTGAGGCGCTCAAAGTCATCTCCCGCACTTCAACACAGCATTTCAAAAGCGTGCCGGATAATCTTCCCCAGATCGCGAAACAACTTGGCGTGGCCAACATTTTGGAAGGCAGCGTGCAAAAATCAAACGATCAGGTACGCGTCACTGTGCAGCTCATCAATGCCATGACCGACGCGCATTTGTGGGCGGAAATCTACGACCGAAAGCTGACCGACATATTTGCAGTGGAGAGCGACATCGCGAAAACCATTGCCGACACCTTGCAGGCGAAACTCACGGGTTCCGAGAAAATCTCGATTGCAAAAACTCCGACGGTGAATCCACAAGCCTACGAGCTTTACCTCAAAGGCAGATTTTTTTGGAACAAGCGCACCGGTAACGATTTGAAGAAGTCGATCGATTATTTCAACCAAGCGATCGCCAAAGATCCCAACTTCGCCCTCGCCTATGCTGGTCTGGCCGATTCGTATGTAATTCTCTCAGTCTTTGGTGCTGCTTCTCCGCAGGATTCAATTCCACAAGCCAGAGCTGCCGCGAAAAAGGCCCTTGAACTCGACGATACGTTGGCCGAGGCACACGCTTCATCCGGAAGAATAGCGGGGCCCTTCGATTTCAAGTTCGACCGATCGATTGCCGAATTGGAGCAGGCGATTCAGTTAAATCCAAATTACGCGATGGCGCATCATTGGCTTTCGTGGGGACCTTTGACAGCACTTGCGCAGTTCGATCGCGCGATTGCAGAGGGAAAGCGCGCGGTCGAGCTAGATCCGCTTTCGTTGATCGACAATGCTGATCTCGGCGGAAATGTTTACTTTAACTCGCGTCGCTACGACGAGGCGATTGCACAACTTCGGAAGACTATAGAAATCGATCCGCGCTTTTATATTGCGCATTATTATCTGGGCCAGGCCTTTCAACTTAAGGGGCAACTAACTGAGGCCATCGCTGAATATCAAAAAGCGGTCGAATTAAACGATGACCCAGAAGCGCTTGCTTATCTCGGCCAGGCCTACGCCCGTGCCGGACAACGAGACGAAGCGCAAAAAATCCTCGTGCGCCTGACCGAGGAAGCGAAAAGCCGCTACGTCTCCGGCTATAGCATGGCGCTCATGTTTATGGGATTAGGCGACAAAGACCAGGCGATCGATGCGCTGGAAAGAGCCTATCGCGAGGGTGCCGGCAACGATCTATTCACGATCAGAGTAGATCCCATGCTAGACGACCTGCGGGACCAGCCACGTTTCGAGGCGCTCGCCGAGAAAATTATCCCGGCGCGTGAATTCGGAAAAGCCGCCCAAAAATGAATTTAGGCAACTTCTTTGCCGAGCTAAAACGGCGCAACGTTTACAAGGTTGCGGTCGCCTACGCGGTAGTCGCGTGGCTCACGATTCAGGCGGCATCGATTTTCCTCCCTGCGTTCAATGCGCCGCAATGGGCCATGCAAGTTGTCATCCTCATTCT
>CAZFZG010000295.1:0-1918 GCA_964523205.1 uncultured Chthoniobacteraceae bacterium | reverse complement strand
AAGAATTACTGGTGGCGCGTCATGGTTCACGAGCGCGATGACGTGGTCGGAATGGACGGCTCGATTCTGATGAATCGCGCGGTCTGGAAAGCGAGCGGTCACGAAGACACGTTCACCGATCCGATGGTCGAATGTCTGCTTACCAACAAGCGTTTCCGGGCAGATCAATTGCCGAGGCAAAGCGGTATTGCGTATCATTACTTGGGTGCCGTTTCTACGACTTCGCTGATAAAGGCAACGCTTACAACTGCCGAGCAGAATACCCCCGCCCTAGCGGGAACTTCCGGAGGAACTCTGAAAGACAAACTTCGTTCTATAAAATCGTTGGATGAGGTTACGAGCGTTGTTCGCCACGATCTTACGCAAGCGATGAGCGGTTTGTCGGACGCACAACTCAATAAATTAAATAATGTCGTCGCAGAGCTACGGACAGAAATCCGAGGGATGGCTTTTTCTGTACTGCTGAGGGAAGGGTCGAATCCCCAAGCAGCTCGCGATCTTGCTAGAGCATTTTACACAAAGCGCGGGGTCGAAAATCCGGTATTGATTGGAGAACGCACTGAAAAAGTAACGAACAGCAAGAGTTTCAATCCTGAAAGCGGTGCTCAGCTTTCCGAGCCACGGGAATTCAATTTGATGTTCAAAACGTATGTTGGCGCGACCGAAGACGAATCGAGTCTGACCTATCTTCGACCGGAGACAGCGCAGGCTATCTTCGTCCAGTTCAAAAATATCCTCGAGATCTCGCGCAAGAAATTACCGTTCGGTATTGCTCAGATCGGGAAAGCGTTTCGGAACGAGATCAATCCGCGCAATTTCACCTTCCGCTCCCGCGAGTTCGAACAGATGGAGCTGGAATATTTTTGTCGCCCGGAGGAGGGGATGAAGCTGCTCGAGTACTGGAAGGAAGAGCGGCTCAAGTTTTACGAGGACATCGGCATTCCGCGCGCGAAGCTCCATGTCCTGACCGTGCCGGATGAAGAGCGCGCGTTTTATTCAAAAGGCACTTACGATATCGAGTACGATTTTCCGTTCGGCCGGCAGGAACTGGAAGGGGTGGCATATCGCACGGACTACGACTTGAAACAACACCAGGAAGCGAGCGGCAAATCGCTGGAATATTTCGATGATGAGACGAAGGAGAAATTTATTCCGCACGTGGTCGAGCCCAGCGCCGGGGTTGATCGAACTGTGCTCGCCTTGATTTGCGAAGCTTATGCCGAGGATCAGGCGCCGGACGAAAAAGGGAAAATGGAATCGCGTGTGGTGCTGCGGTTTCATCCGCGCGTCGCGCCGATCAAGTGCGCGGTGTTCCCGCTTTTGAAAAACAAGGAGCCGCTCGTGGTGAAGGCAAAGGAGATTGTGGATCTTCTCCGGCCACACATGTTCGTCTTTTACGACGAATCGGGCGCGATCGGGCGCCGTTATCGTCGGCAGGACGAAATCGGCACGCCGTTCGGAGTCACCGTCGACTTCGAAACACTCGGGGAAAAAGACATAAAGTTGCGCGACACGGTGACGTTGCGTGAACGCGACTCGATGAAACAGGAGCGCGTCGCAATTAAAGATCTGCCAGAAATTCTCGTTTCGCGGATTGGTTAAGTGAACCTGGAGAAGTTTCGCGAATATTGCTTGAACAAACCGGGCGCAACTGAAGCCACGCCATTTGGTCCGGACGTTCTTGTCTTCAAAGTTGGCGGCAAAATGTTCGCGCTTGCAGCGCTCGACGAAGTTCCCGCAACCGCAAACTTAAAATGCGATCCTGATCTCGCCCTCGAGTTACGCGATCGTTACGAACAAGTCCGGCCTGGTTATAATATGAACAAGAAGCACTGGAATACGGTCGACATCGAAGCTGGGATTCCAGACGGCGAGATTCGAAGGATGATCGATCACTCGTATGAGCTCGTGGCGAAGA
>CAZFZG010000294.1:0-1936 GCA_964523205.1 uncultured Chthoniobacteraceae bacterium | reverse complement strand
TCTAGTCGGCGGAATTCTTCTTGTCGCGCTCGGCGCTCGTAAAACCTAGGCGAACGGCGGTAGAGCCGTCCAACGCAGGGTAGGCGAAAGCGAGCATCCCCAACGCCCGTGGGAGTGAATCATTTGAAAAGGAATTTTGCCCTCTCGGTTTTTGTACATGAGCCGTGTGCCGCTGTGCAAGCCCAACGCTTTGAGCAGCCAATGCAGGTCGGCAAGAAGTGTAGCGGTTCCAATTTCTCGATTCCCGCGGAGTGGACGTCGCGGAATGCGATCATGTCTTCAAATCGATCTTCCCGCCAACTTTCGTAACCGCAGCGTCCGCCGAACTTTTTTGGATTCTTGAACGTGCCGAAAAGAATGTCCCAGAGCGGAACGTCAGCGAAATTGTTGGTGTGATGACGAAACTGATGATGGACGCGATGCGATTCAGGGCGTTGGAAAATGTATCCAAACCACGGGGGCGTGTTGATGTTCCAGTGGTAGAAGAATTCACCTACCGCAATCAGGATTGTGTAATAAGCGGCTGCTTGAACGCTGCCGCCGAACAAGGGATAAACAATGAGACTGCTCAGGATCGAGTTGATCCAGATTTCGACGGGGTGTTTGTAAAAGCTCGTTAATATTTCGAGTCTTCGCGCAGAGTGGTGAATTTGATGAAGAGTTCGCCACAAAAACTGCGATTCGTGGCGATACCGATGCCACCAGTAGTAAACAAAAGTTGAAAAGACATAGATAACGATTGCAGAAGGCCAGTCGTTGAGATGGTCTCTGAGATGAAGTAGTGACCAGTGATTGAGCCACCGGTTCCAGGTTTGGCCAGCCAGAACCGTAATTCCGACCTGGATTGTGTTAATTAAAATCACGCGGCCCCACCATGCGTTAACTCGCGGAAATTTCATAGCTGGCCACAATCGCTCTGCAATGATGCAGCCTCCTGCGATTCCGAAGATGATAAGAATGTTCATGACATTCATCATGCGCTGAATCTAGCAATTGTGTTAATCGATAATTATTGATAAAAACATCGATATAAACGATGATTCATCGATGAACATTCATCACCTTGAGTTGTTCTATCACGTCGCGAAACATCGTGGCATTAGCGCGGCTTCTCGCCGGATGCCGTACGGTATCCAACAGCCGGCAATCAGCGGACAACTGTTGCAGTTGGAAAAGACTCTTGATGTCAGACTTTTTGAGCGTCGACCATTTGGACTGACCCCGGCGGGATCGAAGCTCTTTGGCGAGATCGAAGGTTTCTTTTCGGCGTTGCCCGATCTGCCCGCTCAAGTTCGTGGCCACACGCAACAGCGTTTAAGATTGGCCGCGCCGGGACGGATCCTACGAGATTACCTGCCTGACATACTCGCCCGGTACAAGCGACAATATCGAGATCTGGAGCTTACTCTCCACGATGTAAACCAAGCGAGTGCGGAGGACTTGCTGCGCCGGCGCGAGATAGACATTGCCATCACGGAGCTCGAAAGCCCAGTGTCGACGTCGTTTGAGACGCGCCGGCTCGTTCAGCTCCCGCCCGTGCTCGTCGTTCCACGCCGGTCGAGAATCCGTTCGATCAATGACTTGTTTCGGCATGGCCGATCCGGGGAGAAATTAATCTCGCTGCCTGCGCATGAAGCATTATCAAAGAATTTTCGCGCAGGCTTAAGGAAGATTGGATTACATTGGCAAATCGCGATCGAAGTTGTCTCGCTCGAGCTGATCGACATCTACACATCGCTCGGCTTTGGAATTGGCACTTCGGTATTTCTGCCAGGCAGAAAGGTTCCTCGAGATCTTCGATTTGTGTTGTTACAAGGCTTTCCGCGCTTAACCATCGGTGCTTTTTGGCTTGGCGAGCTTCCGTGGATCGCAGAATCGCTACTCGGCGATCTCCAGAAAATTGCTGAAAAAATGAAGAGGCAGTTAGCGCGGAGCG
>CAZFZG010000293.1:0-1937 GCA_964523205.1 uncultured Chthoniobacteraceae bacterium | reverse complement strand
CCGCTGGAAAATCCGGACGCACCCGAATCGCGGAAGTGGATCGAAGCCGAAAACAAAATCACCTTCGATTTCCTGAAGGCAATTCCGGAACGCGACGGAATCAAGAAGCGCCTGACCGAAGTCTGGGATTACGAGCGGTTCGGTGTCCCGTTCAAGGAAAAGGATCGCTACTTTTTTTCCAAGAATAGTGGCCTTCAAAACCAGAACGTTCTTTATACCGCCAGGAATTTCTCGGAGAAACCGACAACGCTGCTCGATCCAAATCTGCTCGCCAAAGATGGTACCATCGCGCTCAGCGGCGTCGAAGTCACCGACGATGCCAAGTTGATGGCCTACGGTCTGGCCACGGCCGGCTCCGATTGGCAGCAATGGAAAGTGCGCGACGTCGCCGCCGGCAAAGATCGACCAGACGTGATTGATTGGGTGAAATTCTCGGGCGCTTCCTGGAAAAAAGACGACAGCGGTTTCTTTTACAGCCGCTACGACAAGCCCGACGAGAAGAACAAGCTGCGCTCGCAAGTCTACAATCACAAGCTCTTCTTCCATCAGCTCGGCACGCCCCAATCGCAGGACAAGTTGATCTACGAGCGAGCCGACCAGAAGGAATGGCTGCTCAATGCCGAAGTCACCGACGACGGACGTTATCTCATCATCACGGTCCAGCGCGGGACTGACCCGAAGAACCGCATCTTCTACAAAAATCTGGTCGACCCAAATTCCAAAGTGGTTGAGCTACTCGATAAAGCCGACGCCCAATATAGTTTCATCAATAACGAAGGACCGGTCTTCGTGTTTCGAACGGACTTGAACGCGCCGCTCGGCCGGGTGATTTCCATCAACACCTGCAAACCGCTCCCGGCGAAGATCGACGAACTCATTCCGGAATCAAAAGACAAGCTGGAAGCGGTCAGCGGCGTTGGTGATCATCTTGTCGTCCTCTATCTCCATGACGCGCACAGCGCCGTGAAACTATTCAAGTTCGACGGTTCCGGCGACGGCGAGATCGCATTGCCCGGACTTGGCACAGCGGCCGGCTTCATCGGAAAACGCAAAGACCGTGAGACGTTTTACTCCTTTACCAGTTACACCACGCCGACTGAAATTTTCCACTACGATTTCGACAAGCGTGCCAGCGAGTTGCTGTTCAAACCGAAGGCGAATTTTGATCCGAACGATTATCAGACCGAGCAGGTCTTTTACCAGAGCGCCGACGGCACGCGCGTGCCGATATTCGTTTCCTACAAAAAAGGAATGAAACGCGACCGACAGAACCCGACTTACCTTTACGGCTACGGCGGATTCGACATTTCCCAGACGCCGATATTTAAGCCGGAGAACCTGGTTTGGATGGAGATGGGCGGCATTTACGCCGTCGCGAACTTACGCGGCGGCGGCGAGTACGGCGAAAAATGGCACGAAGCCGGAATGCTGAACACCAAACAAAACGTGTTCGACGATTTCATCGCCGCGGCCAAGTACTTGATCGACAACAAGTATACTTCGACGCCCAAACTCGCGATCGGCGGCGGCAGCAACGGCGGATTGCTGGTCGGCGCCTGCATGACCCAGCGCCCTGATCTTTTCGGCGCAGCGCTGCCGAATGTCGGTGTGATGGACATGTTGCGGTTCGATAAGTTCACCATCGGCTGGGCCTGGACTTCCGATTACGGCAGCGCCCAGAAGCCTGACGATTTTAATTATCTCTACGCTTACTCCCCACTTCATCACATCGCCTCGCCTGGGCGGGGTTGTTGTTATCCGCCAACAATGATCACGACCGCCGATCATGACGATCGCGTTGTGCCGGCGCACAGCTTTAAATTCGCGGCTGCCCTTCAAGCTGCACAGGGTTGCGCCAAGCCAACTTTGATCCGAATCGAAACCAAAGCGGGACACGGAGCCGGCAAACCGACAACCAAGATCATCGAAGAAACCGC
>CAZFZG010000292.1:0-1943 GCA_964523205.1 uncultured Chthoniobacteraceae bacterium | reverse complement strand
AATCAATCCGTAGAACGCGTTTGCGGAGTAAGTATCCGCGTAGAGAATCAAAATGCCGGTCGCGCACAGACTCTGCGCTGGAATGCGATAACGCCGAACCCGCGGCAACAAACCGACAACGACCAGCAGCGCTCCAACAATTGCGCCGGTGACGATCCGCATTGCCGGCGTGATCCAATTGTTTTCGAATGCGTACTTAACGAAGAAAACGACGCCGAGGAAAAATGCGAAGCCGCCGATCCAGGCGAAAAGTTTTACGCCGAGAATCGATTCCCAATTGAATGCGTGTTGCAGACTTGCTGGAGCGGTTACTGGTGCGGTCGGGCTTTGTGTCCTGACCTGCGGCTGCGTCACGTAGGCCGGAAGCGGTGGAGGGATGGCAGGCTTTGTCGTCTCCTGCTTCACGCCTGCTTTCTCGCCAGGACGCTCCAGATCCGACACGCGCCGCTTCAACTCCTCAATGCTCGCCTTAAGACCAGTCAACCTTGCCAGAGCTATGATGGCTACTACGAGCCCGGCTAATGCGAGAATCCCAAGGCTGAGGGGTTCGTCGATCACGCTAGTGATGATTGACTGTTACAATCCGGTTGGACAATCGATAAATTCGAACCGCAACTGAAATTTGCTCGACAAGTGTGTTGCCAGCGCTTTGACGCCGAAAGTCTCAGTCGCGTAATGACCGCCGAGAATAAGATTCATGCCGAGTTCTTCCGCCGCCACCGCTGCCCAATGCGGCGCTTCGCCGGTGATGAACGTGTCGATTTTCGCTTCGGCTACGTGATAAATTTCTGAGCCCCCAGCTCCGGTGACGATGCCGGCGCGTCGCGGTTGAGCCGGACCGAAATTGAAAGTTTTTACCGGACCGCGAAGAATCCGTCTCAGTTTTCGGATCAACACGCCTCGCGGCATCGGCACTTTGGCTTTCAGCCCGATCGCTTGACCTTTCTCTTTCAAGAATCGCTTGGTGGACTTCAGTCCCAGCGCCCCGGCCAATAGCGCGTTGTTGCCAACTTTCGAATGCACATCGAGTGGCAGATGCGCGCTGTAGAGCGCGATGTCGTTTTCGAATGCAATCTTCAATTGCCGGCGCAACGCGCCGGTCACGCTTTGCAATCCCGGCCAGAACAAGCCGTGATGCACGATCAAGAGATCGACATGCTTCTTTGCGGCCGCATTCAGAACGCGCGTCGAAACATCCACCGCTGCTCCGATCTTCGTAACCTTGCCGGAATTTTCGATTTGAAGCCCGTTCAGCGCATTCGGCCAATCCTCGATCTCGTCAAGACGCAGATACTCGTTCGTATATTCAACGATCTCAGGAAGTGTCGGCATTGAGCTGAATATTGCCGCGCGTAGCCGCTCAGTTCAACCTGCTGTCCTCCTGAATGGAGCGAATGATCTCGGACGAGTTGAGTGATCGCACAATTTACTTTGCGTGATCCACACTTCGACTGTGAGGTCCGTCACATTCTTTCGGGATGACAACATGGCTTGACGAAATCGGCAGCTCTTTGGGACCCGCCTTCGTCCCGCGGTCGCGGGACTATGGCGGGCAGGTGTTCAATAGTGGGTGCTTTCCATGCTTGACGAAATCGCGCCGTCTGGATGACGTTTAATGCGCGATAAATTTTGCGATGGAATACACCGACGCGCCGGCGCAGCCGCAACAGATCAGTTGGGACACGATGCAGTGCCCTTATTGTGGGACAACGCTACCAAAAGACGCGACCCATTGCACGAATTGCGATTGGACACTCGAGCAAACAAAGCCCGCCGAACCAAAAGCGAGCGATGCTATGGCGATCCTGCTCAGCATCATTCCGGGGCTTGGTCACATTTACAAAGGTCACCGGATGATGGGCGCCTTCATTTTGTTTCTCATCACGCCGCTCGCAATCGCGTTCGCTATCATCGCCGCGGTCGCTTCCGCAGGCTGGGGAATC
>CAZFZG010000291.1:0-1967 GCA_964523205.1 uncultured Chthoniobacteraceae bacterium | reverse complement strand
GTGAGCCATTGGGTATCGAGCAGAGCAAACTTTCGCGCGCGCAGATGTTCCACTAATCCAACCAGGGCAAGCTTCGATGCGTCGCGAACCCGATGAAACATCGATTCGCCAAAAAAGGCGCCGCCGACCGCAACTCCATACAGTCCGCCGGCAAGTTTGTTCTTGCTCCAGGCCTCGACCGAATGCGCGTAGCCAAGCTCGTGCAATCGCTCGTAGCTTTCAATGATCTCGCGGTTGATCCAGGTGTCCTTGCGCTTCGCGCAACCGCGAATGACTTCGCCAAAGCAGTCGTCGATCCTGATTTCGAAAATGCTCTTTCGGGCAAGACGGCGCAACCCATGGGGAACGTGAAAATCCTCCAGCGGCATGATCGCCCGTGGGTCCGGCGAAAACCAGGCAATCGAATCGTCTTCCATCGCCATCGGAAAAACTCCCAGCCGATAACCCTGCAGAAGAAGCTCCGGATCGATCACAATAAAAGCTTAATCAAACTCGAAGAAGTTGTAGAGGCGCTTGTGCCAAGCGCCTATCCACTTAGTTCGGTGCCCGCCGCAGCGGGCGCCGCTACAACGCTCATTTGCTTTTCACGACTGCATTCCTAAAATGAGCGGATGAGGCCCTTGTCGATCCTGATTGCGATCGGCAGCATATTGATGGCCAGTGGCTGTGCCGATCCGCTCGAACGTAGAAGTGGCGACGAAGTCGGATCTCAACTTCAACGCGGCCTGACCGGTCAGGGTGAAATCGTGCCGCAACAGCGCGACGCGGGCGATCCTGCCGGAGAGCACAGTGTTCCGCAGACCCACCCATGAAGACCAAGCCTGTCCTGCCCGCCACGCCGAAGGTCCGAGCTCGCCACGGCCAGTCTTCGACCGGACTGGCACTTCACGAAGGCGGGAGCCAAGTCGGACGGACGCCGCCAAAACACTCAAAGATTTTGATTCTCGATTTCGGCTCGCAATATACCCAGCTGATCGCCCGCCGGGTGCGGGAACTGCAGGTCTACTCCGAGGTCGTTCCGTTCAATCTCTCCGCTGCTGAAGTCAAAAAACTTCAGCCCAACGGGATTATCCTCTCTGGCGGACCGGCCAGCGTTTACGACAAAGGCGCGCCGCAGATCGACAAAGCGATTTTTTCGTTAGGCATTCCGGTGCTTGGAATCTGCTACGGGCTGATGCAGATGGCACATCATCTTGGCGGCGAAGTCGTCTTTACCGGACGGCGCGAATACGGCGCGGGAATGTTGCACATCACCAATGGTTCGCAGTTGTTCGACGGGCTCGGCAATCAACTCGATGTCTGGAACAGCCACGGCGACGAAGTCACCGCCTTACCGAAAGGTTTTCTCGCCGCCGGCCGGACCGAGAGCTCGGACTTCGCCGCGGTCGAAGATCGACAGCGGAAACTCTATGGGCTGCAATTTCATCCCGAAGTCGCCCACACCCCGCGTGGGAAGGAGATTCTCCAGAACTTTGTCTATCACATATGCCATTGCGCGATGGATTGGACGATGGGCTCCTTCATCGAAGAAGCCTGCGACCGCGTCCGGCAACAAGTGGGCGACGAAAAAGTCGTGCTCGGTCTGAGCGGTGGCGTCGACTCTTCAGTCACCGCCGCGCTTTTGCACAAAGCGATCGGCGACCAGCTTGTCTGCATCTTCGTGAACAATGGTCTGCTCCGCGCCCGCGAAGAAGAAATTGTCCAACGCGTCTTCGGCGAAAATTTTCACATTCGCCTCAAATATGTCGATGCCAGCAAGCGTTTTCTGACCGCGCTCAAGGGCGTAACCGATCCGGAGCAAAAGCGAAAGACTATCGGAGAGCAATTCATTCGCGTCTTCGAACACGCGATTGTCGATCTTGCAAAAGACAATCCGAAATCCGAAATCCGAAATCCGAAATTTCGTTTTCTCGCGCAGGGAACACTTTATCCGGACGTGATCGAAAGTGTCTCGATTGGCGGAAATC
>CAZFZG010000290.1:0-1980 GCA_964523205.1 uncultured Chthoniobacteraceae bacterium | reverse complement strand
CGGAGCCTACGGGGCTCGAACCCGCAACCTCCGCCGTGACAGGGCGGCGCTCTAACCAGTTGAGCTAAGGCTCCTCGCGAGAGGCAGACTGTAGCGGCGGCTCTCCTCAGCTGCAAGACAGCTCACCGATTGGACCGTCGCTTACGGCGGGCAGTTGGATCCAGTTTTTTCGACACCTCGCCCGGTTGATGCTGTTCAATTTTTTCGCAACTGTGCCATCGAGTCGCTTGTTGAACATTTGGTGTGCAAGCAGCGTCGAAGATTGCGAAGAGTTGACGAGAAAGTTATAATCGTCGGACATTTGGGAGTGGACGGGGTTTTAAGATGAGCGAAGAACGCAGAGATTTTGAAAATGTCGACGAGTCCGCGTCGAATCTTCCATTACTCGATAAGCTCGACCGCGTGATCGGGTCCCTGCCACCGGGCGATCCAATCCGGCGCGACCTTCTCGATTTGCGCCCGCAGGTCTCGGATCAATCGCAGATGATCGGCGAGGCGCGACAGATGATCGAGAAACTCGAAGAGGTGATCAAGAAAGTCACTTCACCCGCGAATCGGATTGGCACATTTCTCGGCGCTACCTCCAAAGACACCGCGCATATCGTGGTCGGTGGGGCGGATTATTATTGCAATGTCGATCCGCGGATTCCGCTCGCGAAATTGAAAAAGGGCACCCGTGTTTTGGTGAACGAAGCGTTCGTGATTGTTGGTGATCTCGGTTTTGAAACCGCCGGGCCGGTGACAAAAGTGACCGAAGTGATCGGCAAGGACCGATTGAGAGTTGGGTCCGAGCACGGAACGCAGTCGATGGTTCTTCAACGCTCCGCCGATCTAGCCGGTTCGGCGTTGAAATCAGGGGACGAAGTCCGAGTGGATTCCAATTACCGGATGGCACTCGAAATGTTATCGAGTACCAAATCGCACGAGCATTATCTCGATGCCGTTCCGGAGCTCCCGTGGGAAAAAGTCGGCGGTCAGGAGGAGGCGCTTCAGGCGATCAAGGACGCGATCGAGCTTCCGCTGTTGCATGTCGATCTTTTCAAAAAGTTTCAGCACGCAACGCCGAAAGGATTCCTTCTCTACGGTCCGCCGGGTTGTGGCAAGACGCTTATCGGGAAAGCGACCGCTTACAATTTGACCAAACAGCTTTGCGAAAAGACCGGCGCGCCGATGAAAGAATATTTCATGCATGTGAAGGGTCCAGAGATCTTGAACATGTGGGTCGGTGAATCCGAGCGGATGGTGCGCGAAATTTTTGCCACTGCGCGCGAAAAACGCCGAGACGGTTTCATGCCGTTTCTGTTCATCGACGAAGCGGAATCGATTCTCGGCACCCGCCGTGCGTCGCGTTACTCCAACATTCTTTCCACGCTGGTTCCGATGTTCTGCTCGGAGATGGACGGGATCGATTCGTTGAACGACGTCGTCATCATTCTGGCTTCCAATCGCGCGGATCTGATCGATCCCGCGATCCTGCGACCCGGGCGGATCGATCGCAAAATTAAAGTGAATCGGCCGAATCGCGACGGTGCGCGCGACATTTACCGGATTTATCTCACGCCCGATCTTCCCTACGACGGCGTCCTGGCCAAGGAAGCCGAGCACATCGGCGACGCGGTCGACAAATTGATCGAACGTTTCGTCGATTGGCAATTCACGCGGCGGGACGAAAACAAATTCCTCGAAGTGACGCTTCGAAGCGGCCGCAAGGAAATTCTTTATCGCAGCGATCTGATCAGTGGCGCGATCATCGCCTCGATTGTCGAGCGCGCGAAAGCGATGGCGATCAAGCGTGCGATTGCCACGAATCAGGAGGAGGGGATTCGCGAAATGGATTTGCAACTGGCGTTCGACGCCGAATACGACGAAAACGACATTTTTCCGACGACCGATATCACCGAGGATTGGCTGAAGCTGATCGATTACGATCCGGAGAACGTGGTGAAGATCGCGCCGGTGAAACCGATCGCCGATTCTGCG
>CAZFZG010000289.1:0-1999 GCA_964523205.1 uncultured Chthoniobacteraceae bacterium | reverse complement strand
TCCCATGATGGCGATGACGCGTTCATCGTGGCCGGATAATCCAAGAAGGTCGATAATCTTGCGCTCAACTGCTTCGTGTGGAACCATTTCGCCGCCGATTTTCGAAAAACGGGAGAGCCGGCCCTCGATGTAAAGAAAACCGTCCTCGTCGAACCGGCCGATGTCGCCGGTTTTCAACCAGCCGTCGTGCAGGACTTCAGCCGTGCGCTTCTGGTCTTGCAAATAACCTTCGAAAACATTGACGCCACGAAACCAGATCATGCCTGTTTCGTGCAGGGAAAGCTTCTGATCGGTTTCAGGATTCCGAATTTCGGCGGCGATGCCCGGCGCCATTTTTCCGACTGAACCCAATCGACTGGATGGCTGCACTTGTTCGCCGCGTTTTGGTTGTGGTTCGGGCAAGTTCACGCTTACGACCGGCGACGTCTCCGTTAACCCATAACCTTCGAAAACGTGCTGTTTGAATCGCTCCTCGAATGCCTTCGCCAGATCGAGGGGAAGCTTTTCCGCACCGGTGATAACGAGTCGCAGGCTGCGGAGTTGGTTCGGCTCTACTTTTCGCAAGTAGCCGCGCAGAAATGTCGGTGTCGCGAGCAATAAGGTCAGTTTGTATTTCTCGATCAGCCCCGCGTTCTTGGCCACTTCAAGCGGAGTTGGGTAGGTAACAATGCGGATGCCTTCGATCAACGGATACCAAAGCGTCACGGTCGCGCCGAAGCTGTGAAAAAATGGAAGCGATGCGAGTATTGCGTCTTCTTTTTTCGCGTCGAGCATTTCGCGAAACTGGGAAACATTGCCGACGATGTTGCGGTGACTCAGCACCGCGCCCTTCGGATCGCCGGTGCTTCCGCTGGTGAAGAGCAGACTCGCTTCAGCGCGGCCGCCTGTCTTTGGAATTCGCAAGATCCGCAGCAGCAGGCGCGTTGGGCAAAAGATCGACATCATCCACCAGATAAGAATTTGCGGTTTCAGCCGCGGCATCAGCTCGTCGAGCTTCAAAACGTGTTCCGGCCAGGGAAAATCTTTCACCCGCTCCATAAACGCAGTCGCCGAGATGGCGACGCGCAATTCCGCGCGGCCGATACAGAATTCATTCGCGGCGCGGCCCATGGTGAAGTTGAGATCAACTGGAACTTTTCCAGCGAGCGTGACTGCCAAATTTGCCACCATCGAACCTTTGCTTGCCGGCAAAATGATCGCGATGTGCGGATCAGAAAATTCTTGCCGCAAGAAACGGCCGAGCGCGATCCCGGCGCCCAGCAATTTGGCCCGACTCAACCTACTGTGATCCACACCGTCGATGACCGCCGTGCTGAAGCGTCTTCGTTTCAAGCCTCGGATGCAGGCTTCGGCAAGGTGTCGATTTAATAAGGGCCGCTGGCTATAACAAAATTCGCCGAGCTTCAGCAGTTCTTCGCGAACCGTGGCTATATCCGCCGCGACCGGTTCGAGCGGTTTGCCGAAGGCGACGGTGACTCGATAAGGAAATTCTCTTGGCCGTTTGGTGAAGAACTTCCCGCCCTGAAACGAGAAGATTGAGCCCCAGAGCCGGTCGAGCCAGACCGGAACTACCGGCGCGTTGGCGTGCTGCGCAATTAATTCGTAACCGCGACGCAACCGAAGCAATGTTCCCGAGCGGGTGAGTTGTCCTTCAGGGAAAAGGCAAACCATCTCGCCGGCAGCAAGCTTTTCCGTCGCAGCTCGAATGGCCGAGCGCGAGTGGCGGATATCGATCGGAATGCACCCAACCGTTCTCAAGAATGGGTGAAGCGCGGGCTTGTGATAAAATTCCTGGTCGATGATGTAACGAATCGGCCGAGGGCAGGCTAGTTGGAGCACGACGGCATCGACCCAGCTGATGTGATTAGGCAAAAGAAGACAGCCGCCGTCCGGCAAATTTTCAAGCCCTAAGGCGCGGACGCGATAAAAGATTCTGACGAGCGGCCGGCCAAAAAAATGGAGCGCGCGCTCACCGGCAGAGATGCGAGGCATTGTTTAT
>CAZFZG010000288.1:0-2032 GCA_964523205.1 uncultured Chthoniobacteraceae bacterium | reverse complement strand
TCCAGCAAGCGGCCTACACGCTGTCGAATGGTTTCGCTTATGCGGAAATGTTCGCTGCCCGGGGAATTCCGGTCGATCAGTTCGGTCCGCGGCTTTCGTTCTTTCTCGATTGCGGCCTGGACGTTGAATATATCGCGCTCGCTCGCGTGTCGCGGCGGATCTGGGCGATCGGAATGCGCGATGTGTTCGGCGCCGGGCCGAGAGCGCAGCTTTACAAATTGCACACCCAGACCAGTGGGCGATCGCTGATTGCGGCGGAATTTAAGAACAATCTCACCCGGACCGCAGCTGAATTGATGCTCGCTTATATGAACGCGACCAATTCCTGTCACTCGAACAGCGCCGACGAACCGTTCACCACACCGAGCGAAGAGTGGATCCGTCTGGCAGCGCATGGTCAGGCCATCCTTCTCGAGGAATCAGGAATCTTTAAGCACACCATGAACATGCTGAGCGGTTCGCCCGGAATGAAAGCGGTCGAACGCGCGGTCGAAGCGGCGATTCTCGATGAGTTCCGCGAAATTGAACGGCTCGGCGGCGTGCTGGCTGCGGTGGAGGAACGTTATCAGCGTAGCCAGATTCAAAACGCAGCCCACCGTTACGAGCAACAAATCTACGATGGCACCCGTCCGATCATCGCGCTCAACAAATATCGCGACGGAGATGATGACAGTCCTGAAGTGAAGCTCGTGCGCACGCCCCGGAAGAAACAGCAGTTACAAGTCGACCGTTTGGCTAAGTTCAAAAAGAAGAACGCCGAGAAATCGAAACGTGCGTTAGATAAACTGGCTGCGGTGGTCGAAAGCGGGAAGAATTGTTTCCCGGCGTTGCTGGATGCGGTTGAAGTCTGTTCCTTAGGGCAAATAACGGGCCGGTTGCAGGAAGTCGTCGGCCGGTTCCGGCCGATGGTTTAATTGTGCCAATCGAATGTGGGAGCGGCCTTGGCGCCGCGACGGCTTCTCAATCAAGGAACCATGGCCAAGGCTCCGTTACTAAGTCTTTCCTTACTGCGCTGCTTGCATCCCAGTGTTCTGGTTCATCGACCAGTCCCTTAGTTACGGGATTCTGCTCGATGTAGTAAGTCACAAACTCGAACTGTTTTGCTGTCTTCACGAGAGTGTCATAGTAACCGTCTTGCCATGATGTTTTGTGGGTGCTCAAAAGCGTCGAGCTCTTGCCAGCAACATAACTCATCAGCGCATGCATAAATTTTGGTAGAGTCCACGGTTCCCGGAGAGCAAACAGGGCATGCCAATGATCTAGCATAACTACGAATGCGCGCAAATAAATGCGGTTTTGCTCAACGGCGAAGGCTAATGCGGAAAGGATAATTTTGCGCAGGTGCTTGTTAAGAACCGGCTTTTTCGGATGAAGTGATTTCGTGATAAAGAATGTTGCAGGCGTATCGCTGAGTCGATGCAGGCGCAAATTAGCTGAGTGAGCGTTTGATCTCACAGAGTCGGGGCGCTGAGGCCCCTCCCACATTATTTTTTGCTGACCCGTTTAAGCCGCATGTTTTGGCGATAGATCTCGAGGCACCGCGGATCGGCCACCCGCGTTACTTTGAGGGAAACGATGATGTCGTCGCTGGCGTGCGTGATTGTGCCGGTACCGACGTTGCGTGAACTGTCTTTGAACGTGAATTCAACAGTTCCTTTGCCGCCGATTCTGCCACTGCCGTCTGCCACCGGCTGAATGCCGTGACCGTCGTTGTAGCCGGCGCTGAACCAAACCGACACGCTGCTGCCGTTTTGTTCCAGGCTCATCTGGAACGTGGCCTGTCCATTGAGAAAGCTTCGGTCCGCGTATTCGCCGGCAAAATTTTGTCCACGCGCCGAAACGATGGTGAAGGCAAGGGCGATAGCTACCAACAGCAGAGATATATCTTTCATGCCGAGCTCTTAACAAATTGTGAGCTTTTCGAATAGCGTTATCGTGCGCGCCATGGTTTGGCCGCAGGCGGATGCCGGGGAGAACGCGCGCACTCGGATCGCGTGGCGGCTGTTGCCGTTTCTGTTTTTGCTCTACGTCG
>CAZFZG010000287.1:0-2059 GCA_964523205.1 uncultured Chthoniobacteraceae bacterium | reverse complement strand
TTTCTGCCGCTTGAGACTGCCACCAGCAGGGGGTAGTCTGTCGCTCCTGACCTGGAGGAAGTCAAGATGAACCGATTTTGAAGATCAGCGTGAGATCGGTGCCGGGAAAAGCGGTTTGCGTTTCGTTCAGCACGTCGCAGAGTTTTTCAAGAACCTGGTCGTGAGCTGCTTGCGTCAGGTGATGAATTCGAACAGTCAGAGTCTTGTTGGTCTGGTTGGGCAGTAAATCCGCTTCGGTTTCGAAGATCTGCCGGACCAGAGTCCGGGCATCGTCGGAACGCGCCAGGTGTTCACGAAGAATCGAGACCAAACTGGTTTCTGCGCGATAAGCAATCATTTTGATCGTATCGAGGAAGTGTTTGCGCTCGGTGCGCAATCTGGTAAAGCGTTCGTCTTCCGGGAGAGATTGCACCGCAATGTGATGCTCGGTTTTTTTGCGCTGCTCTTTCAGCTCGTTAATCTCCAGATCCAGATGTTGGATCTGTTCCTGAAGTTCTCCCTTCCGCCGCTCATAGGTCTGTACTTCTTCTTCGGAAAGCCCCTCGGCTAAAGCCATGGCGCCGAATTTGGCGTGCAGGCGCTGCCGCTGTCCGGTTTTGGATCGAACCTGACTATCGAGCCGTCGCCACTGGGGGTTGACGACACTGGTAATGTCAGGAACCATCTCGGTGCCGTATTCCACAAGCCGATCCAATCCATATTGTTCTCTCATATACCGAAAGAAGTTTTCCTGACACCATCTGGCAAACATCGACGCGGCCAGCGTCGGCATGGGTGCTGAGAAGTTGGTTGTCAACATCGCCGTCTGATGGCCACTGTCGGTGAGTTTGCGGATCTCGCGCAGCCACAGGTTGTTCGATAGTCGCGTGCCTCGTTCGGACAATTTCATGGTCACCGTCTGGCCGGCGGCCAATTCGACACGATAGGCGGTAAACTGCTCGATAGGCCAGTCGTCTTTGGGAAACTTGTGATAGGTGAGAATGGCGATCCGCTTGGCGAACAATTCAGCAAATAATTCTGGGCTGTAGCCTTCCCGGTCAAATACCAACGTGAACCAATGAGCGCGCGGATTTTCGGCCAGTTGTTGTTCTTGTTCCACAGTCTTTGGAGCCAACTGTTGCAACCATGGCACGACGTCGTTCTTCAGCGTGGCAACCAGTCCCGGATCGACCTCCTTGTTGATATACAGAAACGGCTGACCATCCATGGCATTGACCCAGTAGTCGACCGTCGCCCGCAAGCAGAGCCGCTCGCGCGCGACGTAATGACGCGGCAGCGGTGTTTTCTCTCCGTGATACACGCGCACATGCCCATCGCAGTAGAAATACACACCGGCGCTGTCCTGCCGCGCCATCCATTCCTTGGCCAACTGCGCGTTCCATTCCTTGGCCCGTCCCAGATCCTGCGATAGCCGTTCGACTTTTTCCCGCAGCGTCCGCACTTCTGGAATCCGGTCCAGACCCAACAGCTTTCCCCACTCCCCCGGCGCCTGGTAACGCAGTTGTTCCAAGGATCGGATCCGCGCCAGCGCCATCAGCGCCAGCACCAAAAAAATGCTGTCGATGCCGTAGAAGCCTTGCGGTATTTGATAGCTTGCCGGCCGCCGCAGCAGACCTTGGGCCAGTAGCGCGGGAATCGCCGCCAGCACTCCGCCGCCGGCCACATCGCAGGCCGACTCGAATTCCACTGGCGCCGGTACTCCCAATTTCCCGACCGCCGCCAGCACGCGCTCCAACGTCCGCGTCGTGGCGTATCCCATCGGCGCTTCGCTGTCGATTTGGCTACGTTCGGTTTTGTTACGGGGTTCTACTGTTGACGATTCGCTTTTTTTTGAGATGACGGCCGGCGCAGACGCCCGGCCTGGATTGCTTTGTGAATCGTGTTTCCCAACACGTTTATTTCTTCGGCCACTTCCGGAACACTCCGTCCTTGATCCAACAACTGCTGCGCACGCTCCAGCGTGTCGCCCTTCAGTTTCGATGCCGAACTGTGCCGCGCCGTGGTTTCATAGAATCCCTTCGCGCCGTGCTGCCGATACACTTTCATATACCGCTTCACT
>CAZFZG010000286.1:0-2066 GCA_964523205.1 uncultured Chthoniobacteraceae bacterium | reverse complement strand
CGACCAGCGACTTGTCCGCCGCGATCATTTCCAAAACGCGGCTTTGACCGGCGCGAAAAAATTCTTCCTCTTTAACCGCGGTGATGTCGCGACAAACAATGACCCCGCCTAACAATTCGCCATTTGCACCGTGCAACGGACGCCCGGTGATTCGCGTCCAAAGTCCGTGCGGCACCTTCGCATTGCGAACATACATTTCGATGTCGTTGACTTCCTCGCCGCCAATTGACCGCACCAGCGGCAATTGCTGCGCCGGGAAAGGCGTCACTTTGTCAGGCAAATAAAGACCGTAACGCGCCGGCCATTCTGCCGGCGCAGTTGCCGTAATCTGACCAAACATTCCCACCGCCGCCGGATTAAAGACGAGAAGATTTCCTTCCTTGTCGGCAACGATGACCGCATCTCCCATGTCCGACAGAATTGATTGGAGGATCTCGTTTGTCCGAGAGAGTTCGGCTGCCGCAAATTTTCGCTCCATCACGAGATCGAGTTGCGCTGCAACCGCTGCAATCACTTTAACCAGTTGCTCGCTTTCGTGGCGCGGCTCGCGCATGAAAAATTCGATGACCGCGATGACTTCGTCTCCCGATAAAATCGGAATCCCGACTGCCGCCTTTAGACCGAGCGCTTTCGCGGCAGCAAATCGAGGAAAGTTTGGATCCTCCCTTACATCTTCGATCCAAGCCGGTGCTTTCGCATGCCACACGCGACCGGGAAGACCAACGCCAGGTGGAAACTGGCTCTTTTCTGATACCATTCGGAAGTCGGCCAAATCCGGCCCGCCGCAAACCCAGACCGGACCGCATTCGAGCAGCGTTTTCTGCTTGTTAGGCAGCCACGCCTGGCCCAGAGCCCAGTTCGTTTTCTCGCAAACTCGGCGCAAAACAATTTCCAAGGCCGAGCCAATATCGCCAGCCGCGGCCACTTCCATGGTAATTGTCTGCAACAAATTGAGCTGCTCGTCGTGCTCGCTGCTCATAGACCGAGGAAATTAAGATCCAAAATCACGCGCCGATTCTAAATAGACGCGTCGTCCAGCGTATGTCGGACTTAAGTCTTATTTTCAACGCGCCGTGTAGCCGCCGTCGACCGTAAATGTTTGACCAATCGCAAATGCGGCCCGGTCGGAACAGAGAAACAATACCGTGTTTGCGATCTCTTCCGGCTGGGCGAAGCGGCCAAGCGGCGTGTTCGCGACGAAAAACTGCCGCATTTGAGGGTCGTCGTACCATTCTTTTGTCATTGGCGTTCGCACTAAGCCAGGAGCAATCGCGTTTATTCGAATTCCCTTGTCCGCGTATTCCACCGCGGCTGCTTTCGTCAAACCGATCACGGCATGTTTGGCTGCGACGTAAGAACTGATTCCGCGCTCCGCAATCATCCCCGCGATCGAAGCGGAATTCACGATCGCGCCGCCGCCCGTCTTCAACATCTGCTGAATCTCGTACTTCATGCAGAGAAACACGCCTTTGACATCGACCTCGAACGTCTGATCGAAACTCGCTTCCTCCGTGTCGGCTAACATCGACATCGGCGGCAACACGCCGGCGTTGTTAAACGCGCAGTGCAACCCGCCGTAAACCTTCACCGCAGTCGCGGCGAGATTTTCTATCTGCTTTGCGTCGCGCACGTCGGTCTGAACAAAGATCGCTTCGCCTTTCTCCCTTTTGATTGCGTCGACAGTTTCTTTTCCCGCAGGGTTGACGTCGCCGATCACAACCTTCGCTCCATGCCGCGCAAACATCAGCGCTGTCGCCCGGCCGATCCCGCTGCCCCCGCCGGTAATGAGAACAACTTTGCCTGGGAAATTGGGTTCTTGGTTCACATCCGGAACCTCGCGCTGTGTCCGTTTACCGGGTATCAGTCAAACAGGGAGTAAACAATTCCCAGCTGGAGCCGGAACGCGTCGCCGTCCGCGCCGCTCTTCTCCTCTTTGTGTCCGTAGAGTCCTTCGAATCCGATGCTGAGACGTTTCCGAATCTGCCAGACGAGATTCACGCTCGCGTAATGCGTCACGTGATAGGCGTGAGGACCTTGCGAGAATTCGTTATCCAGATGGACGTAAC
>CAZFZG010000285.1:0-2088 GCA_964523205.1 uncultured Chthoniobacteraceae bacterium | reverse complement strand
CGGTCTATCAGCGGCACGCTCCATGTCCCGAGGACGTGGAAGGCAACGCAGGCGAGAAGTAAAATGGCGTACTTTGCTGGTGCTGAGTCTATCCTGCTCATGCTCTTACCCATGCCCTTGCTCGTTTTGTCTCGATTAGAAGCAAGAGCATGAGCCAGAGTAAGAGTTCAGTTCTCGTGAAAGGCAAAGCTGTTTTTTACTGGCTGGTCGGAGTCGCGATCCTCGCGATCATCATCGCGGGCGCGTTTTATTTCGACGTTGCGGTCGCAAATTTCATGGCGACTCATCAAAGCCACGGGATGCGCGCATTCATGGAAAATGTGAGTCGATTCGGGAACTGGCAGGAGCACGTGCTCCTTGGGCTTTTTTTAGTGGCGATCGCGCAGTGGCGTGGCAACAAGAAATGGAGGCGCATTATTCTGGCGGCGCTAATAGCACTCTCGATTTCCGGATTAACCGGCCGCGTGATCAAGATTTCAACTGGTCGGGCCCGCCCGTCCGTCAAGACCGAGCACATGTGGAATGGTCCGCGAATGACCGGCTCGAAATATCACTCTTTTCCATCGGGTCACGTCGATGTCTCGATGGGATTTTTCGGAGTCGTTCTCTTAGCCAGGAGACGAATCGGCGTCGCATGCCTGCCAATTCCCATACTGATCGGTTTTTCCCGTTTATATCTCGGTGCGCACTATCTCTCCGACGTGGTATGCGGAGCTATGCTCGGAATTCTATCGGCGATCATTGTGTGGAGGTTCGCGTGCCTAAAGGCGGGCAGTCAGGAAGCGGATTAGGCGTAGAGGCGGCCGTGCCGGCAGCGAATCCAAAAAGCGGCACCCGACACGGGCGGAACTCACTCCAAAATCTAAAATAGATTGCCTCGCCTTGCTCAAGTTCAGAGGAATGGCACAATTCTCGCGACTTGATTTGTTCGGAGGGGTGGCAGAGCGGTTGATCGCGCCGGTCTTGAAAACCGGAAGGCCGAAAGGCCTCGTGAGTTCGAATCTCACCCCCTCCGCCCTGCTTCGCGCCATAGCGCTTCGCAGGACTAACGCCCATTGTGCGAAGCAGGATGCCCTCCGAAGCTTCAGCGAAGGAGGGCCATGCATTACGTCTATCTTATTCAAAGCCATTCCGCGCCAGCCAAGCGCAACTTGGGAATGACTTCTGATCTGAAACAGCGCTTGCGAGAACACAACGAGGGAAAATCCTCCCACACTTCAAAGTTCAAACCATGGAAGCTCGTCACGTATGTCGCATTTGCTGACAAACCCAAATCTGAAGCTTTTGAGCGTTATCTCAAGTCTGGGTCAGGCCACGCATTCGCTCGGAAGCGCTTGTGGTCAAAATGACTTCCTGGCTCGATTGCCGATTAAGTCCAAAGACAAAGCGGCGTTGGATAATCTCACCCCCTCCGCATTCTATTTAGATTTTAGATTGGCGATTTTCGATTGTTCGTAGGGCAAGCGCTCGGCTTGCCGCCCTTCATATTCGGCAGCGTCGCCGCGGCAACCGCCCGCCCTACAATTCTCTGCACCGCGAATTTTGCTCGACAAGTAACATGTTCGGGTGAACATAATTCCATGCCGAAGCGTAAATTCGTTCCAGTCGTCAACGAAACGCCCCAAAGTCGCGAACCGATCCGAGGCCGCGGCGCGTCGTGGAGTCCGGCGAACAGGTTCGAGAAGCTTCATGTCGATGTTACCGATGTTGATATTGTCGACAACGATCCCGAGTCGGAACCGCCTTCGCCAGGCTCCGGCGTGGCAAGCGAGAAGTCGCGCCGCGTTACGCAATATTTTCGCGACGGAACCCAGACAATCATTGCGCGCAATCAAAGTCCCGATGTCGGATTTGAAACCAGCATCAATCCGTATCGGGGTTGTGAGCACGGCTGCATTTATTGTTTCGCGCGGCCGACCCATGAGTATCTCGGATTATCCGCGGGGCTCGATTTCGAATCGCGAATCATGGTGAAACCGGACGCGCCGAGCTTGCTCGAGGAGGAGTTGTCGTCGCCAAAATGGAAACCACAGCTTCTGATGATGAGCGGTGTGACCGATTGCTATCAGCCAGTCGAGCGAAAATTGG
>CAZFZG010000284.1:0-2097 GCA_964523205.1 uncultured Chthoniobacteraceae bacterium | reverse complement strand
TGTCGACCTTGCCCGCCAGCATCGCACGTTCTGCCGCTGAATGTTCTTTGTCCGCTTCGATGTGAACCGAGAAATACTCGTAGCCTTTGGGATCGTTGAAACCGTAATGTTTCTTCAATCCGTCGATCTTCGATTCACAGATCGCGGGAATTTGCGACTCGTAAGCATACAACGCGGCCAAACCTTCCGCGGCCGAGCTTTCGCCGCAGAGGGATCTAAAACTGTCGATCAAATTTTTCGTCTCGGGTTGTTTCTCCGTGTTCGCAAGATCAAGCGCGTCCACGCCGAACCCATTCGCGAATTGTTTCCAGAGCTCTGGATGATTCGGCGAACCGGCTTCTTCGTCGATCAGGTTCGACAAGATTTGTTTTCGAGTTGGCTGATCATCGCACGTCGCGTGCACCGCCGAGAGATAAGTCGGAAACGCCGCCACATGATGATAGTACTGCTTCGCGTAATCGGTGAGCGCCTCTTTGCTCAATTCACCCCGCACCCACGCGAGATAAAACGGGTGTTTGAGCAGATGCTTCTCCGCGATGTCATTGTCGATCTGATCGAGATATTCGTTCATAAAAGTTAATCTTCTGACAATAGCCCAGCGTTTTAACGCTGGGTCAAGTATGATATACATCGGCCGAGTCCCGGGCGGGGACGAAAGGAGTTCCCCATGCATTCTTACCAGCGACGCTCTCGACTGCAAAAGCGATCCAACTCCTCAAAGGCAATTCGTCGAAGTGGATTCACGAAACTTTTCCGAAGATGCGCTCATTTGAATGGCAGGAGGGCTACGGCGCGTTTAGCATTGGGATCTCCGCAGTCGATGCGACGGTGGCGTACATTCGAAACCAGACCGAGCATCATCGGACGAAAACGTTTCGGGAAGAATTCAAGGCGATGCTGCGTAAACACGGTTTCGATTATGACGAATCGATGTTGGATTGAGATTCTGTCGTCCCTGCCGGGACTTGGGCGTTAATTTTACGATCGTTGTCCCAGCGCTGAAGCGCTGGGCTATTTTCTTTCGCGCGCGTCCGCGCTTCACCAGGAATCTTTTTATGCGGCGTTCAATTTGGTCGTGCGTGAAAAATTACCCAGCGCAACAATGCAGCGATAGCCAGAAAAGGAACAGAAAAGGCCGCAGCGACTAGCGCCACAAGGATTCCTCGCTCGCGCCAATCAGGCATATTCAATACCTGCACTAAGAGCCACAGCAATACTAGGCCTTCGCCGCTGAGAATTGCAGCATCGGACCAAAACATTGGACGACGAAAACTATTTCGGGGCCGCGTAAGAAAGTACGCCACGATCGCAATTGGGGTTGTCGCACAAATTAAAATGTACGCGACCGCGCCAGCCAAAGAACTAGGAGACAGCCTCACACGGATTTCAAAATGTGTTTGATGCCGCGGATGGGGATGACGACCCAGTCGGGGCGGTTGTTGAGCTCGTAGCCGATTTCGTAGACGGCTTTGTCGAGGAGATAGGCTTCGAGAAGGATCTGGAGATCTTCGGAGTTTTGCGGGACGAAGTCGGCGGTGGCGGTGGTCTGCAAATATTTTTGGAGGAAAATGGTGCTCATTTGCCGATACCAGATGTCGGCCCAGCGCTCGAGGAACGGGACATCCTCGGCGCGCATGGCCGGTTGCCAGAGCGCGCTGTAGGCCGCGTATTGGAACGAGCGCATCATGGCGGCGACGTCGCGTAGCGCCGAGCGCTTGAGCTTACGTTCGCTCAACGGTCGGGCCGGTTCGCCTTCGAAATCGAGGATGACGAAATCTTTTCCGGTGTAGAGGAGTTGGCCGAGATGATAATCGCCGTGAATGCGGATTTTGGCGGCGTTGGCCTTGCGATCGAGGAGACGTTTTTCGCGAGCGAGAATTTCTTTCTCAGTACCGAGAACTTCTATTGCTTCGTCACGCAGATGCTCCGGTATGTCTTTTAATTTTTTGCGCAGAGATTCGAAACTCCGGCGCAAAAGCACGCGCATGCTTTGATAAACCGAACGCTGGGCCATGGCGTTGAATGGCTCCGGCGCAAAAATGGGATCATCGCGGACGGAGGCGAGCGCGAGATGAAGTTCGGCAGTGCGTCGGGCGA
>CAZFZG010000283.1:0-2104 GCA_964523205.1 uncultured Chthoniobacteraceae bacterium | reverse complement strand
TCTCGTTAGACCTCGCAACAACAAGCCGGAACTGTAGCCGTCGCCCTGCGGACAACGCGACCAAAATCTGAACCTGTGGAGTGCTTCGCGCAGCGAAGCGGCTGCAAAATCACCGCAGCGGCCGCGCCACCAGAATTCCACTGTCTCGGCGATAGGTGTTTAAATACGTGGAAAGCCGCGAATCGACCAGCACCCGCCCGTAATTATAGGGGGCCGATGCGTGCATGAAATGCAAGACACCGTCGCTCGTGCGCAGGGCCAGCCCGACGTGCGACGTCGAATATAGTTGTCCGTCGTGCGAAACGATCCCGATGATGTCGCCGCTTTGCAGTTTCGATTCGATTTTGGCCACGTGGTTCTTTGGAATTTGGTAGAGCGGTCGCGATGAAACGTCGGCTTCCATTCTCGCGAGCGGGCCGAGCAACGATTTGTTCGCGGCCAGGTAGCGATAATGGCGCCAGGCCACAGTCATCTCCCGCGCCGAATGCGGCACGCCTTTCCCGCCCAGTTTCACGGTCAGATCTTCCACTAGCCCGCGCTTGTTGTTGTCGTACAGCCAGTCCTCCAAATAGTGCAGCCGTGAAAGATATTCGCCCGTGCACACCCCGCCGCGATAGCGATCAACTTCGATGTAGTGCAGGAAATTTTCCGGGGTCCAATTTTCTTCCGGCTCGTTCAACATTCGGGCGAAGGCCAGCGCCGCTTCAAAAAAAGTCCAGCAATCCAGTCCGTTGAAATTAACCGAGGGCGACTCGATCCGATTATCGATCTCTAGGGTGTAGGATTTGTATCGCGTGCCGGTCAGGGCCTGTCCCACCGTCGCCGTCCGCTCGCCGATCGGCAGCGATTTCCAGTTGTTCTCCTTGGCCAATGACACCAGCCGACGGAATTGCGGTTCGCCTTTGAAAACGGTCTTGAATGGCAACCGCGATTCAAACGCAAGCGCGCTCGAACAAATAAAAACAATCAGAACCCAAACCTTCCAAGCCCTCATAGCAGTCGGAAACTGCGTCGAAATTCTTGCGCAATCAAGGGTCATCCCGAGCGGAGCGAGGGACCTCACGGTCGGAGCCTGCGTCACCCAAGTTAGTTTCTGTGACCAACGAAGTTTATGCGACGTTCTTGACTTCGTTCAGGATGACAGCAAAAGCGAGCGTCAGTGGCGTGCAATCCGGTCGCGCAACGAGTATGCGCGGGACTTTAGAAATTCCTTTGGCCGCTCGCCGCGAATCGGTTTCATGAAATACCTCAGCGATCGGCGATTCAGGCGCGGTTCGTAACCGAACTCAGGCATCAAATCGCCGCAATGCCATTCCACCCAGCCGATCTCGTCTTCCTGCAGTTCGTTTTGCCATCGCCTCACCGGCGCGGTGCTGATTTCGGCGAATCGCGTGCCGGCTGCTGAATTCCCGCGCCAGGCCCGGCCGACCTTGGTTGGATTGAGCACAATCCTGGGGTCGAAGCCGATCTCTAGATAATCGCAGACCTTTTGCATCGACGTCTTCGGTTCGAGCGCGAGATCTTCGTAACCAACGACCAGCCCAAGAATTTCGTTGTCGCGAATTTTCTTCGCGAGATTGGCAGCCGCTCGCCAATGCGCGACCACATAATAAGCCGAAAATCTTCTCGTCTTCCGCGACTGCTCGAGTGCGATCTGTGCTGCAAGCAACGCGCGCGGATCGCGCATCGTTAAGAGCAGCTTCGCTTTGGGGAAGCGGTTAAAGATTTCCGGAACGTAATTGCGGTTGGCGGGAGTTTTTTCTACCCAGCGCTTCACTTGATCGAGGGGAACCCCAACGACTTCAGCGTACGCTTCCATCATCAGAACCAGCAAATCCCGGTTGGCGTTCGCTGGAGCGAAGGCAACCCGCGCAAACGTCTCCAGGAACCCTTTCTTCGGGAACTCGGCGTAATCCTGGCGGCCGCGCATCGCCTGGAATCCGAAGAGCACGTTCGTCCACGATTCTTTGGTCAGATAATCGAACTGCGCCTGGCGTCCCCGAGCGCGATACTTCGTTAATACCGTCGGGAAATAGGCCGTGTCCTGTGGCATGACGAGGAGTTCGGGATGACTGTCGAGCAACGACACCAGTAAAGTCGTTCC
>CAZFZG010000282.1:0-2127 GCA_964523205.1 uncultured Chthoniobacteraceae bacterium | reverse complement strand
TCCAGCAAGCGGCCTACACGCTGTCGAATGGTTTCGCTTATGCGGAAATGTTCGCCGCCCGGGGAATTCCGGTCGATCAGTTCGGGCCGCGGCTTTCGTTCTTTCTCGATTGCGGGCTGGACGTTGAATATATCGCTCTCGCTCGCGTGTCTCGTCGGATCTGGGCGATTGGCATGCGCGATGTGTTCGGCGCCGAGCAGAGAGCGCAGCTTTACAAATTGCACACCCAGACCAGTGGGCGATCGCTGATCGCCGCTGAGTTTAAGAACAATCTCACCCGGACCGCAGCTGAATTGATGCTCGCTTACATGAACGCGACCAATTCCTGTCACTCGAACAGCGCCGACGAACCGTTCACAACCCCGAGCGAAGAGTGGATCCGGCTGGCCGCGCATGGTCAGGCCATCCTGCTCGAGGAATCAGGAATCTTTAAGCACACTATGAACATGCTGAGCGGTTCGCCCGGAATGAAAGCGGTCGAACGCGCGGTCGAAGCGGCGATTCTCGATGAGTTCCGCGAAATTGAACGGCTCGGCGGCGTGCTGGCTGCGGTGGAGGAACGTTATCAGCGTAGCCAGATTCAAAACGCAGCCCACCGTTACGAGCAACAAATCTACGATGGCACCCGTCCGATCATCGCGCTCAACAAATATCGCGACGGAGATGATGACAGTCCTGAAGTGAAGCTCGTGCGCACGCCCCGGAAGAAACAGCAGTTACAAGTCGACCGTTTGGCTAAGTTCAAAAAGAAGAACGCCGAGAAATCGAAACGTGCGTTAGATAAACTGGCTGCGGTGGTCGAAAGCGGGAAGAATTGTTTCCCGGCGTTGCTGGATGCGGTTGAAGTCTGTTCCTTAGGGCAAATAACGGGCCGGTTGCAGGAAGTCGTCGGCCGGTTCCGGCCGATGGTTTAATTGTGCCAATCGAATGTGGGAGCGGCCTTGGCGCCGCGACGGCTTCTCGCTGAGGCCCCTCCCACATTATTTTTTGCTGACCCGTTTAAGCCGCATGTTTTGGCGATAGATCTCGAGGCACCGCGGATCGGCCACCCGCGTTACTTTGAGGGAAACGATGATGTCGTCGCTGGCGTGCGTGATTGTGCCGGTACCGACGTTGCGTGAACTGTCTTTGAACGTGAATTCAACAGTTCCTTTGCCGCCGATTCTGCCACTGCCGTCTGCCACCGGCTGAATGCCGTGACCGTCGTTGTAGCCGGCGCTGAACCAAACCGACACGCTGCTGCCGTTTTGTTCCAGGCTCATCTGGAACGTGGCTTGCCCATTGAGAAAGCTTCGGTCCGCATATTCGCCGGCAAAATTCATCGGCTGGGCGGCGACTGTTGAAACGATCGCGATGAGAATAGACAAAAGGAGAACAATCGTTTGTCTCATAAGCGGCAGCGTATCAAACCGTCCCAATTCCAGTCAATTACACTACCGCGCGAGGGCGAAACGCTCGACTTTGCAGGAAGATGAATGCCAATGTGGGAGGGGCCTCAGTGCCCCGACCTGTTTGTGAAAGAGTCCCCTCACTCTTCGAACCTGCGATGCCATCGGTGGTCGGATGTTGCCGACACATTCTTCGTAACCAAATCTCTGCGTCCCAAGAAACCGGTGCTTGATGAACGCGCGAGAGAGATATTGTCATATCCGCATTTGCATTCGCCGTTGAACGGCAACGGATTTACTTATCTGCCTTCGTCGTCATGCCCGATCATTGGCATGCGCTATTTTTGTTAATCGAACCGTGGACACTTCCGCGATTTATGCACGCCACCATGAGTTATGTCGGCCGTAAGACCGCGAGAATTTTAGCAGGACATCAAACTGGCTGGCAGGATGGTTATTACGAAACGCATATTAAGACGGCAAAGCAGTTCGGCTATGCTGTCGACTACATTGAGCACAACCCTGTGGCAAAAGGATTGGTAGAATTGCCCGAACAGTGGATCGCAAGTAGTGCTTATTGTCGGGATCTGATCACAGATCCTTGGCCGTACTTCTATGAATAGTCGGTCGGGGCACTGAGGCCCCTCCCACATTATGCCTTCGCAAATCGAAACCGGCGAAACAGCGCGCACTCGGATCGCGTGGCGGCTGTTGCCGTTTCTGTTTTTGCTCTACGTCG
>CAZFZG010000281.1:0-2136 GCA_964523205.1 uncultured Chthoniobacteraceae bacterium | reverse complement strand
GGCCCGAACCGGACAGAACTCGGTCTTGCCCGCGGCGAGCGTATCTGGCAAAAGCGCAACCGTGAATTTACCGCGCCTGCTTGGCAGTATCGCAGTGGTCTTTCTGACCTACGGCTTCTGTAGTTCGGCCCGCGCACAAAATGGCGCCAGCCTCGACGATACTGCCCATCTGCTGGCAGGCATGCCGGTGACGGGCGCGTTGGCGGGATTTACCCAAACCAGCGGATGGCAGGCTCATGCCGCTGCCCTGGATAAGGCTTGGAAGACAAAAGAATATTTTCAACTCGGCCCGATCGCGACCTGGATGAGTTCGCACGCGGGTGAGTATTATCAGAACTCGGGCACCGTTTATTACATGTTCAGTGGCCCGGATTTTCTTTACGCCGACGCGTTTTTTCCAAATGCGAGCACATACATTCTCGCCGGCCTCGAGCCGGTCGGTCAGGTGCCCGACCTGACACGGATGAATCCCGAAACGCTAAACGCGAATCTCGGCGCGTTACGCAACTCGATGAGCACGCTGCTTATCACCCACTATTTTGTGACCGAGGAGATGAAAGCCGAGCTCGGGCGCGGCAATCTGAGCGGGACTCTTCCTATCTTGTATGTTTTTTTGGCAAGACTGGGCTGTACCGTGCTCGATACCACATATGTTCACAGCCCCGCGGAGGGCGTTCGCATTACCTTCAGTCACGGCGGGCGTTCGCAAACGCTCTATTATTTTAAGACTGATCTCTCCGGAGGCGAGAGCGCTTTCCTTCGCTGGTGCTCGGCCCGCGGGCCGGGCATGAGCTTGATCAAGGCTGCTTCCTATCTCATGCACGGCGAAGGCTTTTCCGGCGTCCGCAATTTCTTGCTCAATCGCAGCACCTTCATTGTCCAGGATGATTCCGGGATTCCTTTGCGCTCGTTTGGCAAAAATTGGGCACTGGAATTTTACGGCCGCTTTATCCCGCATGGCGAAAAGTTCGGCAAATACGATCAACAGGCGCTGGCGGAAATTTATCGGAGAAATCCGCCGCCACCCGAGCTCGGATTTGCCTTTGGGTATTGGTGGCAAGCGGAGCGCGGCCTCCTGATGCTGGCGCGCCGCGAATAGCTCATCTCGTGATCCGAGGTGAGTCTGGAACTTTTGTCAGGCACTACCGACCAATATGCCAACCACAAACACGCACACGCCTCCGACGATGACTTGAAAGGCGGCGCGAAGAAACGGTGTGTCCATGTAGCGTTTTCGAATCCAGCTGATCGTCAGGAGCTCGATTGCGACGACTAAAACTGCCAGTGTCGTCGCCGTCCGAAAATTCGGAATCAAGTACGGCAGGGTATGACCGATTCCGCCGGCGGTTGTCATCAGGCCGCAGACAACTCCGCGCAAGAGTGGTTTGCCGCGACCGGTCAGACTGCCGTCGTCCGATAGCGCTTCGGCGAAGCCCATGGAAATTCCGGCGCCGAGACTGGCCGCCAACCCTACCAAAAGCGCGGCGCGGCTGCTTTGGGTTGCAAACGCGGCCGCGAACACTGGTGCGAGCGTCGAGACCGAGCCATCCATCAAACCGGTGAGTCCGGGTTGAACAATCTGAAGAACGAACAATCGCCGACGCGCCTTTTCTTCGTCCGCTTTCACCTGTGGTGTGAGCGCTTGCTGCAACTCGTCAGCCAGAACAACGTGATTGCGCTCGGCTTCCGCGAGATCGCCCAGCAGTTTTCGCGTTGACGCGTCGGTTACTCTGGCCGCTGCGCGCTCGTAGAAATGTTGGGTTTCGCTCTCCATCGTTTCGGCGTAACGCCGCACCGTGTCGATGCCGAGACGTTGAGTTAGCCAGATCGGTTTCCGGCTGACGAACCCTCTCACATCTTCGCGGCGAATTAGGGGGATGTGGTCGCCAAACCGCCGCCGGTATTCATCGATCAATTGACGCCGATGATTCTCTTCTTCGGCTTCCATCTCTTTGAAGATTTGAGCGGTCGCCGGGTAATCCGCTTTCAGTCGCGCGGCGAAGTCAGCGTAAATGCGACCATCGGTTTCCTCGTTCGAAATTGCCAGCGCCAATATTTCCTGCTCGGAGAGATCCTTGAAGTTCTTGGCCATAATCGGACTTTACGTCGACCCACCTCTGATGCCGACCAAGAAAT
>CAZFZG010000280.1:0-2138 GCA_964523205.1 uncultured Chthoniobacteraceae bacterium | reverse complement strand
CGAAAGTCCACGAACTGCTCGGGCGCGAGGGATTGATTGTGCCGTATCCCACGCTGCACCGCTTTGCCCGCAAGCACTGCGGCTTCGGCAAACCCGCGGGTACAGTCCGGCGGATCGAAGGCACACCGGGAGAATTTGCGGAAGTCGATTTCGGGCAGCTCGGTTTGCTGCAGGAACTGAGCAGCGGCCATCGCCGTGTCGTTCACGGCTTCATGATGGTGTTGGGCTACAGCCGGCTGAGTTGCGTCATTCCCGTTTTCCACCAGGACCTCGTGACCGTCATCGATTGCTTCGAACAGGCATTCGAGTTCTTCGGCGGATGCCCACGGCGCGTGGTGATCGACGGAATGAAAACATGCTTGGACAAGGCGGACCCATGCACGCCGCGATTCAATCGGACGTTTCTGGAGTACGCCAACTACCGCGGCTTCCTTCCTGACGCTGCACGGCCGCGGCATCCGAAAGACAAACCCGTTGTCGAAAATACCGTTCGCTTTGTGAGGGAGCGCTTCTTCAAGGGTGAGACCTTCATCGATCTCGGCGATGTCGCGCGCCGCGCCCTGGTCTGGTGTCGCGATACGGCTGGTCGCCGCATTCATGGAACGACGCGTCGAGTACCGATCGAGGTCTTCGAGAGCGAAGAGAAATCCGTACTGATTCCGCTCCAGGCCGGACGTTTTGATCCGCCCCAATGGACCGACTGCAAGATTCATCCCGACCACCATGTTCGCGTCGATGGCGCCTTGTATTCGGTGCCTTCGCGTTGGGATATCGGTATGAAGGTCCAAGTCCGCGCGGACCGCGCGTTGGTCCGGATCTACGTCCATGGCGAGGTCATCAAAACACACGAACGCAAGCGCCGCGGTGCACGCTCGACCGATTACAACGACTACCCCGAGGGGAAAGCCCCCTACGCGATGCGCTGGCCCAACTTCTATTCGAAGCGCGCTCGTGAGCTTGGACCATCAATCGGCGACTTCACCGATCAATTGCTATCCGGTGAGTTTCCCTGGAGCCGACTCCGTTCGGCTCAAAAGCTGCTTGGCCTAGCCGAACGCTACGGCCCCGAGCGCGTTGATGCGGCATGTCAGCGAGCGCTGCGTTTCGAACTGCTCGATGTTTATGGCGTCGCGCGGATTCTTGAACAAGGTCTAGAACACGATTCCACGGCCGAACCCGTTACCGGTCATCAGGCTTCTCTCGAGCTGAAGTTTCTCCGGCCGGCCAATCACTTCGTTCACACTCCAGGAGGTTCCAATGTCGATCCAGCCTGAACTGAAAACCATCCTGAAACGTTTGAAACTCTCCGGCATGTTGGCCACCCTGCCCGATCGCGTTGCTTATGCGCGCAAAGAAAAACTCGACTACTTACAGTTTCTCGAACTCGTGTTGTCGGACGAAGTCGAGCGCCGCGACCAGAAACATGTGACCAACCGTCTCACGGCGGCCGGCTTTGAGGAGGAGTGCACGCTGGAACGTTTCGATTGGTCAGCGAATATCCGAATCGACAAAGCGCGCTTGTCGGATCTGTTCGGTCTGCACTTTATTGAACGCCGCGAGAACGTGATTTTCTGCGGCCCAGTCGGCGTCGGTAAAAGTTTTCTCGCTCAGGCTCTCGGTCATGCCGCCTGCCGCGCCAATTACCGTGTCCTGTTCATCAAGGCGGATCTCCTGCTGAAGACTCTGGCGCGCTCTCGTGCAGACAACTCTTTCGATCGCGAGTTGCGCTCCTTCATCAGCCCGGATTTACTTATCGTCGATGACTTCGCACTTCGAAAGCTCTCCAGCCAGGCGACCTCGGACTTCTACGATCTGTTGATCGAGCGACACACGCGTAGTTCCTCAATCCTCACATCCAATCGCAGCGTGGAGGAATGGATGGCTGTCTTTGATGAACCCATGCTCGGCCAGAGCGCTCTTGATCGCTTCTGCCATCGCGCGCATCAGTTTGTCATCGACGGCGAGTCGTACCGCAAACGCACCGCTCCGGTCTCGTCGTCGGCCCCGTTGGAACCGGGCCGCAGACCTAAGGCGTAAAACCATGCGAACACTCGAAACCCATGCCCTGACAAACAGCAACGATGCCGCTTCGCGGCGGCTTCTCTTGATGAGTTTTAAAGGCATGAGGAAATCTATCC
>CAZFZG010000279.1:0-2142 GCA_964523205.1 uncultured Chthoniobacteraceae bacterium | reverse complement strand
AGGCACTTTTTACTTCCCGAGAAAGCGATCTAGCTCCGCAATCGGGATGAGGATGTGTCGGATTGCACGGTTTGGTTTGATGAGTCCGCGGCGGATTAACCTACGGAGCGTAATTTCAGAAATCCCGCCAAGGTATTGACAGGATTCTCTGAGTTTGAGCGCGGCCGCTTTGACGGGCGCCGCTTCCGGTTTTTGATCTTTAGGTAGCGCATTCATAAAGTGCGCCGTCTAAATGAGGCCTACGTGCTCTTGCTGCAAAAGCACAATGACTTAGAAAGCGATTGTTTTTAGTACGTCCGATTTAGCACCAGACGCGCGTGGCTTTTGTCCCATTCGTAACCTCTTCCGTGGAGGAAGGTGTCCACGATCTCTAACGATTTCCACGAGTAAGGCTTGGTTCTAATTTTGGAATTTGGTCTCCTAATAACGCCTAAGAGTTTCTTCTGTTCGTCAAAGTATCTGCCAAGCCTCTTCAAAACGAGATGTCTATCCATCGTGGAAGGGTTGACCCAAAAATGAATATCAATCCACCCATCTGGCGGCATTTTCGGGAGTTCCTCCGGGCGCGTTGTCCGAATGGATCGCTCCCACGGCATTGGTTTCCAACCGCGGAAAGGAAATTCTTCCCGAAGCCGGTCTTTCTGCTCTTGGGAGAGTTGTGGAAAGGGCTTTTTGAATCGGTAAAGAGGTCCCTTGCCTTTGCGCTGTCGTTGGGCGACACGGGCTTCATGTTCGTAACAAAATGCCGCACGGACATATTCGAGTTTCAGGCCCTTAAACTTGGCTCGCGGTAGAAGGTCTCCGCCGACCCGAATCCTCATCGCTTCGCAGACATCATCTTTGCTGCCGGATTTCCACCACCACCTCTTGGTTAGTTCCCCCTTGCTCAGCGTGCCTCCTTCCTTTTCATCGCAACTACGTTTGCCAGTTCCTCCTCAGTCATTAGTTGCGCCATTCTCTGCGAATGAACCGGGCGGACATGACTGTAAGTGCTTAGGATAAGCTGTCCGCCGTCCCGATGGCCTTGCCATTCGGCGATCACTTTCACGTCAACTCCCTTCTCAATCGCGCGGGTGATGAACATCCGGCGAAACGACCGTTGACTGAAGGGCGGTAACTGCAGACGCCGGCACGCTCCCGCCAGAGCCTTCTTTGCGTCCCGGATCTTAAAGATAGGATCGCGGTTCGATTTCCTTTCGCACAGCCTCTCAAGTAGCATCCGAACCTGTGGAAAAATCGGGATGGCGAACCCGATGGTCGTCTTATGTCGGAATGTGATGATTCGGCCGGCATCAAAATCGATGTCGGCGCGTGCAAGCGAACCAGCCTCAGCTTGACCGAGACCAGCGAGCCCGAGAAATTCGAGAAAATCGGCGCTATCTTGCGCGTCGGCGTTGAACACCTGGGCGCGAACGTCAGCGATGATCGCTTTGAATTGCTCAAATGTAGGTGTTAACCGGATTGGCTTCTCGCGCTTTGCGGAACGAAGATGCGCCGCCGGCGAACTAGCAATGATTCGATCGCGAACGGCAAGACTGAAAACCTCTTTTGCGCACGAGATATGAAGATTGCGCGAAGCAGGACCGAACCGATGCGCCTTCCGCGCCAATGCTGCCAGCCAAAGGTCAACCTCGCTCGGTTTGATTTTTCCGACTTGAACGAGATCGCCTGTCGGCCAATGCGATTTGATTCTACCGACAATGAACGCTTTGCGTTCGACTGTCTTCGGCTTCTGGTGCTGAATCGTTTCGAGGTAGCGGTTGCATAATTCGCGCAAGGTCAGCTTTCCCTGCGACTGGTCGATCTGGCGCTGCTCATCCCGCAACCGCGCCAGTTCCCGCCTCGCGCTGTCGCGGTCAGTAGTCTTTAGCGAGCGGAGGATTTCTTTGCCCTCGCTCTTAAAGCGCGCATAATAAACGCCGTTTGATGAATACCGGTAAAGACATTCGCCGACCTTTTGGAACGCTCTGTTTTGCTTCTGTAGTGCGCTCACGTGCTCTGGAGTGTATAGCGTATAAAATCGGGTGGGTAAAGCTAAAAATCGGCGATTGTATGGGAGCCGATTTTCATAGGTAAATCGGGGGTATAGCCAAGTTGGTTAAGCGTCCCTTTCGCAATGATACGGTGCGCGGTTCCAATCCC
>CAZFZG010000278.1:0-2190 GCA_964523205.1 uncultured Chthoniobacteraceae bacterium | reverse complement strand
ACGAGATCAAAGTGGCGCTGCGGGGCCTGGCCAAAAGCCCCGGCTTCACTGGGATCGCGATAGCAACGCTGGCCTTGGCGATCGGCGCGAGCAGCGCAGTCTTCAGTTTGATCAATGCTCTCCTGGTCCGGCCTCTGCCGTATCAGGAGCCATCCCGAATCGCCTTAATCTGGGAACAATTCAAAGCGCAAGGGCTGGAGCGAATTCGGTGTTCGCCTCCGGAATATCTCGATTTGGAAAAGGATTTCCAAAGTGGGAGTGGGCTCGCGGCGTTTACCTATCAAACATTCAATCTCGGCGATGGCGGTGTTCCGGAACGAGTTTCGGGCGCTCTGGTCACGCCGTCGTTATTTCCGTTGCTTGGGGTCGACCCGATCAAGGGCCGCACCTTCGCGCGTGAAGAAGAAGGTCAGGGCCACGACGACTTGATCGTTATCAGCGAACGGCTTTGGCATCGCCGTTTCAACTCCGACCCGTCGCTGATCAGCAAATCGATTCTGCTAGACGGCCGGAGTTACACCGTCATCGGAATCATGCCGGCGAAGTTTGAATTTCCGATTCCGCTGTTTGGCATCCAAGGCAACCAATTCGCCGAGCGCGTCGACATTTGGAAACCGACTGCATTTACGCAATTGGAATTGAAAGAGCGCGGCGATAGGAACTACGGCCTGATCACCCGTTTGCGGCCGGATGTGTCGGTCGCCAAGGCGCAGGCGGAACTCGACCAGATCATGGTAAATTGGATCCAAACCTATCGCGACAATTACGCCGGCGGCGGTTTCGGCGCACGGATCTATCCGCTTCACGACCAGGTCGTCGGTGGAATGCGCACGGGGCTGGCGATTTTGTTTGGAGCAGTCATTTTCGTTCTGCTCATCGCTTGTGCGAACCTCGCGACAATGTTGCTTGCTCGCGCGAGTGCGCGGGAACGCGAGCTGGCAATTCGCGTCGCGCTCGGCGCCGGACGCTGGCAATTGCTGCGCCAGATGCTGACTGAAAGCGTCTTGCTTGCTCTCGCTGGAGCGGCGATTGGAGTTTTCCTCTCGACTTGGGGACTTGAACTGCTGAAACAAATCGGCGCCCGCACGATTCCGCGTCTCGCTGAAGTAAATGTCGACCTTCCTGTTCTTACCGTGGTAGCGGTTGTCGCGGTTGGGACTGGAATTTTGTTTGGATTGATTCCGGCTTTCGCGTGCGCGAAACCGGAACTCACCGAAGCTCTGAAAGAAGGCGGGCGATCATCGACCACCGGCGCCCGCCGAAATCAAGTGCGCAATTCGCTCGTTGTCGCCGAAATCGCGCTTGCGCTGGTGCTTCTGGTCGGCGCCGGACTGTTGTTGAAAAGCTTCTTACGCGTCCAAAACGTGAACCCGGGATTCAATCCAAACGACGTGTTGACCATGGAGCTGTCGCTGCCGCAGCTGAAGTATCCGTCGTCCGGCGCAGCCTACCTCGGCGGGACGAGTACGATCAATTTCTTCCAGGAGGCCCATCGTCGGATCGCGGCGTTGCCAGGCGTTGAAGCGGCTGGTTGCACAACGGCTCTTCCGCTAAGCGGATCGAACAATGATTCGTCTTTCGCCATCGAAGGTGCCAATCGCCAACCGGGCGAGCCAGGACCGGACGAGGAAATTCGCGCGATCACTCCGGAATATTTTCGCGTGCTGCAAACACCCCTTTTGGAAGGGCGTTTCTTCAATGACGCCGATACGGCAGATTCGCCGCGAGTCGTGATCATCAACCAAGCGCTCGCACAAAAGTATTTTCCGAAGGGCGACGCGCTGCATAAGCGCATCACGTTTGACGATCCACGGAAAAATCCGAAATGGGTCGCGATTGTCGGGATTGTCAGCAGCATCAGACATCGCGGGCTCGATCTCGAGCCACAGCCGGAGTACTACGTGCCGCATGCGCAGGATCCGATTCGCAGCATGGTCCTGGCCGTGCGGAGCACGCAGGACCCGCGCACTCTGACTTCCGCAATTCGCCGCGAAATTCAGTCAATCGATCCCGATCAGCCCACTGCGAATGTTCGCACACTCGAAACGGTCACGGCGGATTCGGTGGCACCGAGAAGAATGTCGATGGTGTTGCTCGGTGCGTTCGCCGGCATCGCGTTGTTGCTGGCGAGCGTTGGAATTTACGGAGTCATTTCGTATTTGGTGGTGCAACGCACCCACGAGATCGGGG
>CAZFZG010000277.1:0-2198 GCA_964523205.1 uncultured Chthoniobacteraceae bacterium | reverse complement strand
GACGATCGTCACGACGGCGTAGATCGAAAAATCGTGCGCGGTCACGCCGTAGAGCAAGCTCGACATCAAACGCGTCACGGCGAGAGCGCCGAAAATTCCCGCTACCAATCCAATTCCAATGACGGCGAAACTTTGGCGCATCACCATTGTCAGCATGTCGATTTTCTGTGCCCCCAAGGCCATCCGAATTCCAATTTCCCTAGTCCGCTGAGCGACTGTGTACGCAATCACGCCGTAAATTCCAATCGCAGCCAGGATCATCGCGACGCCGGCAAAGGCGCCGAGCAGCATCATGTTGAAACGCGGCTGGGCCAGGGTAACGCCAATGCGGTTCTGCAATGGCTCAAGCGTTGGAATGAACAAATCCTTGTCGAACTCATGAACGATGTTGCGCAACGAGGTTTGTAGCCCGGCTGGATCGCGGACTGACGCGCGAATGACGACGTCCATCCGCCGCGACGGATCTTGCGAAGCGGGAACGTAAAATTCGGCCAAGGGCGCGATGGCGAGCGATTCGTGACGCGAGCTTCCGACGACCCCAACAATCTCTTTCGGTGGCGAAGGCTGATCGGAAGCCTGGCTGATGTCGCCGTGAAGCAAAACAATTCGCTGGCCGATGGCGTCGCCGCTAGGAAAGAAACGCTGAGCGAAAACATCGTTCACCATTACGACCGGCTGCGAATCCTTCGTATCTCTGGAACTGAACGCGCGACCACGGAGCAGCGGCGTGCCCATCGCGCGAAAATAATCGGGCGTGACAACGAGGTGCGAAGACTCCAATTCCTGTCCGGGCGTCCGCGGTGGTTGACCGACAACTGAAAACGTCGATCCCCAGTCATTATTAGAAAACGGCATCGGAAACGCTGCGCCGGCCGCTTCTACTCCGGGCACCACTGCTAGTTTCGGCAAAATTTGTTCGAAAAATTGCCGATGTTTTTCCGGCTCCGGATATTTCGCCTTTGGCAAAATAAGCTCACCGACGATGGCGTGCTGCGGATCGAAGCCCGGCTTGGTCGCGCGGAGATTGGCGAAGCTTTTGATCAACAATCCAGCGCCCGCCAGAAGGAGCAAAGACAAGGCGACTTGGGCGATGATTAGTAGGCGGCGGAGATAGTGCGACTCGGGCCCGACCGCGCCGCGATTTCCTTGTTGCAACGACTCGTTCACATTCGGCCGCGTCACCTGGAGCGCAGGGACCAGCGCGAAAAGAAGGGTGCTGAGAATTGCGGCGCCGAAGGTGAAGGAAAAAACCGGCAGATTGATCGCGACTTCGCCGAGACGCGGAACGTCTTGCGGACCGAAAACACGAAGGAGATCGATGCCCCACCAGGCAATGAACAAACCGCCGGCGGCACCGAAGATCGACAATAGGAAACCTTCGCCGAGCAGCTGGATGACGATCCGGGCCCGACTGGCGCCCAGCGCAGTGCGGATCGCGATCTCACGCTGGCGCGCGGTGGCGCGAGCCAGCAAAAGATTAGCGACATTAGCGCAGGCAATGAGCAGAACGAACGCGACCGCGGCGAGAATCGTGATCAACGCCGGACGCACGCCGCCGACGATGTCAGCATGCAGCGAATAGACATGGTCGGAACGGTTGGTGTTCGATTTGGGATATTGCTGTTCCAACCGCGCGGCAATGGTTTTCATTTCGGCGTCGCATTGCTGAACGGTCACGCCCGGCTTCATCCGCCCGACCATGCGGAGAAAATGCGAATCGCGATTGTTGACCGACTCGGGCACCAGCGGATGGAGCGGCTGCAAATACTCCGCGCGCTCGCCTTCCACCGGGAATTGAAACCCAGGCGGCATGACTCCGAGCACGGTATACAAGCGCCACGACAAACTAATTTGCTTTCCAACAATGTTTGGATCGCTGTTGAAATAAGTTTTCCAGGCGTAATCGGTCAGCACCACAACGCGCGCATCGACGTTGTCGTCTTCGCGGGTAAAGACGCGACCCCGAGCGGGGGCGACCCCGAGCGCCGGAAAAATATCCGAGGTAATGGCAACACCATAAAGTTGGCGCGCTTCTTCCGTCCCGTTCAGCACCGCGCCCGCGCGAGTGAAAGCGGCCAGCGCTGACAACGTCTGAGATTGATCGCGGAGATCGACGTAATTGGGGATAGATTCTGTTTCCTTTTCTAGATTGTCGTGTGCGACCCGCGACCAGACTGCGACCAGCTGATTTGGTTTTG
>CAZFZG010000276.1:0-2209 GCA_964523205.1 uncultured Chthoniobacteraceae bacterium | reverse complement strand
GTCGAGGCTCAGACACTCGCGTGAGGAAATCCCAAATCCGAATATCGAAATCCGAAACAATTTCGAATGAATCAAAAATCGAAAATGACAAAACGAGTTTTGAATTTGGAGGTTCGGATTTGTTTCGAGCTTCGAATTTCGGATTTCGAATCTTGAAAATATGATTCGGGTTGTTTTACCTCATCATTTGCGCGCGCTGGCGAAGGTCGGCGATGAAGTGAGTGTTGATCTTAATGGCAACGCGACGGTAAAATCGTTGCTCGATGCGCTAGAAGAAAAATATCCAATGCTCCGCGGAACGATTCGCGAGCACGGGACGCTCAAGCGGCGTGCGCTGGTGCGTTTTTTCGTTTGCGGTGAAGACATCTCCCACGAGTCACCGGACACTCTCCTGCCCGACCCAATCGTCAAAGGCGAAGAGCCGTTCTTTGTCATGGGCGCGATCGCCGGAGGGTAGAGTTTTGTAGGGCAAGCGCATCGCTTGCCGTTTTGGATTTGGCAGGCGGAGCGCCTGCCCTACAATTGCGCACGACATGGCTGACCCGCCCAATAGCAGCCAAGCCACTGCACAAATTTCGTCGGAAGATCGGTTCGCGGCGCGGCTTCGCGGCTTCGGGTCGTTCGGCATTCTCGCAATCCTCATTATTCTCGGCGGCAATTTTGTGATGGCGCCGCTCAGCGCGATTCTCGTTTTGATTTGGGTGAAAATTTCGAACACGCCGTGGCGTGAGATCGGTTATGTCCGGCCGCGGAGTTGGACCAAAACGATTGCGATCGGCATCGTTTTCGGCGTGGCGCTTAAGTTCGTGATGAAAGCGCTTGTGATGCCGCTGCTCGGCGCGCCGCCCGTCAATCAGGCTTATCACTTTGTCACCGGCAACAGAGCGGTGATTCCGCTGATGATTTACACGATGATCGTGGTCGCCGGCTTCGGTGAAGAAACATTTTATCGCGGCTGGATGTTCGAGCGTTTAGGCAAACTGTTCGGGCAAAGCGGGGCTGCGAAGATTGCGACTGTCTTAATTACAACAACTTTGTTCGCCTCGATTCATTATCCCGAACAAAGATGGCCGGGTGTCGAACAAGCGTTCGTGACCGGATTGATATTCGGCTCGATCTTCGCAGTCACTGGGCAGATCTTCATGCTAATGATCGCGCACGCCGCATTCGATTTAACAGCGCTCTGGATGATTTATTACGGTTTGGAAACAAAAATCGCGCATTTAATCTTTAGTTCGCCATGAGCGAAACATTCGAAAGCAAACGCGCGGCTGAGCCGGTGGGTGCATTTCCGCACGCCAAGCGCGTAGGTAATTTGCTTTTTCTCTCGGGAATCGGACCGCGCGTGCGCGGAAGCAAGGAAATTCCCGGCGTCACCCTTGATTCGAGCGGCAACGTCGCAAGCTACGACATTGCAAAACAATGCCGTGCCGTTTTTGAAAACGTTCGACTCGTGCTTGAAGACGCCGGCGCAAGCTGGAACGACCTTGTCGATGTCACCGTGTTCCTCACCAACATGAAAGAGGATTTCCCGATCTACAACAAACTCTACGCCGAATATTTCGCGGGCGACGGCAAGCCGAACCCAACCCGCACGACCATTGAAGTAACCGCGCTGCCGACGCCAATAGCGATCGAACTCAAAGTAATCGCCACGCTAAAGACAGCCACAGATTGACACAGATTTTCACAGATTTGGGCCGCAAGAATTCCCTATCTGCGTGTGATCTGTATTCATCTGTGGCCAGCCTCACATGAGCAGCACATCATTCCGAATTATCGGCGCCGACCATACTGGCATTACGGTTTCGAACCTGGAGAAGTCGCTCGCATTCTGGCGGGATGTTCTCGGTTTCGAATTTTCACACAGTGCCCAACAAAGGGGCGAGATGGCAGAGCAAATCACAGGAGTGAAAGGCGCGGAACTGAAACTGGCGGTCGTGAAAGCGCCGGGCGGTCACAAAATCGAACTTCTCGAATATCTCGCGCCCGTTGATCGCAAGAAAGAAGCAAGCCTTCGACCCTGCGACGTGGGGCACGTTCACGTCGCGCTCACGGTCGAAAATCTCGAGCAGCTCCTAGGAAAAATCGCGGAGTCGGGTTGGAAGGCCGCTGGCGAACCTCAAGCCCTGACAACCGGACCGAACGCGGGCAAACGCGTCATTTATGTTCGCGATCCCGACGGCACGACGATCGAATTCATGGAAAT
>CAZFZG010000275.1:0-2222 GCA_964523205.1 uncultured Chthoniobacteraceae bacterium | reverse complement strand
TTCAGGAGATGCTTGCGCTCAAACCCGACTACGGCAAAGTCGCGCGGCAATTGCATGGAAAGTGGATCCAACCGGATTTGGTAGAACAGCTGATGGATGGGCTGCGCAAGGCGGGCCTGGAGATTGGTGACACAGCGGGAGTGTCTGCTGACGTGAACGCGTCCAACTCGGGAACCGTTCGGGCGGGCGAAGGCTTCTGGGTGGCGGTGTTGCCATTTAAATATAGCGGTAGCAACCCCGATCTCACAGCGCTGGCCGACGGGCTGACCGAGGAAATCGTGACCGGCCTGTCGCGCTTCTCTTATCTCAAGGTCATCGCGCGCGGTTCGACATCGCGTTACGCGAATGAGTCGGTTGACGTTCGTTCTGCCGGCAAAGAGTTAGGCGCGCGTTATGTGATGGAGGGAAGCTTTCGCCAATCAGCAGCCAAGCTGCGCCTCGCGGTCCAGCTCGTTGATAGAAAGACCGGCGCTCATCTGTGGGCTGAGAACTATGAACGCGGTTTTAGTCCGGAAACTATTTTCGAGCTGCAAGACGATCTGGCTCCGCGGATTGTTTCGACGGTTGCGGATCAGTATGGCGCGCTGGTGCACAGCATGAGCGAATCGCTACGCGGCAGGAAGGCAGGCGAATACTCTCCGCATGAGGCTGTATTGCGCGCCTTCGGTTACTGGGAACGTATGACTCCAGCAGAGCATGCGGAAGTTCGCGACATACTCGAAGCGGCAGTGGCCATCGCCCCCGGCCACAGCGACTGCTTCGCCGAACTGGCGATGATCTACTGGCACGAGTATGCATTCGGTTACAACCTCAAACCCGATTCGTTAGGCCGGGCCCGGGCTGCCGCGCAGCGAGCAGTCGCATCCGCGCCCACCAGCCACTTCGCCCACTGCGCTTTAGCTACTACTTTGTTCTTCCAGAAAGACTACCCGGCTTTCCGCGCGGCAGCGGAGCGCGCCCTCGCCCTGAATCGCATGGATTCCTCCACCGCGGCAATACTCGGAAACATGATCGCTTATGCCGGTGATTGGGAATACGGCCTGCGCATCGTGGAACGAGCGATGCAGCTCAACCCGCATCATGCGGGCTGGTATCACTATGTCGCCTTTTGCGATGCCTACCGCAGGCATGACTATCGCGGCGCACTGGCAAGCGCGCTGAAGGTCAACATGCCCGCCTACCATTGGCCATACGTTTATCTGGCTGCTGTCTATGGGCAGCTCGGCGAACAGGATCGCGCGCGTGCGGCGTTGCGGGAAGTGCACGCGCTTTTGCCGAACTTCGGCGCGATGGCGCGAGAGGAGATGGGCAAATGGCTGGACGCTGAACTCACTGAACATCTAGTCGACGGACTGCGCAAAGCGGGCCTGGAGATTGCATCGAAATGACGAAATCCGAATGTCGAATCTCGAAACAATGGCAAAGCTCGAATGATAAAATTATTTCTTACCGTCCGATTGAGGAGAAAGGAATCAGAATGAGGCTAAGTACACTCATTTGCTTCGCCGTTGGCGCAATGTTGTTGGTTGCTGCGACAGCGTTTGCCGACGAAACGGTCATCGTCAGCGATATCCTCGGGCCCGAAGGGCCGTTATATGTTGACGGCAATCTTTATTATGTGGGTTGGGTTTCGAACACGTTGTCGAAGTGGGATGACAAAACGACAACGGTGTTGAATCACACGGAGGGCTGCGGCCATAACGGCCTGGCGCTCACGAAACAGAAAACATTTTTGCTCGCGTGCACGAACGATCCCGGCGCAATCCTCGAGCTCGACTTGAACGGAAAACAATTGCGCCGATGGGACACGGACAGTAACGGCAATAAATTCGTCGGAGGAATCAACGATATCGTGGTGACCACGAATGGGGGCGCTTACGCAACGGTTTTCGGTCCGTATGCCGATCCGCCAGTTCCAACCTTGGTCATCGGCAAAATTCTCTATCTCGCGCAGGGCGCTGAAAAATGGGTGGAGGTCGCGAACGATCTGAATTACGCGAACGGAATCGGTGTTTCTCCAGATGGAAAAACTCTTTACGTCAGCCAAACGGTCAGCAACTGCATCCTAAAGTTCACGATCGAGGCCGGCGGCACGTTGAGTAACAGATCCAACTTCGCCCTGCTAAATGTCCTCGTGAAAAACAAAAACAATTCTCCGTGGCTTGGCCCGGACAGCATGAAGATCGACAAGAACGGCAACATCTATGTGGCACAATGGTTTG
>CAZFZG010000274.1:0-2239 GCA_964523205.1 uncultured Chthoniobacteraceae bacterium | reverse complement strand
TATTCGCCTGTCTCTTGCCCGCGCGTCGCGCCGCGATGGTCGATCCGGTTCAAGCATTGCGCACCGAATAATGAGCGATCTTCGTTTCGCTTTTCGCAAACTGCGCGAGTCGCCGGCGTTCTCGTTCATTGCCATCGTTACGCTCGCGCTCGGGATCGGTCTGAACACGGCGATCTTCAGTCTAATCAACGATCTTTTCTTGCGTCCGCTCCCGTTCAAAGATCCGGCGCATTTGGTGCACATGTATTCCAACGCTCGCGAGCGCAAACTGCTCGAGCTCGCGATTTCCATACCCCGTTTTCAGCATTATCGGGACGGCCAAACAATGTTCGATGCGTTTGGCGGCGAAAACATCTCTGCTTTTACCCTGACCGGACTCGGCGATGCAGTCCATCTGTTTGGCGGCCGGGTGACCTTTAATTATTTCGATGTCCTTGGCGTGCATCCAATTCGCGGCCGGAATTTCTTGCCGGAAGAAGAAGAGGGCGCGGACGTCGCGATGGTGACGGAGAATTTTTGGCAAAAGCGAATGGGCGGCGATCCGAACGTGATTGGCCGCAGCATCACCCTCAATGGCATCGCCCACACGATCGTAGGGGTCTTGCCGAATCTTCCGTTCTCGTGGGTGGGACCAAACGCCGAAGTTTGGACGACGAAGCCGTACGTCATTCCGGGATTCACCCGTGAACAACTGATGCGTGGCAGCGGCATCTTCCGTGTCGTCGGTCGTTTAAAACCGGGAATGACAATTGAGCAAGCGCGCGCAGCGTTGCCGTCCCTCGGCGAAAGTTATCGCGCCGCGCACCCGGACAAGATCGACAGCTCATCAGTCATGACGTTGAAAACGCTTCCAGAAGATGTAACGGGAAATTTGCGGCCCGCTTTTGCGACCCTTCTCGCGGCAGTCGCATTTGTTCTGCTGATCGCATGCAGCAACGTCGCGAATCTTTTGCTGGTGCGATTCACCGGCCGTCGCCGCGAAATCGCGTTGCGAATGGCGATCGGTGCGTCGCGGGCGAGTATCATCCGCCTGTTCGTTTTCGAAAGTCTGCTCGTCAGCGCGATCGCCGGTGTAGCTGGCGCGCTCTTGGCCTGGCAACTCGTTCCGATCGTTCCGAAAATGGCCGCCAACTTTCTGCCCTTCGATCCAACCGCAACGGTGGAGCTTTCGCTCCCGGTGTTGTTGTTCACGATCATGCTTTCGATTTTGACCGGAGTCGCCATGGGAATTTATCCGGCGCTGCAAAGTTCCCGCGCCGATCTGGTTGACGGATTGAAGGAAGGAGGGCGCGGAACCAGTGGCAGCGCGCATCAACAACGCTTTCGCAAGATTCTAGTCGGCGCGCAGGTCGCGCTTTCCGTAACGTTGCTCGCCGGCGCCGCGTTGCTGATCACCAGTTTCGTCCGACTGAGTCAGCAAAATATTGGTTTTCATGCGGAAAATCGTTGGATCGGCTTCATCACATTGCCTGAAGCGCAGTATCCGGATCTCGCCGCCCGTCAGCGTTTTGCCGAGAAAACGCTCGCTGCTCTCCACACCGTTCCGGCTTTCGAAAGCGAAACGATTAGTGCCGACATTCCGCTACTCGCCGGGGCGATCTCTAACGTGCTCTACGCGCGCCCGGATCGTGAAGTCTTGCCCATCGACAAACGTGCGGCGGCCGTGCTGCACAATATCGCCGGGGATTATTTCAAAACCTGGGGCATTTCAGTCTTAGCTGGACGCGATTTCGACCAGCACGATACGGCTGATCGGCAAAACGTGACGATTATTAGTCAGGCTGGCGCCAAAAAGGTGTTTGGCGATGAAAACCCGATTGGCAAAACATTACTCGTCGGTAATGCCAGCGTGCCTTGCGAGATCGTCGGCATTGTCGGCGACGTGCGCTCGCGCAAAGTGTCGGATCCGGACGATGTGGAAATTTATCGACCTTGGGCCCAGCAGAATTTTCCTTTCCCATGCATTCTCGTACGCAGCCAGCTCAAACCGGACGCGGTGACAAAATTGGCGCAGTCGGCGGTTGCCACCGTTGATCCCGGCGTGGCGATCGCGATTCCGCAATCGATGGACGAAATTGTTGCGCAAGCGCTCGGACAGACGCGGCTGATGATGTGGCTGCTGGGGATCTTTGCCGGCGTCGCGTTGCTGCTCGCCAGCATCGGAATTTACGGAGCCGTTGCCTACACGGTCGAGCAACGGACCGGTGAAATCGGAGTGCGCATGGCGCTCGGCGCGCAA
>CAZFZG010000273.1:0-2254 GCA_964523205.1 uncultured Chthoniobacteraceae bacterium | reverse complement strand
TGTCCGTGAATCCAAAAGTGGTGGTGATGATACCAGGCCCAATGCCCCGGAACCCAGCACCAGTAAGCTCCATGCGCCCAGTACCGTGGCCCATAAAGGTAATACGGCTGGTCGCCAATTTCGATGCTGATACCAATCGCATTTACGGTCGTGGCAAATCCGCTCATGCAAAACAAAGCAGCGAAAAGCAAAGCAAGTTTTTTCATAAGATTTCTCCTGCGTATCTTCTTAGACGGATGCGACCCTGTTCTATTTAACGGCTGTTGCGCAAGCAAAATTGTCAGGCCGGAACCGCCTCAACCGTCACTGGCTCAACCCACTTCCCGTGTTCACGAATTAGATCTTTGAGCCGATCCACCGCTTCCGCTTCGGGGATATTGAACTTCACTGCCGTCTTACCGACGTAGAGATTCACCTTGCCCGGCGCTCCGCCGACATAACCAAAATCCGCGTCCGCCATTTCTCCGGGACCGTTCACGATGCAACCCATGATCGCAATCTTAACGCCCTTGAGGTGCGAAGTGGCGACCTTAATTTTCGCGGTAGTGGTTTGCAGATTGAACAACGTCCGACCGCAGGACGGGCACGCGACATAATCGGTTTTGAAAATCCGGGAACCGGCTGCTTGCAGAATGTTGTAACTCAAACGTAAGGCCTGGCCCGGCGCTTCTTCGCCTTGAATCAAAATCGCGTCTCCAATTCCATCGCAAAGCAACGACCCAATGTTCGTCGACGCGATCAGCAACGCCTCGAGAAAATCTTTTCCTTCCTTCTTCCTTCTTAATTCATCCTTGAGAAGGATCCCGTGCCGATTCTGCAACTTTGCCGCCAGCAAACGAAACGCCGCAATCACCCCAAGATCGACATCGTCTCTTACTGTCACCAATTGGGCCGCGCGTTCAGAGTTTATTTTCGCGACCGCCGCATCGTCACGCGGATCGACTTCAATCACGCCGGCGTTTTCATAAACGATCTCTGGTTTGTAATCGCCCAGCTTGTCGATCTTGTGCGCGATCTTGTTGAAATTCTCCTGGCGCACCACCACGCGAATCAATTGTTCACCGCCGAGTCGCACGCCATCGCGCTCGACCGTTTCAGTCGCTCGTCTTTGGTAGGAAAAGGGATCGAAGGAAATTTCAAATTTTGAATTTCGAATTTCGAATTTCGGAGCGCCATCGCTTGCGAATAGACGCACCAGCTCTCTAGCGACCGGAATCTCGTGTGGACTGTCTTCGGTCAACGAAACGCGGACGGTGTCGCCGATTCCATCGGCCAATAGCGAACCGATTCCAATCGCACTTTTTATTCGCGCGTCTTCGCCTTCGCCGGCCTCGGTAACGCCAAGATGGACCGGATAATTCCAGTCGAGACCGAGCTCATTCAACCGCGCCACCAGCAAGCGATAGGCAGCGATCATGATTTTAGGATTGCTCGCCTTCATTGAAAAAACGAACGCGTGATAATCCAGGTCGCGCGCGATCCGGGCGAACTCGAGCGCGCTCTCCACCATGCCGAGAGGCGTGTCGCCGTATCTATTTAGAATGCGGTCGCTCAACGAGCCATGGTTCGTGCCGATCCGCATCGCGATGCCACGTTGCTTACAAAGCTCGACCAGGGGCGTGAAACGCTCGCGAATCCGATTCAGCTCCCCCGCGTACTGTTCGGGGGTGTATTCGCGAATCACGAATTTCTTCGAATCGGCATAGTTGCCGGGGTTGATTCGGACCTTGTCGACCCACTTCGCCGCTTCCATGGCCGCTTCCGGTTTGAAATGAATGTCGGCGACGATCGGCACACTGCAGTCGCGCTCGCGCAACCCCTTGACGATTTTTTCCAAATTGCGCGCATCCTTCACCGTCGGCGCGGTAATTCGGACAATCTCGCAACCAACGTCCGCCAGCTCGATCGTCTGCTGGATCGACATCTCCGTATCCATCGTGTCGCAGGTAATCATTGATTGGACGCGGATCAGATTGTTCCCGCCAATGCCGACATCGCCCACACGCACTTCGCGCGTCGGACGGCGGCGATATTGCAGCGGATTCTCGGAATATTTCATTCGTCAGGCGGGATTCGGCTCGACCATCACGGCCGTGCCGTAACACAAGACTTCTGTTACCCCCTGCATGATCTCGGTTGCGTCGTAACGCAATCCGATGATCGCGTTCGCGCCCAAATCGCGCGCGTGTTGCAAACAAAGCTCAAGTGCGTGTTGCCGCGTCTTCTCGCAAAGATCGGTCAGGATCGTGATGTT
>CAZFZG010000272.1:0-2282 GCA_964523205.1 uncultured Chthoniobacteraceae bacterium | reverse complement strand
ATGATCACGCCCTTGGTCCGTTTGATTTCCTCGAGCGCCTGGAGGACAGCCGGATTTTTGGCGAGCGCTGTAATCACCGCTTGGTCAATCCGGAAAACGGGGGCACCTTCCTCCGAGACGCCAAGGTCGCTCTCGCCGAGAGCAGCGGCTCGGATCGCGATCGGCGTGGCAGAAGGGCTTGGGGATGAGAGTGCCGACGGTACCGTTAACGTTGGGGACGCGCTCGCAGCTGCTTCATTAGGACTGACCCCGGGTGTCGGCGTGGATGTCGAAACAAGCATTGGGGTTGGGGCTGGCGTATCGGTAGGTTTTGGGGGTTGGGCAAGTGACAAAGCGGCTGCCAAAAATGCCGCCAAGCCAAGTCCGCCAACAACAAACTGTAGGTTTCGCATTAAATGGAGCGTCAGGAGTTGGATGCGCGAAGGTTAAAGCGTGGATTCAATCAATGCTGATTCATCTTTTAGCACTGCCGGCAAAGGATCGACAATCCTTTGCTTGGCAATAATCGTAGATCTTGCCGTAGATGTGCAGCCACGCTTTCTGCTCCTCCGGAGAAAGATATTCCATGATCTTCATCAGGTTGCCTACCATTTCCTGACGGATGCGTCTGACCAAGGCCGAGCCTTGCGGCGTAATACAAACCATCACTTTGCGCCGGTCATCACGCGCGACCGATCGCACCACCATTCCTAGATTTTCAAGCCGCGCGACCAAACCGCTCGCCGCCGCTGTGGTGTGTCCCATTTTTTGGGCAATCGCGGACATGGTCAGGACTTCTTTTTGATCTAGATAAGCCAGCAGGAAAAATTGGGGGAAAGAGACGTTGCCCGGCGCGAGTTCCTTGCAGAGATGCAGCACGAAACAGCGTTGCATCTCTAGAACGATGTTGGAAAGCCGTTCGGCGTCAGCCCGGATTTCGTTCGACGAAGCTGGCGCAAACGCGGTTTCCGTGTTCAAAGCCTTCTAAGCTAAAATGCGCGCGGAAGCTGTCAAACCGGTTGCAATCAAAAAACTTCCTCCCAAACCTGAACTTCGATCGCTTTTCCGGCCCCGAGTGATTCCCCGACCTCGATTCGCAGCAGTGCGTTTGCCTGACTCAAACCGAAAAGCGCATGCGATTCCTGCCGCCCAATCGGCATGAAATTTCCGCGCTCGAACTTTCCGCGAATGTAGTGCGCGCGATCGCCCTCGTTGCTAACATCGACGGTCAATCGGGCCGGCAATTTGGGAAGATCGAGCTCCACCGCACCCATCATTTTCCGAATTGCCGGCCGAACAAATGCCAAGAATGTGACAAACGCCGACACCGGATTGCCCGGTAAACCGAAAACGGAGGATCTGCCTAAAGTCCCGAACAGGAAGGGTTTACCAGGCTTAATCGCCACCCGCCAGATATCGATCTTCGCGCCGAGACCGCGTAAGGTTTTCTGAACAAGGTCGTGTTCACCGACCGAAACCCCGCCGGTCACAATCAAAATCTCGCTTTTCGACGCCGGACGAAAAGCTTTCTTCAATGAGCTCGCGTCATCGCGGCAATGCGCAGTCATCGAAACAAAAGCGCCGCATCGTCCCACCAACGCAGGCAACAAAGCAGAATTGCTATCATAGACTTGTCCCGGCCGAAGTTTCTTGCCGGGGTTCGCCAATTCATCGCCGGTGGAAACGATCCCCACTCGAACATCGCCGCCCACGGCGATTTCACGGAAACCCTGCGACGCAAGCAACGCCAGCTTGGTGGCCGTGATCTGGCAGCCTTTACTCAGAATTTTTTGGCCTTCGCTCAAATCGCACCCGCGCTGCCGGACAAATTCGCCTGGGGTCGAGTCCACGTTCACGACGATTTCATCGCCGTTTCGAGTCACATCTTCCTGCATCACAACGGCGTTGGCGCCGTTGGGAATCGGCGCGCCGGTAAAAATCCTGATTGCCTCGCCGGTTGAAACGCGCAGTCTCCGATCAACGCCCGCCGGTTGTTCGCCAACCACGCGCAGCCGTGCACCCCGTTTGCAATCGCTCGCAACCACTGCGTAACCGTCCATTGCTGAGTTGTCGAACATCGGCAGCGGCAACCGCGCGAGATAATCTTCCGCTGCAAAAAGGTCGAGCGCCTTCCGGATCGACATCTTCCGAGCCGGCAACGGCTGGACCGCTTTCAAAATCTTCGCGCGCGCATCGGATTCGCTGATCATCGGCTGGTATTGTAGCGGCGATCTCTGATCGTCGCATTATTTGGACATCGACAATTGGCAATCTCCAATTCTCCGGCATATTCTCCGCGCTAG
>CAZFZG010000271.1:0-2286 GCA_964523205.1 uncultured Chthoniobacteraceae bacterium | reverse complement strand
AACTCGGCAAGCCCGAGAGTTTGATTTCATTCGTTACGGATCGCCTGGGCCACGATCGCCGCTACGCGATCGATTCCTCCTTTGCGCAAGAAGAGTTGAAATGGAAACCGCGCAAAGATTTCAAGGAAAGCCTGGAAAACACCATTCAGTGGTACATCGACAATCAATCGTGGTGGCAACCGCTGCTCGAGCGCGCTGGCAGATATTGAGCGATGCGAATTGTAATTGTTGGTGCGGGCGGACGGCTTGGCGCCGCGCTCATGCGTGCCTACCGCGAAAAATTTGACGTTGTTGGGTTCAATCACCCCCAGCTCGACCTGGCGAATGCTCAACAAATACGGGAGAAACTTTCCTCACTCGATTTCGATCTGCTGATCAACGCAGCGGCGTTCGCCAATGTCGATCTTTGTGAAAAAGAAACCGCGCTGGCGTTTGCGGTTAACGCCGACGCGCCCAAGCTTCTGGGGGAAATTTGCGCCGTGAAAAACGCGAAGCTGATTCATTTCAGCACCGATTACGTTTTCGACGGTGAGAAGCGCGAGGCGTACGTGGAAGAAGACGCTGCGAAACCGATCAGCGTTTATGGCGAATCAAAGCGGGCCGGCGAAAAATACGTGCTCCAGGCAAGCGATCGGCATCTCGTGGTGCGCGTGTCGTGGGTTTTTGGTCCGGATCGGCCGAGCTTTATCGACGCCATGATCAAGCGCGCGCGGGAAGAAGAAAAGATTGATGCCATCTCGGACAAATGGTCGACCCCGACTTACACGAGCGACATCGCCCAGATGTTGCCGCGAATGTTTGACGTCGATTCAGGCATCGTCCACCTGACGGGATCCGGTCATTGCACCTGGCAAGAATACGCCCAGCACGCGCTGGATTGTTGCGCGAAGGCGGGCGTCTCTCTCAAAGCAAGAACGGTCGCCCCGCTAAAGCTCGCCGATATGCGGAATTGGATCGCGCGCCGTCCAGTTTACTCCGTTCTCTCAACCCCAAAATATCGGGCGTTGACCGGCATCGCACCGCGCTCTTGGCGAGACGCCGTGGCTGATTATATTGAGCGCTCCTATTCGAAAAAATGAAAACCCGCATCCTCACATTTACAGTTGCCTGCCGCGCCGTAGCCTTGGGCGTAGGCGGGTCGATCTTGCTCGCCGTTCCCGCTCGGGCGGAATTGAAATGGGAACAGAGCACGATCGAATTGCATCCCTCTGTCGGCGACAAACAAGCGGTCGCTCATTTTAAGTACCAAAACAACGGCACCACGCCGGTGCATTTCAAGTCCGTGAAAGCTTCGTGTGGTTGCACCACCACCCAGACCCAGAAGGACGTGGTAAACCCCGGCGAGAAGGGTGAGATCGTGGCCACGTTCAACATTGGCGATCGCACCGGGATGCAAATGAAGACGGTCAACGTGCAGACTGACGATCCGAATCCGACCCAGGCCAACACCGTTCTCACCCTGAAGGCGAACATCGCGCCGGCGATGGAGATCAAACCAATGTTCGTTTACTGGACCAGCGGCGAAGAACCCAAACCGAAAAGGATCTCACTCAAGGCTGCCAAGGAATTTCCAGCCAAAGACATCACCATCAAGTCGAACAGCCCGAACTTCGAATCCAAAGTGGAACGGGGCAAAACGCCCGGCGAATGGACGATCGAAGTCACGCCCAAGGACACCAGTCATCCGACCGCGACAGCGCTGCTGATCCAGACCGATTATCCCAAAGATGCGCCGAAATCCTTTTACGTGAACGCGCAGGTGACTAATCCTCAGCCTCCGCCGATGGTGCGACCGCCCGGGCAACCTGCGCCCGCCACCAAAGCCGCGACACCACCGGCGGTTCCGGCGGCATCGCCAGCGTCGGGGACTCAACGGTAATCGGTGAAATTCGGCGCTATTCGCCAGGCGCTAATCCTTATCGCGCTGGCGTGTCTGCCGGCTATCGGCGAAGGATTTTATTTTCGAAATAAGATTTCCTGGGACTCGCCGATTCCGGCATCGGAACTGGTAACGGTCGATCAAGCCAAGGCCTGGGGCGATGGCGCGCTTTGGGTCGACGCGCGACCGGATGATGAATTTGCGGCCGACCATGTGCCCGGCGCGTTTTTGTTGAACGAGGATCGCTGGAGTGAATTGCTCCCGCAATTTTTGCCGAACTGGTCGCCGGACAAAAAGGTAGTCGTCTATTGCAGCGCCGAAAGTTGTAACGCGGCGCGCGACGTGGCCAAACGCTTGCGAGACGAAGCCCAGCTCAAAGATGTTTTTGTTCTCCAAGGCGGCTGGGA
>CAZFZG010000270.1:0-2305 GCA_964523205.1 uncultured Chthoniobacteraceae bacterium | reverse complement strand
TTCGGCCACGCCTTTCACCGATTCGAGCGCGTAGCGCAGGTTCCAATCTTGAATCGAACGAAGCTGCGCGAGATCGAGTTTGCCCGAATCATCGACCAGCGCGTACTCGTAAACCCAACCCACGCCGGTCGCGTCGGGTCCAATCGTTGGATTCACCCCGTCGGGCAACGAGCCTCGAATCGAGTTCAGATATTCGATGACGCGCGAGCGAGCCCAATAAATATCGGTGCCGTCCTGAAAAATGACGTAGACGAACGATTTGCCAAACATCGATTCGCCGCGAACGAACTTCACTTTCGGCGCGGCGATGAACGCGCTCGAAATCGGATACGTAACCTGATCCTCGACCAGATCGGGCGAGCGCCCTTCCCAATCGGTGTAAACGATCACCTGTGCGTCGCTCAAGTCGGGGATGGCATCGAGCGGAGTGTGTTTGAGCGCATAAATCCCGGCCGCGATCGCAAGGAGCGTAAAGAGAAAAACGAGCACCCGGTTTCTTACGCTGGCCGCGATGATGCGCTCAATCATTGCTGTCGATCCTCAGTGCCGATGCTCCGGCGAGGCGGACGCAGCGAAATCCTTTAGCGCGCCTTGAACTTTAGATTCGGCGTCGATCAAAAAGTTCGCGCTGGCGACAACGCGCTCGCCTTCCCTCAAGCCGGACTTCACTTCGTAGTGATCGCCGATTTGTTCGCCCAGCTCGACGATGCGCGGTTCGAGTTTGCCGCCGCCTTTATCAACAAAAGCGATTTCACGCGAACCGGTCGGCATCACCGCGCTCGCGGGCACGGTCAACCCTTCGCCCATGTCCATTCCAAGCTCGACATTGGCGTACATTCCCGGTCGCAACTTGAAACCAGGATTCGGAATATCGATTCGCACCTTGGTCGTCCGTTTCGCTTGCTCCAGAAATGGATTGATCACCGCGACGCGGCCCTCGAAGGGATCGTTTGGAAACGCAGCCGTTGTGATCGTGACTTCCTGCCCAGTTTGCAACATCGATAATTCGGTTTCGTAAAACTCGGCCCAAATCCAGACGACCGAGAGATCGGCGATGTCGATCAAGTGATCGCCGACTTTCACGTTCACGCCCTGATGCGCGGGGACTTCTTGCACAACGCCACGAAACGGCGACCTCAACGTCAACGATTCGTTAGGCTCGCGCTTGCGTTTCAGTTCCGCGATCTGCTCATCGGTGATGTTCCACTGCCGCAACCGCGTTTCCGCTGCGCTGATCAAGCGCTCCGGCGTCGCGCGCGCTTCCGCGGTCTTCGCTTGATCGCGCATGCGTAGCAGCATGACCAGCTCGCGCTCGGTCGTGAATAAATCCGGACTGTAGATCGACATCAACGGTGCGTCCTTCTCAACAACTTGACCGGGCGAAGGAACGACCAGCTGCTGCACATAACCGTCAACCCTCGCGACGAACGCCCAATGCTTTTGCATATCCGGTTCGACCGTCCCAACCGCGCGAATCGTGTGATGCAGCGGCGCGCGGGTAACCGTCGCGTAGGTCACGCCGATTTGTTGCTGGCGTTCGACTGGCACGACGAAGTCGGTTGGCTGATTGGCCTCGCCGGATTTCTCATCTGCATAGACCGGCACCATGTCCATGCCCATGCTGTCCTTTGCCGGTTTGGCGCTTACTTCGCCGGCCATCATGGTAGATTTGTAGTATTTGATTTTGCGCGCGCCTTTCCTCGGCTGCTTCGGCGCTGAACCGGTTGTCTCATCGACGCCTTTTTTCGTCACCGGAACCAAATCCATGCCGCAGATCGGGCATTTGCCCGGCTCCTCGGCATGGACCGATGGATGCATCGTGCAGGTGTAGTAATCGACATCGGGCGGTTTGGTAAATTTCGGTTTCGAACAAGCCGGGCTGACGAGAAGCAAGGCGAGAACAAACCATTTGAGAGCTTTCGATTTCATTTTGTTTCCTTTGCTCTTGGGGTTGGGAAAATATTAAGATCCGCGCCAATGACCGATTCGAGCTCAGCAAGCGCAGTGCGATAATCGGCGATGTGCTGCTGCTCCATCGCTTCGATGTCGCGCAGGTTGCGCTGCGCGTTGATCCATTCGAGGAAGGTCGCTTTGCCGGATTCGTAACCGAATTGATTTGCCTCAAACGTTTGCCGCGCCTGCGGCACGATCTTGTCGCGGAAAAGATCGACATGATGTTTTGCGGTGTGGGCTTTCTGCAGCGCGTCGCGCAACGCACCTAACGATTCGGCATTCGTTCGCTCGAACGCTTGTTCCTCCGCAGCGAGAGTTTCTTTCGCTTCACGAACAGCGGCCGAATACTTTA
>CAZFZG010000269.1:0-2305 GCA_964523205.1 uncultured Chthoniobacteraceae bacterium | reverse complement strand
GCAGCGGAGCTGATCGCAGATTGCCTAACGAAAGGTAAAAAGGTTTTGGCTTGCGGCAATGGCGGCAGCGCAGCGGACGCAGCCGATTTCTGCACCGAGTTCGCCTGCCGGTTTGTCGAGGATCGGCGTCCGTATCCGGCAATGAATCTATCGCAGGGCGGGAGTTTAATTACCGCAATCGGGAACGATTATGGATTCGAAGAAATTTTCGCGCGCCAGATTCGGGCCTTTGGAAATGCGGACGACGTTCTCATTGCGATCAGTACAAGCGGCAAATCCAAAAACATCCAGCGCGCCATTGAAGAAGCGCGCGATCGTAAGTTAAAAACGATCGCCCTCCTCGGACGCGATGGCGGATCGACCGCTGGCCTCGCCGATGTCGATCTTATCGTGAAAGGCGATTCAACCGGGCGGATTCAGGAAGCGCACAAATTCATTCTCCACGTAATCTGCGAAATCTGCGAAACGCAGCTGCCGCGCCAATAACGCGGCTCAGGCCGCCACGGGTTCGGGCGATTTTTCAATCGGTGCCTGTTTGCTCGTGCGATATCGCCAGATCGCGAACGCGACGAACAACAGGTCGAGCAAAACAAACGTGGCGACATAGGTTTCGCCGCCGATTCCGAATCCGTAGGAATGCAGACCTTTTCCGAGAACAAAATTGACGCCGTACCACGCCATCAGCACGGCTAAAAAACAAATCACGCTTGCCACCACCAAGCCGAACTCTGTCCACCACCCGGCCAACCTGCCGTGCAGAGTCGTCAAATAACAAAGCAGAGCAATCAACGCCCAGGTTTCTTTCGGGTCCCAGCCCCAGAACCGGCCCCAGGAATAGTTCGCCCAGACCCCGCCCAGAATTGTTCCGGCTGCCAGCAACAGCACGCCGAGCTGCAGAACGCGATACAACCAGAAATGCATCGGCGCGTCGGCTCGGGCACTGCTCGGGCTCCGCGCGTAACGCCACAACAAGATGTGACCGAAACCCATCGCGAGCGCGAAGGCGGCGTAACTTAGAGTGATCGTCAGCACGTGAATGGTGAGCCAGAAGTTATCGCGCAACACCGGTACGAGCGGATCGATGCTTGCCGGCATCGCAATCGGCATTTGGTGAACGAGCATAAGAGCCACCAGCGTGACTGGCGTTGCGGCCAGCAAGTAAATCGGCGTCCGATAACGCGCGAAGAAGATCATCCCGAAAAGTGAAACCGCGAATGAGACCCAGATAATCGACTCATACATGTTTGTCACAGGAGGGCGGCCGGCGATCAGACATCTCATCACGATTCCGCTAGCGTGAAAACCGAGCGCGACAATTGCGACCGACACCCCAATGTTCCGCCATAGCCCCGCGCGACCGCGTAGATGCGTGATAAGCAAAATCAGAAACGCCAGTCCGTAAAACCAGATCGCGCGATAGAACGCTTCGAAGTGATTGTAGATATATTCGAGTCGCAATTGTCGATCCTGCGGATAAATGGAAGGACTTAGCGCGCGAAAACTTTCGCGCAGCGCGCTGGCGGCGCGACTGAAATTGAAGCCGTCAGCCTGAAGGTAACTTGTGACCATGGTTTGAAGTTGAATTTGGACCGGCGCGAACTGCGTTTCGCCGTAGTAGCGCGACACCTCTGGCGGAACGACCCAGGCGTCGGTCTCGCTCTTGGTTGCCGGCACAATCAGAAACGCCGCGCCATTCGACACGTTTGCCAAAAGTCCGAGCCGATCGCTCAGCGCCAGCGCTTCTTGCTGGACCCGGTCGAGTGTTTTCTCCGCGCGCTTCAAGGCGTGTGCTTCGTTGGCGAGTCGCTGCAATTCCGAAGAGGCGACCAGTTCGGTGAATGAAAACCGGCGCTGCGTTTTATTGAGTCCGAGCTGTTCCTTCAGTTTGCCTAACGAAATCAGCACCATCGGCTCATTTCGCCAATCGTGGGTTTCCATCAGCGCCGAGAGGAGAAAATCATTCGCCTGCCAGGTACGACCGCCTTTGTCCGTATAGGTCGATCTTCCTGTGATCCGGATCAGCGTTTCCCGCGCGAAGGTATCGATCGGTTTTCGGCGTCCACCATCCTGGATCGCGAGGAGACCGAATTGTTGAAAATCCAGTCGACTGGTGTCAGCCGCCGCGACCGGTGACTGCTGGCTTGCCGTAACCTCCGCAGAGGCGAGTTGATCCTGCCCGAGGGCAACGCTGAAAGCCAGCAGCGTAGTGAGAAACCAAATCCGAATGTTCTGCATCGGAATGGGAGTTTATCAGCACCCGCCAGTCGGACAAGCTAGGGCGCAATGTCCCGGCTTTGCAACCGCC
>CAZFZG010000268.1:0-2308 GCA_964523205.1 uncultured Chthoniobacteraceae bacterium | reverse complement strand
GGAGGAGGCGCGATGCTGACCAGCGTAAGCGTGTCGCGTTTCGACGACGCGCCGCTCGAAGCGAGCTTCGCCACGACGACAATGCCTGCGATCACAACCGCGGTGACGATGATCGCGACGCGGAATCGTTTGAAAAATGACTGCGGTGGCGGTTCCGGTTGATCGTCGAAGTCCATGTCGCGCTATTTGCCCTGCGGCTTTGTGGCCAAACCGATTTGCGAAATTCCAAGCCGGCCGATCACGTCGAGCACGTCCATGACGGCTTGGTATTGGGTGAGGCTGTCGCCGCGAACGACAACCGGGAACTCGGGGTTCGCGGCTTTCGCTGCGCTCAATCTTTGCTCCAGCTCGGGAATTGTGACCGGAACGGTGTCGAGAAAAACTTTTCCTTCGTTGTTGATCGTGATCGCCTTGGTTTGCGGTTTGGCCAGGCTCGGCGTGTTGCTCGCTTTCGGAAGATTGACTTTCAGACCCTGGACGGTCGCAGTTGTCATCAGGATGAAGATGACGAGAAGGACGTAAGCGAGATCCAACATCGGAGTGATGTTGATGTCGTCGTAAGGTTTGTCTTCGCCCTGGACTTGCATGGTTGATGTCGATCTTGCTCAGTTCGTCAGGCGATCATTTCGAGCTCGGCCTCTTCGCCTTTGCGATGGCCGTTGGAGATTCCGCCGTAGTATTCGGCGATCTTGGTGACGAATTCGTCGATGAAGATGTGCATGTCGCTGGCGGCTTCCTTCACCTGCGACAAGAGATAGTTGTAGCCAAACAGCGCCGGAATCGCGACCGCCAAACCGGCCACCGTCGCAGCAAGCGCGGCGGCGATGCCCGGAGCAATCGCGTTGACATTCACGTCGCCTTGCGCAGCGATCGCCGCGAAGGTGATCATCACGCCAATAACCGTGCCTAACAAGCCAAGGAACGGCCCACCAGAGATCGCAATGGTGAGCAGCACCATCAATTTGTTCAGCTTCTGCGTTTCTTTGACCAGCGCCCCGTCAAGCATCGCCCGGATGGCTTGGATTGAGCGCGCCGAAAGAAGATGCGATTGAGCAGCACCTTCTACTTGCAATCGATGTCGAATTTCTTCCGCGCCGATTTTGTAGATCCGATAAACCGACGCGAACCGGACTACTTGGGCCTCGCGATTATCGATCCTGCCGCCAAGCGAAAGAACTTTGCGCGTGTCGAGGTCGTCCAGAAAACTCAAATCAGCCGCGACATCTTTCCAATCCTTAAAGAACTGCGTGTTTCCGGCAATGGTTGCTTTGAGATATTTCGCCTTGTTAACCATTACCACCCAGCTGATCGCAGACATGACCACCAGCACGCAGATCACCAGCCAGCCGTCGACCGTGAGCGAACCCAAAATAATTCCAACGTAGCCGCCGCTGAACCAACTGGTCTTCACTTCGTCGCTCGCGAACACGAACAGTTTCGGGGCCTTGTCTGGTCCCTGGCTCATGGCCGCCATCTTGATGAACCCAGGCGGCCTGGCGGCTTTGGAGATCTCCAGCTCGTCTACTTCGCCGGTAAAGCTCTCGCCGAGCGAGAGCGCTGCAGCCGAGGCCGGAAGCGATGCACTCAGGGTAGCCGCGTTTTGCCCATCTATATATAGAGTGATGGTCGATCCTGCCGCAGTGACCGCGATATGGTGCCACGAACCTGGCGCCATTGGCTGCGCTCCCGCGCCTCGAGAACCGTTGACCTCTACAAAAGGAACTCCGTTATTCGCGCCGATGCTGAACGCCTCGCGCCGAAATAAAATCGCGTTCGCCTGATTCGCCGTCGGCTTGACCCAAGCTGACCAGGTCATCGTTGAGCTGTCCGTCCAAGCGAGAGACTCGGAGTTTGGAATTGTGATCGGATTGGTTCCGTCGAAGCGGAGGCCAGGCCCGATCAATGAGCCGAGAACCGGCACGCCCGCGTTTTGCGCGTTATTATTGTAAGTGGTCGAATCGTGGGCTGGCGCATTGTTGTCGGCAAAATGATAAACCAGCGCGGTGTTGACATCATAGGTGCCTTTCGGGTCGTCGACTCGCGTCGCTTTGGATCCGGTGTTGCCGTAATACAGCCAAAACGTTGTCTTCGTGCCCGGCTTGAGATCGGGAATCCTCACCCAGACGAACGCTTCGTTCAGGAGGGCGTCGTACTTCTCGATGTGATGAGTGAGCAACGTTTTGTCGTCGCCGGCAACGAATCGAATATCACTCCCATCTTCTTTGGCCTCAGTGAATTTGAAATTGCCGTCGTGGAGACGAATCAGGATCGCGGTTGTTCCGATTGGATCGGCGATTGGAGCCCCAGC
>CAZFZG010000267.1:0-2314 GCA_964523205.1 uncultured Chthoniobacteraceae bacterium | reverse complement strand
CGATGAAACAAATTTTCCCGGTGCCGCTGCCAAGATCGACAACTACTTCGCCTTCGCGCACGTAACGCGAGGGATCGCCGCAGCCGTAATCGCGCTCGATCACTTCCTGCGGAATTACATTGAGATACTCGGATTTGTAATCGACCGGACAACAAAGGTTATCTGTGCGTTTCTTTGCTCCGGCGGCGTAGCGCTGCCGAACGATAGTCTCCTTGCTTGCTTCGATCATAGTGATTCGAAGCTTTAGCAGGCTGATTTATTCCTGAAAAGCATGCGGTTTAACCAAACTCAGTTTTGCGTAACGCGTCCCGCGCAATTTTCGTTACCCAGATAGTTACGACGATCGTGGCAACGAGACCGATGCCGAGAAAGGTCCAATATTGCCAGCCGTGCTCCATCGCTTCGCCGCCCGCGGCCGCTGAGACCGCGACTCTGCCGGCGGTGCCGATGTAAACGTAAAGAAACGTGCCCGGCATCATGCCAATCCAGCTCGCGAATACGTAAGGCCAAAATTTCACGCCCGTTAGGCCGTAAAAATAATTGCTAAGATTAAATGGAATCACCGGACTCAGTCGGAGCAAGAAAATCAGCTTCGCGCCTTGCCTGCCGATCGCGTTGTCGATCTTGCGGAACTTTTCATTTCGCTGCGCAATCGCTTCAAGTTTTTCGCGGGCGATAAAGCGAGCGACGAGGAACGCCAAAGACGCGCCCAGCGTAGAACCAGCCGACACGGCGAGAAACCCCTTCCACAAACCGAACGCGAATCCGGCACCGATGGTCAGAATGGATCCGGGCGCGAGCAAGACTGTGGCCACGGCATAAACGACGATGAAAACGAAAATGCCGACCGCGCCCATGTGTCCGACCCACTCGTTGAAATTTCTCAGCCATTCGCGGACCGGCAGAAATTTCATCGCCAGAAAAAGCGCAATGACGATGCCGATCAGGACGACGAGCCGGCCAGTTGCGCTTTTCGTCCGGTTGCTCATTTTCGGGCGCGCGCGTAGAGCCAGGTGAAAATTTTCTTCGCACGCGGCGTCAGGCGCGTCTTGTTGTATTTGTCGGCGGCTTTGCGCGCTAGTTCGGCAAAGGTCGGATAGGCATGAATGGTCGATGCAATTGTCCCGAGCCCGATCTTCGCGCTCATTGCCAGCACGAATTCGTGCAACAGATCACCGGCGTGCGGTGCCACAATCGTAGCTCCAAGAATTTTATCGGAACTTTTTGCGGTTAAAATTTTGGCGAAGCCCGCATCCTCGCTCTCCACAACCGCGCGATCGACATCTTCCAGCGGAACAACAAACAAGTCGTACTCGACCTTTTTCTGCTTGGCTTGCTTTTCGTTTAGACCAACGTGCGCGACTTCGGGATCGGTGTAAGTGCACCATGGCACAACCGACCAATCGACTGTTTGCCGGAGAAGCTGAAACGGCACCAGGATGTTTCGAACGACGATGCGCGCGGTGAAATCGGCGGTGTGCGTGAACTTGAGCTGATTTGTGATATCGCCGGCTGCGTAAATGTGCCGCTGGGAAGTCTGAAGATATTCGTTTACTTTCACACCGTGCTCGTCGTGATCGACTCCCACTGTTTCCAAATCGAGCGCGCGCAAGCTCGGCGTCCTTCCGGTCGCGATTAACATTGCGTCGGCCGAAAGCGGATTGCCGTCTGCAAACTCAAGAACGATTTCGCCATCTTGCTTGGAAACGCGCTTTGTCGTCGCATTCAGATGCACGCTGATTCCTTCCGCGGCAAAACCCGTCTGTACGAACTGAGCCACGTCGCGATCTTCTCGAGGAAGAAGCTCGGAACCCCTTTGCACAATGTCGATCTTTACCCCGAGCCGGCTGAAAGCCTGGCCGAGCTCACAACCGATCGGTCCGCCGCCGAGCACGATCATGCTTTCCAGTTTCTCCTTCAGCTCATCGAAAATCGTTTCATTGGTGAAATAGGGAACGCTCTCGATGCCTTCGATTTTCGGAATCGCTGGACGGCTGCCGGTCGCGATCACGAAATTTTTGGCGCGCAGTTTCCGACCATCGACTTCGATTTCGTGTGGGGAAACGAATCGCGCTTCGCCGCGAAAGACATCTACGCCCAAAGATTCGAAGCGCTCCTTGGAATCGTTCGGCTCGATTGCCGCGATGACCTCGTGCACGTGCCGGTGGACCTTGCCGAAATCGACCTCGAGGGCGCCCGCCGACAGGCCGAAGGCGCCCGCTCCGGAGATGGCGCGGGCGCGCTTCCCGGCCGCGATCAGCGACTTCGAGGGCACGCAGCCGGTATTGAGGCAATCGCCGCCCATCTTGCCCTT
>CAZFZG010000266.1:0-2331 GCA_964523205.1 uncultured Chthoniobacteraceae bacterium | reverse complement strand
TCGCGCAGCCAGATCTTGATTAGCCGATTGGACAGTTCGTTCGCGACTTCTTTCAAATGCATAAACTGGCCGGACCCGGTCGGGCATTCCACTTTGAAATCGTCGCCGTAGTAATGATGAAACTGCTGAAGCGATTCGATCAGTAAATAATTGCCGGGAAACCACACCGGGCCGCGCCAATTGGAGTTGCCGCCGAAAATACCGGTCTGCGATTCAGCCGGTTCGTAATTCACAACTCTGGTTTCGCCGCGGGCGGTCAACACGTAGGGATGGTCTTTGTGGTATTTGCTGACCGAACGAACGCCGTAGTCACTGAGAAATTCGTTGGGATCGAGCATGCGCCGTAGCAAACATTTCATCCGATGCCCGCGGGTGATGGCCATCAAGCGACGTTGACCGACGCCCGGCTCTTCCCAACGCGAGATTAAACTGCAAAGATCGGGCCGATTCGCGAGATACCATTCAAGTCGCGATTTGAAGCCGGGCAGCGCATCGATGAGCGTTGGCTGGATCACGTCCACTGCGAGCAGCGGGAATAATCCAACAATCGAGCGCACTTTTAGAGGCAAGTAACGTCCGCCCGGCGTGTGGAGCACGTCGTAGTAGAATTCGTCTTCTTCGTTCCAAAGTCCGATGCCGCTCTTACCGAGATTGTTCATGGCGGCGGCGATGCCGAGAAAATGCTCAAAGAACTTGGTGGCGATATTTTCGTAAACGTGATTTTCCGACGCCAGTTCGATGGCGATTCGCATCAGGTTCAGGCAAAACATTCCCATCCAGCTGGTGGCGTCGCTTTGCTCGAGATGCGAGCCGTCGGCGAAGGTAGTGCTGCGATCGAACACTCCGATGTTGTCGAGGCCCAGGAAGCCGCCCTGGAAAATATTGTTTCCTTCGGAGTCTTTGCGGTTCACCCACCAGGTGAACGCGATCAGCATTTTGTGGAAAATGGTTTCCAGAAATGCGCGGTCGCCTTTCCCTTTTTGTTTGCGCTCGATCTGATAAACCCGCCAGGCCGCCCAGGCCATCACCGGCGGGTTGACGTCGCCGAAATTCCATTCGTAGGCAGGGATCTGCCCGTTCGGATGCAGGTACCACTCGCGGACAATGAGCTCGAGTTGCATCTTGGCGAATTGCACGTCGACGAGCGCCAACGGAATGCAGTGAAAGGCGAGATCCCACGATGCGTACCAGGGAAATTCCCATTTATCCGGCATCGACATCACGCGGTCGTTGTAAAGATGGCGCCACTCGTGATTTCGGCCCGACCAGCGCTCGGCCGGCGGTGTCGGCTGGCCAGGATCGCCTTGGAGCCATTCCTCGACGATGTAGTGGTAGAATTGTTTGTTCCAAAGCAGACCGGCGAACGCCTGCCGCTGGATCGCCCGATGCTCTTCGGTTAATACTTTCGGCGCTAGCTCACTGTAAAATTGGTCCGCTTCGGCCCGTCGCAATCTGAACATCGCATCGAAGTCAGCGAATGCCTCACCGCTCGTCTTGCTCCCGCCACGGTTCAACCGTAAGCGGATCGAAATTGATTCCTGGGGCGGAACATTAAATTTGTAATGAGCAGCCGCTCTCGTTCCGACTTGCTCGGGATTCACGCTTTCGATCGTCCCGTGAACGACGCGGTCGTTGATCGAATCTTTTACGAAGGGCGTTGGATTCGGAGTTCCCCAGAGTCGCTCCGCGTTGCTTTCGTTTTCGGTGAAGAAGAGATCGTCCACCGAATCACAAAATAAATCGTAATCGCCCAGTACCGGATGGCTTGCGGTGATCATGGTGATGTGGCTGCGCTCGGCTGCTTTGCGCAGCCTCGGCTTGGTTTGGTCGCTGCCCCAGCTCCAGCTATTGCGGAACCAAATCGTCGGCAGCAAATGGAGCGGCGCCGGCTCAGGACCGCAGTTCTTGGCACTAACCCGAATCAGAATGTCGTCCGCGTCCGCCTTGGCGTACTCGATCTCGATGTCGAAGAACCGGTTGTCAGCGAACGCGTTGGTGTCCCATATCTCGAACTCGCCTTCCATTTTCGAGCGCGCCCCGTTTTGCGCGATCAGTTCTTCGTATGGAAAACGCGATTGCGGATAGCGGTAAACCATTCGCATGAAACTGTGAGTCGGCGTGCTGTCGATGTACCAATAGAGCTCCTTCACATCCTCGCCGTGATTTCCCTGCGGCTGAGTCAGGCCGAACAACCGTTCCTTTAAAAGCGGATCGCGCTCGTTCCAGAACGCGAAGGCAAAGCAAAGCCGGCCTTTGTCATCGCAAATTCCGCCGAGGCCGTCTTCGTTCCAGCGATACGCTCGGGAACGGGCGTGATCGAACGGAAAATAA
>CAZFZG010000265.1:0-2338 GCA_964523205.1 uncultured Chthoniobacteraceae bacterium | reverse complement strand
GCGGACTCATTAGCGCGTCGGCTTGATCTCGAGCGCGTTGTAGCGGTGCTTACCCTCCCGCTAGTGCATCGATAATGAGCCCAGCTTGTAGTTTGCCGCAGAGCGGCATGATCGTTTCCCAAGCACCGAGCTAAAATAAACAGGCGCTCGCCGCGGTGAGCGCCTCCACAACGTCTACTTCGGCTTCGCGGTGCCACCCATGACGATTTCCGTGGCAACATTCTCTCCTCCTACTTTGGTGTAAAACACAGTCGCCGTGCCGCCCCGTCTCAGCTCGCCGGTTACCTTAGTTTTCGCGTCGCGTTTGATTTCAATGTCCGCCGCGGAAGTGCGCAGTAATAGCATGTCACTGCTCATTCGCTGAATGCTGCCGTCGGCACGAAATTTTTGGTCGGCGGCCCGTGTAACGGTGGTCAACGCTAGGCTGATCACTGCGGCAAGAATAAAAGCTCGTTTGATGTTTCTCATTGCCCGATTACAAGGGAGGACGCTCATCAATACAAGCGCAATGCAATCTTTCACGCGTTGCCGGCCGACTCGGCCGCATTTACGTCGACTCCGGATTAGCGTATCGCTAATTGTTCGCGAACGCCGCGCTTCCAGCGGTAATCAACATCTTTAATGTAAAAGCAGCTCGCCAGAGCAGGTTTCGACCCGGCAAATGATTCCTGCTCAAAAAAGCTGAGTTTCTTCACTGAAACGGGAACCAAATGTGGTTTCCAGCCTTTATGAATTCCGTGGACTCGGATAATCGAGTTTGTTTCTGATTCTTCGGCGAACGTATAAGGCATCGGTCCCACAAAATGCCGTGCATCGTGCGCGTTTGAAAACGGCGAACCTTCTGGAAGAAACTCGTCCGTATGCGCGATGTCCGCGCTTAAGTCCACATCTCCATAGCCATCAGGTGACGTAACATTCACTCGAATGCAGTCCGAGTTTCGCTGCAGTTCTACATTGGCTGGATGATAGTTGTAGTGCGTTAACAATTCACCGACGTTCACCATCAATCGTTTATCCGTATCGGATCGAATGATCTTCAATCCACGGAGTTCCCTTCCGCCCCGAGTGACGTAGCGACAGAACACTCGATAACCACCAAAAAAATAGCTCCGGCCAGCGAATTTGGGAAATAGGACCGGACGCAGATGACGCGCTTGAACAAATGCCGCAGCGAGAAAACCGAGTCCGTTCCATTCGTCCAGACGCAAACCCGCGGGGAGAAATTTCGACAGAATCTCTGGTGGTAGCGCGTAAGTGACCGAAAGAACAAACTCAAAATGCGCCCGCACCGGCAGCGGATGACGTTTAAGCAAATGCAACATTCGGTTATTCGCGGTTCAGCGACGCGACTCGCCAAACCATCCAGGCTAGAACGAGGACCGCAGAATTCTTGGCCATGCCGCCAAATGGTCCGGCCAACAGCAGCGGTTCCACCATCACGGCGAGAATCATGAGGACAATCAAAAATCCAGATGTGACGATGCAAGCCAGCTTCTCTCGAAATCCAGTAATCAGCCAAATACCTAGACCGATTTCAAAAACGCCGATCATCTGAATCGTCAATTCGGGTGACGACAGATAAAGCCCCGTGCGTTGGACGACATCATGTTCCAATGGCACCGGCGTCAGCAGCTTTGGAACAAGCCCGAGATAAATCCAGATGAATCCAAGACAGAAGCGGGCGACCTGCTTGAACCGCAACAGCAAGTTAGCATTCGTTTCCGGGCTAATCGGGGAAGACATCGCGATTTCTCAGCCGATCATACAACGCAGCATACCAGACGAGAGTGAGGAAAACTGAATTCAGGACAATCATTGGAACAGGCGCAAGCAAAAGCGAACGCGCGTAAGTAAGTTCCAGCGTGTTCATGCTGGCGATCGCGACTGTTTGGAGCATGGCACAAGTACGCGGGAAGAATCCGATTAAGAACCAAACCCCGAGAGCTGCTTCCGCTAATCCGATTAAAACAGTAACCAACGGCGCAATGTCCGTCCCGAGAACGTGCGCCACAATCTCGCGGTGCCGCGGAACCATGCCTATGACTTTGAACACGCTTCCAAAAACAAACCAGATGACTCCGGCCAGAATGCGGATGGCCAATACAAGCTTCGCTCGGTGATCCCCGCCCATTCCACCGCGCCAGAGATCGAAAGGCGTTATCATAAATCGCGCCCATTGCGCATGCCGCTACGACGCTTAGCTTCTTGCGAATCTCGTGCAGAAACAACTTGAGAGAATCCGGAACTTCATTGGCGGCAAGTTCGTCGAGCCGCGAAGCGGAAAGTATCTCGACAACATTGAGCCGGCAACGGGGAAACCGTATTCGCAAGTCGCCGA
>CAZFZG010000264.1:0-2346 GCA_964523205.1 uncultured Chthoniobacteraceae bacterium | reverse complement strand
CATTTCTCGTAACTCAGCGAAACATCCGCCGGATTCGGCGGCAGTTTGCCTGCGATGTGAATTTCTTTCGCTGATGTGCCGCCAGCGATCTCCTGAATCAACTCAGTCGCGCGTAACGACGCATGCAATACCATTTCAGGATCGACTCCGCGTTCAAACCGATAACTCGCGTCGCTGGGAAGACTTAATTCGCGCGCGGTCTTGCGAATGCTGGCTGGCAAAAAGTAGGCGGCCTCCAGCAAGACATTCCGGGTATATTCATTAACACCGGTTTCTTCGCCACCCATCACGCCGCCAATTCCAACCGCGCGCTCTAGATCGGCTACCACGCAATTGTCCGGCTTGAGCGAATAAGTCTTGCCGTCGAGCGCGAGAAACTTTTCGCCGTCGCGGGCGAGTCGCACGTTAATGTCGCCGCGCAACTTGTCGGCGTCGAAGGCGTGGGTGGGTTGCCCGAGCTCGAGCATCACAAAGTTTGAAATATCGACGATATTGTTGATCGAGCGGATGCCGACGCTCTCGATCTTTGACCGCAACCACTGCGGGCTGGGACCGACATTGACGTTGTCGATCCTGCGCGCCGAAAAGAATGGGCATTCGCGGGTCGAAGTAATTTCTACTCCAGTCTTCTTGATCGGCAGCTTCGCCTCGTGCGGCGCTGACCTGAGTTTGGTGCCGGTGAGCGCGGCGATTTCACGGGCGAGCCCGAAGTGGCTCAGCAGATCGCCGCGGTTCGGTGTCATCTCGACATCCAGAATCGTGTCGCTCGGAAAGAGATTGGAAATCGGTGCGCCAACCTTCGCTTGTGGCGACAAGATCAAGAGTCCAGCCGCATCTGAACCGAGGCCGAGCTCGATTGCACTGCAAAGCATTCCTTCACTTTCGACACCGCGAAGCTGACTTTTTCGAATCTCCGTTCCGTTCGGCAACTTTGCGCCGGGTAGCGCGAGCGGCACTCTGTCGCCCACTTTGTAATTGGTCGCGCCACAAACGATTTGCCGCTTCACGCCGCTGCCGTCATCGACTTCGCAAACAGTGAGTCGATCGGCATTCGGATGGCGCGATGATGCGGTGATTTGCGAAACGATAATCCGGCCGCTGCCGGATCGATCCATGACGCCTCGCGTGTCGATTCCTTTGGTTTCGACGCCGGCACGCGTCAGCAAATCGGCGATGTCTTCCGAATCTTTTGGAAGATCGACGAATTCACGGAGCCAGTTGACCGAAAATTTCATGACGATTTTTGGTAGGGGCGGTTCCCCGAACCACCCGCGGGCGATTGGGGGCAATCGCCCCTGCCTCGGAATGACATGCGTTGTGTTCGCAAAAGGTCCATCACGCAAATTGCCTTAGAAATCGCAAATCGTTTTGGGCGAAGAGACGGATGTCGGGAATGTCGAACAAAATCATGGCCAGTCGATCCATGCCGAGACCGAACGCGTAGCCGCTCCACTGCTCCGGATCGTAAGCTTTATCACTGCGGGCTTTATTGACCTGTTCGAAGACGGCCGGATGCACCACTCCCGAGCCGGCGACTTCGATCCATTGCTCGCCGCCTTTGAGCGCCTGTGATTTCACGTAAACTTCAAGACTTGGTTCGGTGAACGGAAAAAAGTGCGGCCGGAATTCAACTTCAGTGCCCGTGCCGAGCAGTTCGCGGAAGAAAAATTCGAGCGCGCCCTTCAGGTCGGCAACGCTAACGTCTTCATCAACGTAAAGCCCTTCGATTTGATGAAACTGCGGACTGTGGGTGGCGTCGAGCTCATCGCGCCGATACGCGGCACCCGGCGAAATCACGCGAATCGGAGGCGCCGCCGCTTGCATCGTGCGAATCTGAACAGTCGAAGTGTGGGTTCGTAACAATCGACCGTCCGGCAGATAAAATGTGTCCTGCTCATTGCGCGCTGGATGGTCCGGCGGCGTGTTCAGCGCGTCGAAGCAATGCCATTCGTCTTCAATGTCGGGGCCGTCAGCGAGCGCGAAGCCCATTCGCCGGAAAATTTCGATCGAGCGCTCCCACATTTGGGTGAGCGGATGGATCGCGCCAATCTCATGCGGCGTTCCGGGAAGGGAGATGTCGAGTTTGGCCAGAGCGCCCGATTCTTTGTGGGAACGAAATTGCGCGGCGCGCGTTTCAATCGCCGCGGTGACGGCGTTGCGCGCGTCGTTGAGCAATCTCCCGACGACTGGCTTCTCTTCGTTGGAGAGCGTTTTCATTTGCTCGCCCCAGGAAGAAATGGGGCCGCTGCGCCCGAGGTATTTCACCCGAACGGCCTCGAGCGCCTGCTCGTCAGCAGCGGATTCAATCTCGCGCAGCGCGTCGTCGCGCAATTGTTCCAGCGGATG
>CAZFZG010000263.1:0-2369 GCA_964523205.1 uncultured Chthoniobacteraceae bacterium | reverse complement strand
ACTTTTTGAAATCGGCGGAACGAGATGTGCTGACATTCCACCGGGCATATGATCTCCGAACCGTTGCTTCACCGAATGAAGATTCTGGTCGTGGACGACGACCGGATTAGCGTCACCCTTCTACAGCAACTGCTCCAAAGGCACGGTTACACCAGGGTGATGGGCGTGACCGATTCCCGATCAGCTGTCGAGACGTGCGCTACTTTCGATCCCGACTTGCTCCTCCTGGATCTAATCATGCCCGAAGTGGACGGCTTCGCCGTGCTCGACGCGCTGCGGTCAGACCCCTCTGAGGACTTTTTGCCAATCGTCGTGCTGACCGGCGATGTCAGCGAAGAATCCAAGGCACGCGCGCTCGAAGCTGGGGCGACTGATTTCTTGGTCAAGCCGGTTAGTCAAACCGAAGCGCTCTTGCGGATTCGCAATCTTCTCGAGATGCGCCGTCTTTACGTAGCGGCGGAAAATCAACGGCTGGCTTTGGAAGACGCGGTTCGCGAGCGCACCGCCGAACTCCAAGAGATGGTCGCCGAGCTCCAAGCACCGAATCGGCATTTGCAGAGCTCATCTGCTCTGAGCGCGAGGTAATTTCTTTGGAAACTGCGGGCCTTGCGCCCGGCGGGGGTCGAACCCACAACCTTTGGCTCCGGAGGCCAACGCTCTATCCAGTTGAGCTACGGGCGCGAAACGAGCCGGAAATTAGCCACAGATCACACAGATTTTCACAGATAATTTTCCGTCAACCTCGTGCTCATGATCTTAATCGTGCTCGTGCTCGAATCGCCGAGTAGGAGCAAGCAGGAGCAGGAAAGAAGATTGGCATCTTGCATTTGCATTTTCGGTTCGCTCGATTGAAAGTGTCCGCCCACCAGCCCCGGCAGCTGGTTGGAAGTTATGAACCGTATTGTCGATATCATCGAAAAGGAGCAGCAAAAGGGCGACGGCACGAAGTTTAAAGTCGGCGACAGTATTCGCGTGCATACTCGCGTCGTTGAGGGAGATAAGGAACGCATCCAAATCTTTTCTGGAATCGTTATCGGTCGGAAGGGCCGTGGTTTGAACGAAACTTTTACGGTGCGGCGAATTTCCTACGGCGAAGGCGTCGAACGCGTTTTCCCACTCAATTCCCCGCGCATCGCCAAGATCGAGATCGAGACCGAAGGCAAAGCCCGCCGCGCGAAGTTGAACTATCTTCGTCGCCGAAAAGGCAAAGAAGCGACAACTGTTCGCGAGTAGCTCGCGAACGAAACGCTGAAATTCTGAAACGCTGACACGCTGAAAAGCTGAAAGTCCGAGCCGGACTGGCATTTTTCAGCTTTCAGCATTTCAGCTTTTCGGTATTTTCCGCCCGATGGCCTACCGGCGCTGCGGTTTTCGTTACGAAAGGAAATTGCGCGCCACCGGAGTCGTTCGAATTGCCGGGGTAGATGAAGCGGGACGCGGTGCTTTGGCCGGGCCGGTAGTGGCTGCAGCTGTCGTGTTGCCGGAAAAATTTCGGCATCGGAAACTCAACGATTCCAAACAGCTCGCCCCGGAACTGCGCGAAACAATTTACGACGAGATCGTTTCAAATTCGGAGATCGCCTGGGGCGTCGGCATCGTCGATCATCTCGAAATCGATCGGATCAACATTTTACGCGCATCGCACGAAGCGATGCGGATTGCTCTCGCCGCGCTCGCAGCCGCGCCCGAGCACGTGCTGATCGACGGTCTGCCAGTTTTTCCCTTTCCGTTTCCGCAGACCGCGATCATCGATGGCGATTGCTACAGCCTAACCATTGCGGCCGCCAGCGTGATTGCTAAGGTCACACGCGACCGGATCATGCGTGACTTCTGCGCCGAGTTTCCTGAATATTGTTTCGACCAGCACAAGGGCTATAGCACCGAACTGCATCTCTCCAGACTCCATGAACTTGGACCCTGTCCGATCCATCGCCGCTCTTTCGAGCCGGTGGCGCAACCGCTCCTCGCACTCGAGGGAATTGCCTGAGCACCTCCGCCGAGGTGCGCGAGGCGAGAAACTGGCCTGCCGTTTTCTGAGGAGCCACGGTTCCAAAATTCTTTACCGAAACTTCAAATCTTGCGGCGGTGGCGAGATTGACGTCGTTTGTCGCGACGGTGACACGCTCGTGTTCGTCGAAGTCAAAACCCGCGGCGGGGAAGAATTTGGCAGGCCAATTGAAGCGGTGGATCGACGAAAGCAATTACGCGTATCCAAGGGCGCTCTCGCATGGCTCCGTTTACTCGACAATCCCGATGTCCTGTTTCGTTTCGACGTGGTTGAAGTTTTGTTGCCGACCGAAGGCGAGCCGCGTTGCGAGCTAATCCAAGGTGCGTTCGAATTATCTCAGCCGTACATCTATTAGAAAAAA
>CAZFZG010000262.1:0-2402 GCA_964523205.1 uncultured Chthoniobacteraceae bacterium | reverse complement strand
GGCAAGAGACAGGCGAATAATGCGGTAGCCGCGAGCAGAATGGTCGCACCGCCGAGCAACGCGGGGTTGTTCGACGAAACTTCGAAGAGTTGTGATTTGAGTAAACGGCCGAGCGCGAACGCGGCAACAAGCCCAATGGCAAGCCCAATGACCACGGGCTTCATTCCCTGATTGATGATCAGACGCAGGACGTCGCGGGTTTGCGCGCCGAGGGCCATCCGCACTCCGATTTCACCCGTGCGTTGTTCCACGGTGTAAGCGACCGCGCCGTAGATGCCGATACTTGCCAGCAGCAGAGCGACACCGGCGAAAATTCCCAGCAGCCACATCATCAAGCGCGCTTGTCCAAGGGCCTGAGCAACGATTGCATCCATGCCCTGGGGCAGAGCGATCGCCAAACCCGGATCCACCTTCGCGAGCGCGGATTGCACCAGTTTAGTGACTGCTTCAACCCTCAAATTGCTGCGGATATCGACGTTCACGAACGGAAAATTTTCCTGGGCCCACGGCCGATAGAATTCCACCCCTGGCGCGTCGGCGACGCGAATCGAGCGCACATCGCCAACGATGCCGACGATCTCGCATGGGACGCTCAAACTCGTGACGAGTAGCGTCTTGCCGATCGGATTCTCGTTGGGATAGATTTTTTTCGCGCCGGCCTGGCTGATCAGACAAACCATTTGCCCATCCGCCACATCGTGTTCGTTAAACTCGCGCCCGGCCAGGAGTGGAACGCCCCAAGTCTTAAAATATCCCGGAGCAATGTCATGGCTCGGCGCACCAGCCCGTTTTTCGATCGGCGGAACATCGCGATCGGCACGGGCGTAAAGGGTACGGTTGCCGCCAGCCAACGGGATGTCGCCACTAATGGTGGCGTTCTCCAAGCCAGGAACCTCGCGCAATGCATCCAGCGTTCGTTCGGCAAACCGTTGACGCGACGCGGCATCAGGGTAGGTCGCCAACGGCATCGTGATCGCGCCGGTCCAGAGATTTTGCGAGCGGAAGCCGATGTTCTGTTGAGTCAAACGGACAAAGCTCGTGATCAACAACGCCGCGCCGGCCAATAACGTGACTGACAACGCGACCTGCGCGCCGACGAGGACCTTGCGGAAGCGTTGTTGCCGCACGCTGCCGCTGCTTCCGCGGCCACCCTCTTTCAAACCGTCGACCAGATCCGTATGCGATCCTTGCAGCGCGGGATAAATTCCCATCAAGAGTCCAGTCAAGATCGACAAGAGGATCGTAAATGCGAGGACCGGCATCGAAACACTGGTCGCGGTGTTCGCTTCCAAAGGGAGAAAATTCGCCGCCATCTGCGGGACCAACGGGACCAAACGCCAGGCTACAAACGCTCCCGCGACACCGGCAATGAGGCTGACCAGCAGACTTTCAAAGACGAAAAGACGCACGATGCTTGCGCGTGAAGCGCCAATTGCGGAGCGAAGGGCGATCTCGCGGCGGCGTCCACTGAAGCGGACGAGCAGCAAATTCGCGACGTTACTGCACGCGATCAGCAGGACGAAACACACCGCGGCAAAAAGCGTGATGAAACCAGCTCGAAAATTTTGGGTGACGTCTTGCGGCAGCGGTCGGAGCGTAGTCGTCAGGACGCTGTCGATCTTGTTCGGATACTGCGCGATGTAACTTTGATCGAGTGAGGGCATCGCCGCCCGGGCCTGCTCCAGAGTGACGGAGGGCTTCAACCGCCCCACGACGCGGAGGAAACTGGTGCCGCGCATCAGGCGTTCATAACTGAAACCGGGAAGCTGAATCGGTTTCGTGGTCCAGACCTCGACCACCGGATTCGCACCGAACCAAGTCGCCGGCATGTTTGGCAAAACGCCGATGATTGTATGCGCGACGCCATCGAGCGTGATACTGCGGCCAATCACATTCGGATCACCGCCCAACCGCTTCTGCCAGAAATTCTTCGTCACCAGCGCGACATCCGCACTTTCCTCTTCCTCCGGTAAAAAATTGCGGCCGAGAATTGGATGAACTCCGAGAACATCGAAGTAGTTTGCCGTTAATCGTCCGCCAAAAACTTGCACCGGATCGCCGAGTCCAGTCAGAGTGAAGGCGAAGAAATTTTCGCCTGCGAATCCGTCGAAAACGGTCTGGCCGTCGCGAAAATGTTGATAGCGCGGCGCGGAAAGGCCGATGTCGACAAAGTCGCGCGATTTATCGCCGCCATACACGTGAACGACGCGCGACGGATCCTTGAACGGCAGACCTTTCAGAAAAAGGTCGTTAATTAAACTAAAGATTGCAGTGTTAAGGCCGATGCCGAGCGCAAGTGTGATGACGGCGATCGTGGTGAAGGCCGGCGATTGTCGAAGTTTGCGAAATGCGAATCGGATATCGTTCATGGAAGTAACGGGTTGAGTTTTTGAAAATCATTC
>CAZFZG010000261.1:0-2404 GCA_964523205.1 uncultured Chthoniobacteraceae bacterium | reverse complement strand
GAAGGCGTCGGGGCTGGTCGCGGCGTTGGGAACGGCGTGAATGTTGGCAACGGCCGTGGAGTCGGCGATTCTTCTTCAGGCTGCGCCTCGGCTTCGGGCGATTCCCTTGGCGCAGGTGTTGGGCTGGGACCTGCTGTTGATCCCGGCTCCAGCCAATTGCTGACTTTCTCTCCGTTAGCGAAGGTCGCCTGGAGCTTCGTGTTCCCCTGAATCCGAATGACTGGTCCCTCGAATTTTCCGCGCACCATTTTTCCAGTGTAACTGTTAACGAAGGTTCCGAGCCGGTACCAAGTCAGGGTCCCCTCGCCCGTGGCGTATCCGTTCAAATCGCGAAGGCCTGACCAGGTCACGTCCTGGGCAACGCCGCGCAGGCTATTCCACACCAGCGTCTTTCCATCTTTCGCGCGCTGGTAGCGGGCGGCAGAGGCGCCACCGGCGAACAAAAGGAAGACAAGACTACAAACAACAAGACGTCGGGCGCTCACGGCAGGCTTTGCTTACTTCGAGCCAGCACTCTTCGACGCGGTCCGAAAATATTCAATCGTCTTCTTGATTCCCTCGTCGAATTGAACTTTCGGTTCCCAGCCGAGAATCTTTTTCGCCCGCGAAATGTCCGGCTGCCGCACCTTCGGATCGTCCTCCGGCAACCGTCGGTATTCGATTGTCGATTTTGTCCCGGTGATGCGAATAATTTCCTCGGCAAATTGCTTGATCGTCATCTCTCGGGGGTTTCCGATGTTGACCGGCTCGTGATAGTCGCTCATGGCCAGCTTGAAAATTCCGTCGATTAGGTCCGAGACGTAGCAAAATGAACGTGTCTGCGAGCCATCGCCAAAAACGGTGAGCGGTTTTCCGGCCAGGGCCTGGCCGATAAAGGCGGGTACCACCCGCCCGTCGCGCAAACGCATTCGCGGGCCGTAAGTATTGAAGATGCGCACGATCTTGGTGTCGACCTTGTGGTAGCGGTGATACGCCATCGTCATCGCTTCGGCGAATCGTTTCGCCTCATCGTAAACGCCGCGCGGTCCGATCGGGTTGACGTTTCCCCAGTAATCTTCCTTTTGCGGATGGACCAGCGGATCGCCGTAACATTCCGATGTCGATGCCAGAACGAACTCTGCCTTTTTGTCCTTGGCCAGGCCCAGGGTGTTGTGGGTCCCGAGCGCGCCCACCTTCAGCGTTGGAATCGGCAGTTCTAGATAGTCAATCGGGCTTGCCGGAGACGCGAAGTGAAACACGTAATCGAGCTTCGCTTGCGGTAGGAAAATGAAATTGGAAACGTTGTGCTTGATGAAACTGAAATCTGGGTTGCCGGCCAGGTGGCCGATGTTGGCCATGTTGCCCGTAACCAAATTGTCGATCGCAATGACGCGATGACCTTCCGCCAGAAGCCGGTCGACCAGATGCGACCCTAAAAAGCCCGCACCACCGGTGACGACCGAAACTGGTTTCTTGGGGCGGCTGGCCATTTCTAGCGGTTCAGGTAAACGTTAATTTGCAAGAAGCAATCCCAAATTCCAGACTGCAAATTTTGGTCGCTTTCAATCTGAAATTTGAAATCTTAAATCTGAAATAACCTCATGCGAATTTTGTCCGGCATTCAACCCAGCGGCGTCCTGCACATCGGAAATTATTTCGGAATGATGCGGCCCGCCATCGAGCTCCAGAAGGAGGGCGAGACGTTCTATTTCATCGCCGATTTTCACGCGTTAACCAGCGTGCGTGACCCCAAAACGTTGCGCGAAAACTCAAGACGCGTCGCCCTCGACTTTCTGGCCTGCGGCCTCGATCCCGAGAAGGCCGTTTTGTTCCGGCAATCGGACGTCGCGCCGGTAACCGAGCTGGCCTGGATTTTGTCAACCGTCGCGCCAATGGGACTGCTGGAGCGTGCGCATTCCTACAAGGACAAACTCGCACGCGGCCTCGCGCCAACCGTCGGCCTCTTCAGTTATCCGGTTTTGATGGCCGCCGATATTCTGATTTACGACAGCGATGCAGTGCCGGTCGGCAAAGACCAGAAACAGCATATCGAGATCACGCGCGATCTCGCGGTAAAAATCAACGAAACGTTCGGCCAGGTTTTCAAATTGCCGGAGCCGCGGATCAATCCGGACACGCAAGTTGTTCCAGGCCTCGACGGCCAGAAGATGAGCAAAAGCTATGGCAACAACATCGACATTTTCGGCGACGAAAAGGAAACGCGAAAACGGGTGATGAGTATCGTGACCGATTCCACGCCGGTCGACGCACCGAAGAATCCTGAAGCGTCGACAATTGTTCAGCTCTACTCGCTCTTTGCTTCCAACGCGGAGCTCACGAACGTGCGGGACCGGTTCAAAAAAGGCGGCACCGGTTACGGCGATTTCAAAAAGGAACTGTTCGAAAAGCTTTGGGAATATTTCGC
>CAZFZG010000260.1:0-2422 GCA_964523205.1 uncultured Chthoniobacteraceae bacterium | reverse complement strand
CGAGATTCTTGACGCCGTGCTTCTTCGCAAGTTTTGAACCGAACTCCACCATCTTTGGCGAATTATCGATAGCGATAACTTTGCGCGCGTTCTTGGCTAGCAATTGTGAAAGAGTTCCTTCGCCCGCGCCAAGATCGACAATCGTCAATTTTGGAACCAGCGAGATCAATGCATGGGAGAGCGCCTTCCAGGAACGCCCGGGCACATAACTGCGTCCAAATTTTCCGGCGAGCTCATCGAAATATTCACGCGCTTTGTCCTGACGTTTGCGCAGCGCCAGTTTCAACGCGGTATGATCGCGCGCGGTTTCCGGAATTTCGCGCGCCAGTGTATCGATAATCTGTTGAGCCCGGCCGCGAGCTCCGTTTCGCGCGCCAGTTTTCGCTGCGCCATAGTAGACATTTTTGCCGGACCGCCGGTCCTCCACGACTCCCGCGCGTTTTAACTGCGCGAGATGGCTGGAGATGCGCGACTGGCCCATCCCGAGGATCTGTTGCAGCTCGGCGACAGAAAGCTCTTCCTCATCGAGCAGCAGCATCAATCGTAAACGTGTCGGGTCGGCCAGAAGCCGAAGTAAATTAATGATTGACGTCATCCGTGTCCTGAGACGATATATCTACATATCATGATTGGTCAATATGTTCTGGTTCGCTTGATTTCTGCTTCCGTCACTCGTCGCTAGTCACCCGCCACTTCTTCCCATGTCACGCCGCTACATCTTTTCTTCCGAGTCCGTCACCGAAGGTCATCCCGATAAAGTTTGTGACACGATCAGCGATTACATTCTCGACGCCTGTCTCGAACAAGACCCGCTCAGTCGCGTCGCCTGCGAAACTCTGGCCAAGGGAGATCTCGTGGTGCTCGCCGGCGAGATCACGAGCAACGCTAAATTCGATCTTACCGAACGAGTGCGGGAGGCCGTTCGTGGCATTGGCTACGTGAACGGCGATTGCATTTTTCACGCCGACACGTGTCGAGTGGTTTGTGAAATCACCGAGCAGTCGCGAGACATCAAGCAAGGGGTCGATGCCGAGGCGGCCGAAGATAAAGGGACAGCCGAACAAGGCGCAGGTGACCAGGGATTGATGTTCGGTTTTGCTTGCAATGAAACGCCCGAGCTCATGCCGGCGCCAATATCTTTCGCCCACAAATTGGGACGTGAGCTAACGCGCATTCGTAAGTCCGGGCAGATTCCGTGGCTGCGACCCGACGCGAAGACGCAGGTGTCGATCGAATACGATGGGCATCAACCAGTGCGCGCGTCGGCCGTCGTTGTTTCGACCCAACATGCTGCTGAAGTGAAACAAAAGGAAATTCGCGAGACTCTAATCGAGTTGCTGATCAAGAAAGTCATGCCGGCGGAATGGCTCGATGCGAAGACAACATTTCTGATCAATCCGACCGGGCGGTTCGTAATCGGCGGGCCAGAAGGCGACGCCGGAATCACCGGCCGGAAAATCATTGTCGATTCTTATGGTGGAATGGGACGCCACGGCGGAGGCGCATTTTCCGGAAAGGATCCGAGCAAAGTCGATCGCAGCGCAGCTTACATGGGCCGTTGGGTGGCGAAAAATGTCGTCGCATCAGGTTTGGCCGATCGCTGCGAGGTGCAATTCGCTTACGCCATCGGTCATCCCGAACCGGTGAGCGTCAGCATCGACACTTTCGGCACTGGAAAAGTCGATGACGGCAGACTTGAGCGCGCCGTTCGCGAAGTTTTCAACTTCAAACCGGCCGAAATTATCAAGCAACTTAATTTGCTCCGGCCGATTTATCGGAAGACGACCAATTACGGACATTTCGGCCGCATCGACGATCTCGATTCAATTACTTGGGAGCAGACGAACAAAGCCGCTGAACTAAGGAAAGCGGCGAAGTAATCCACAGATTTCGCAGATTTACACAGATCGAAATGCAAAGAGATCCGGAGACGTTTGCAATCATTGGAGCGGCGATGGAAGTGCATCGCGAGCTTGGACGCGGATTTCTTGAGTTAGTTTATCAAACCACGCTGGCAATCGAATTTCAGGACCGCGGAATTCCATTCCAAGCGGAAGTGGCGCTCCCGATTCGCTACAAAAACAAGTTGCTGACGTGCGCTTATCGCGCGGACTTTGTTTGCTTCGAATCAATCATTGTTGAAACGAAAGCAATCGCGACTTTGACGACTGGTGACGACGCGCAGCTAATCAACGAATTGAAAGCCACCGGGCTGCAACGCGGACTGTTGCTGAATTTCGGAGCCTCGAGTCTTGAACATAAGCGGCTTGTCTTCGGTACCTCCGAAAATCTGCGGAAATCTGTGAAATCTGTGGACGAAATCTATCTGTAAACCGTATGAGCACGTCAACGACAGAAACGAACGCCAAACAGGACTTCAAAGTTAAAGACGTCGGCCTCGCCGACTTTGGGCGAAAGGAAA
>CAZFZG010000259.1:0-2481 GCA_964523205.1 uncultured Chthoniobacteraceae bacterium | reverse complement strand
GTCGACCCTAGAACCTTACGGCCCGCTAAAATTGTTGCACCGGTTGCCATACTCATTTCAACGAATCTTCGTCGAGTAATCAGATTGTCCATTGCTTGTTCCTTTCCTGTTCCGCGCGTTCTTTCATCTGCCCGTAGTTGTGGTGACTGAAGGATCAGCCGCGCGTAAGGCGTCGCCTGCGTCGCGTTTACCGGTTCTGGCCAGATCGTCGCCAGTGTAACTCTTTGCAGCTGGATTCCCATTCGTCGAAGCGGCACTCGATTGATTGTTGGCGCAGCCGTCGCAACTCATCGTTCCCAGCACAGCAATGGCCACGATGCCAAACGACCGACGGATTTTCATATTCGACTTCATCGTCCTATCTCCACTCCCACGCAAGCTCCCGCTTTCCAGTTTGTCTGGCCCAAACAGTGCTGCCTTCTAATCAGAAACCATGGAGCGCGTTTACAAAATTTTGGCGGTGGACAACGAGCCGTCGGTGACCACCTCACTTCGATTCGTTTTTGATGGACCACGCTACCAGATCACCTGCGTAAGTAACGGTGCGGACGCGCTCGCCCATCTCGACGCCAACTCGGACCGATTCGACGTAATCATTGTCGATCAAAAGATGCCGAATTTGACTGGCGTCGAATTGGTCCGCGAAATCCGGAACCGGAACGTCGGCGGCAAGATCATAGTCGTTTCGGCAAATCTTTCGGCCGACGTTTGCGAAGACTATCGACGGATGGATGTCAGCCTGATGTTGGCGAAACCGTTCGATATCGAGCAACTCCGTTCCGCCGTCGAACGATTGGCGACCTGATCAACTCCGGATCTCTATCGCCGCACGTCGCCAACCCGCGTGGTCGGCATGTAGTAGGTGCTCGGCGCAAGAACGAGGCGGTCTGAATTCCACGTCGCGGTGAAAATGTAAACCTGACCGGGTTTTACGGTCAGCCACATTGAGGTCGGACGCCGCGATTCCGTATTTGGCAAGGCGAGCGCCGTCAGCGTATGACGCCCGGCAGACACAACTCCGCCGTAATGCTGGTTGCGCGGAATATCCGCCACGCGTTTCCCGTCGATCGACAACCGAATGAAAAGATCGCTGCCGAAATTCGGCGCCCGCTGGACAATCACGCGTCCTACTTTCCCGCTTGGAGTCGGGGCCGGTGTCGGCCGGGGGCGCGCCTGCACCTGCGTCCCTAGACCGAACGTTACCGACACCACAACCAGCACAAGAATGGAATTACCTTTCATCGCGAAGATTTATCCTTTTGGATAACAAAAAATCAGGAATTCGCCAACTACTTGAGCGCGTCCTTTTCCACAATGAATCTCTTGTCGTTTTCAATTCTGCTTATCATTTTGTCCCTGGCCACTCCTGCGAATGCCGCCCAACCCGCGATCACGGAACAGGAGCTGGTTCATCGCACCCAGGAACTTTATGACGCGATCATTCCGGGTGATCAAACGCCGTGGAGGAAATATTTCGCCGACGATTGCACTTTTTCCGACGAAAAAGGTCGCACCTTCGACAAATCGAAACTGGTCGCCGACATCACGCCGTTGCCGAAAGGATATTCGGGAGCGATTAAGATCGAGAACGTGATCAGCCGAATCACTGGCGACACCGCGATATTGAGTTACGACGCAAATGAAACCGAAACGATTTTTGGCCAGAATTTGCGGGCGCGTTATCACGTGACCGATACCTGGCTCCGACGCAACGGCCAATGGCAGATCATTGCCAGCCAGGCCCACCGTTATTATGAAGATCCGGCAATCGGTAAAGCCGACGAACAGAAATTTCCCGACTACATTGGCAGCTACCAGCTCGCGCCCGGCCAAACCCGGACTGTGACCTCCGAGAACGGGAAATTATTCGTCGAGCGCAATGGAAAGAAGGAGGAACTTCTTCCTGAATCGAGTGACCTTTTCTTTCGCAAAGGAGTCGAAGGCCGAATTCTGTTTCGACACGATAACGCTGGAGAGGTGGACGCTTTGATCGATCGCCGCAACAACGAAGACGTCATCTGGCGAAAGATAAAGTGACGATGTGAGCTTTGCGCTTGCGAATCGGCTTCTTTGCCCCGCCGCGCGTGCTCGGTATAATGCCGATTCACCGGCATGAACAAAGCTCGCGAACTTAGACTCGCCCGGCGCATGGCGCGGCTCGGGACCGAGACCGCGTTTGAAGTATTGGTGAAAGCGCGGGCGCTGGAAGCGAAGGGCCGCGACATTGTTCATCTTGAGATCGGCGAACCGGATTTCGACACGCCACCCAATATTATCGACGCCGGATGCGATGCCTTGCACAAAGGATTCACTCATTACGGACCGTCAGCCGGGTTGCCGCAATTGCGGGAAGTCATCGCCCAATACGTGAGCAAAACGCGCCGCGTAAATGTTTCGCCGGACGAAGTGGTGGTCGTGCCGGGCGGCAAGCCGATCATCTTTTTCTCCATTCTCGCCCTGGCCGAGGACGGCGACGAAGTC
>CAZFZG010000258.1:0-2484 GCA_964523205.1 uncultured Chthoniobacteraceae bacterium | reverse complement strand
AAACCGACGGCCGCCCATTTTAGCGCACCCACAATGAGAGCAAACATCCCAATACTTAGTCTAACTCCGGCATGGCAAAGTTCAATGTTCGGTGCCGTCAGCGGCCACCCTGCACGCTGAGTTCCCACCGATAACCGTCCGGATCGTGAAACCAGAGCCCCATGTGCGGCGAGCCGGGCGATTCCGGACCGATCTCATCGCCCGGATCTTCGATATCGACCTTGTGCTTTTTCAAATGCGCCAGCGCCGTTCGCAAGATCGACATGTTCGGCAGATGAAAAGACATGTGATCCAGAGTCGAGGGCGACGGTTTGCCCTCAAACAGCGCGATCGTGACGTTGTCGTTTCCTACGGCAACTCCGTTGTCGAATTCGAATTCTTTTCGCAAACCGAGGACGCGTTGAAACCAGGCCGCGCTTTTCTTTGGGTCGCGCACGGCCAAGCCGAAATGGCCGACCAGGCCAAGCTTAAACGGGACTTTCATTTTCATATTTCAAATCTACTGCCACCATGCCAAAAGAGAACGCATCCAAAGATGATTGCGCTGGCATTAATTTTATGTGCCGCCATCGCCGGTATCGGCGTGCTCATGATCGTAAAACCGGCTCTCGCTCACGATTTGACTCGTCTGTTGGCGGGCAAAACCGGAATGTGGATCGCGGCCGCGATTCGTGCCGTGCTCGCCTTGGGGTTATTCGCAGCGGCGTCGGAATCGAAAGCGCCGATGCTGTTGCGCATCATTGGTTTGATCATTTTACTCGTGGCGATCGTGACGCCAATTCTCGGCCTGGATCGACATCGGCGGATGATCGACTGGTGGCTAGCGCGAAAACGGTCGGTTGAAATAGCGTGTGGCGCGGCTGCATTCGTGTTCGGGCTGGCCCTGATCTATCTCATTTTGTAGCAGTTGCCCGGCAGTCAGGGATGTCGCGGAGTCAGCATAGGAATTGCTCCGTCGGTATGTATGCCTCTTGCCACCAACGCGGCGCTACCGGCGGCCAACCCGAAATCGCGCCCGGCGCCCACGCTCAGTTCTGCGTTTGGCTCAGTCTATTCGATCGCCGAGATCAACGCCTACATCACGATTCGCGACCAATTGCTGGCCGATGCGGAAAAGGTTGGCACCAGTGCGAAGATCGCCAGTGCGGTGCTGGCGAACGATTTCGTCGAAGGCTGTTTGCAACCTGGCCGTTCGCCCTACGACGCCCAATGCTTACCCGAACCAGACGCTGTTCGGGAACGCACGCGCTGCGCAGCAGTACGAGAACGAATCGGACAGCTTATCAAGAACGCTTCTTAATCCCTGCCCCACAGCATCGCGACCGAAGTGGTCAAACTTCCGCCCATGTTGAAGGTGAGATAACGTTTCGCGTTTGGAATCTGCCGCTGACCAGCTTGTTCTGTGAGATGCTGATAAGCTTCGACCACTTGCCGGACCCCGGTCCCGCCGACCGGATGACCATCGCCGATTAATCCGCCGCCGGGATTGACCGGAAGCTCGAACGCGAACTTCCCTTTCATTTTTTCGTGGCGGACTTGCGGCAGCGTCGTCGCGCCGCTCTTCGCCAACTCGGCGCCCTTGCCCGGCTCGGCTAATCCCAGAATTTCGTAAACGACAATCTCCGTGACCGAGAAGCAATCGTGCACGTCGGCGCCCTGGATGTCGCGCGGCGTCAAATTGGCCATTCCGAACGCTTTCTCCGCGGCCTTCCGCGCGATCGAAAACGTTGGCGCGTCTTTCTTGTCGAGCGGCAAATAATCGGTCGCGTGACCAAAGCCGAGCAAACGTGGTGTCTTGTTTTTGTCGCGGCCGATCTTGTCCAGATATTTGCCAGACACCAACACCAGCGATGCCGCGCCGTCAGTGATTTGCGAGCAATCTGAAACTTTTAGCGGCGGCGCCACGCTCGGATTTTTGTCCGACACCTGAGAAGCGCAATCGAGCGTGAGATCAGCGTCGCGCATCTGGGCCAGCGGATTCAGTTTGGCGTGGGCATAATTCTTCCAGGCCACGGTCGCGAGATCGGCCTCCTTGGCGCCGTACTTGTCGATGTAAATCTGCGCAATGCGCCCGAACAGCTTCGGGAACATGAAATCGCCATACTCTGGCTTTTCGTTGTGATAATCGGCCGCCGCGCCAAGAACATCCGAACCATCAAGCGACGACATCGTCTTCTGCTGTTCGGCGCCCACCACAAGCACCGCATCGTAAAGGCCGCCCATGATCCATTCCGCGCCGAGCAAAACCGACAGCGCACCGGAGGCGCACGCGGCTTCGGTGTGCATCGTCGGAATCCCGCGCAGCTTCGGATCGATCTCGGGAATGAACGCGCCCAGCTGCAATTGTTTGGTAAACTGGCCGGCGTTAAAATTTCCAACCGCGCCCGCCTGAATGTCGCCGATGTCGATCTTCGCGTCGTCGAGCGCCTTCTTTCCGGCTTCGACGATCAGATGCCGGATGGTCTTCCCTTCCTTCTTCATGTT
>CAZFZG010000257.1:0-2494 GCA_964523205.1 uncultured Chthoniobacteraceae bacterium | reverse complement strand
CCACGCGATTATCAGGTAAAGCCCGATCTGCGGCAGATACGTGTAACGATCGCCGCGGGCTTGCAGATTGAACTGAATAATTCCGGTGGACGGCAACAACATGACCAGATACCAAAGCCAGCCGACCAGCAGGTATGGATGTGATTTTCGCAAAGCGAAGAAAGCAATTGTGATTCCAAACAGGAGCGTCGCGGCCAGGACGGTTTGCCCGATCGAGACGCCATTTGGCGGAAAAGGATAGAAGAGCGCCAGGTTTGCCGGCCAAATCATCTGCCACATGTAGACGAGATAGCTGAGCACGGTGTTGGCGAGCCGCTCGAAAAACGGCAGCGAATCGGCGGCGGCGTGAGACGGCGCAATTCCGAGCGATACGAGCGATGCGTCGACAATCGAAAGGATTAACAACGGGATTTTTTCAACGAAGGACCCGCGGAAGCTGCGAACATCGACAATTCGTCCAAGCGGCCAATAGTCGAGCAGCAAAAGAACCACCGGAGTCGTGACGAACATCGCTTTGGAAAGCAATCCAGCTGTGAACAATATCGACATCGCAAGGTAGCGCGCGACCGACGGCTTGCGGGTGTAATACAAATAGGCCCCGAGTGTGAGCATGAAAAAAAAGCCGCTCAAAACATCTTTGCGTTCCTCAATCCAGGCGACCGACTCCACGCGCAACGGATGAACGGCGAAAATCGCGGCGACCAAAGCGCTCCGCCAAATCGCGCCGGACTGGCCCTTCGCAGAAGTCATTTTTCGTAGAACGAGGAAAAGCAACAGTGCTGCGATCGTATGCAGCGTGACGTTGGTGAAATGAAACGCTCCCGGATTTGAACCAAAGAACTGGAACTCGATCATGTGCGAGATATTTTTGACTGGAAACCAGTTGGTGGACGGCCAATGAGTGAACGCCCATTTCAAATTATGGAGCGATAAGCCGCTGTTGATTTCGGGGATTTCGTAAACGTATTCGGGATCGTCGTAGTTGATGAATGGAAACCGCACGGTCTGACCGAAGACGAACCAGATCAGCGCGATCAAACCGACGCAAAGGCCGGCGATAATTCCGCGCTCGGGGATTTTATTGCGCATTTCGCAAGGCTTGATCGCGCAATGGACGGTGTTGGCGGTAAAGCTCGGTTTCTTCCTGAATCTGTGTGGCAGGGCCATCTTGGCCCTGAACACGGGCCAGTCCAGACGCCCTTTGACCGGTCTCGACCGCGTTCTCGAATTGACCTGCTTCGGCATAAGCCGCGGCAAGGGTTCGAATATAGATTGGATTATTTTGCTGGGTGACTCGGTTCAACTTCAATGCCAGTTCGACCGCCCTTGCTCCATCTCTCAGCGAATCGTCCGGACCAGCGGCCAAGAGCCAGGCAAGATTGTTGAGAGCAAGCTGGTATTCAGGGTCGGACTCCAACGTTTTCTGGTAATGATCAGCGGCTTCGCGCAACAACCCTTTTTGAACAAGCGCATTCCCCAACATCGCATTCGTTCCAGGATCGTTTGGTTGGATCAACAAGGCCGTCCGGAATTGCGCAATCGCGCCATCAAAGTCCCCTTTCTGGAAAAGCAGGACTGCCAGATTGTAATGGGCGTCCGGAAAATCCGGCCGGAGCTCGATCGCCTGGCGGAAACTGCCAGCAGCGTCGTCTAAGCGGCCTTTACGCGCCAGCACTTCGCCCACGTTGTCATGAATAATCGCTAGGCTCAGACGATAATGGCGATGTTCGCTCGAAGAACGGACCGCGAGGGCGCGCTGGAAATAGGAGAGCGCGTCGTCAAATCGGCCGCGTTCCTTCATCAACACGCCCATATTAGTAAGCGCAACGTCATTGTTTTCTGCAACCGCGAGCGTGTGTGCCCAAAGCGCTTCGCTGTTTCGCCAGGAGGTGATCTGTTTCCACGCACAAGCGCTCAACGCTACGACGATGACTGATGCCGCGGCCGCGAGAACTTGCTTTCCAACATGCAACGGGATCGAAAGATCCGCGACGAGCCATGACAGGGCGATGTAGAGACCGACGTGCGGCAGGTAAGTGTAACGATCGGCATGACCCTGCAGTCCGACTTCGATGATGCCGATGACCGGCAGAAGCATGATCAAGTACCACAACCAGCCGACGAACAAATACGGGTGAGATTGTCGGAGCTTGAACGCAAGAAACGTGACCGAAATCAAGAATGCGGCGGCAAGCGCGACGGGCGACAATGGGAGTCGATTGTCGGGGTGCGGATAAAACACCCCGAGATTGGCTGGCCAGAAGATTTGCCAGATGTAAATGACGTAACTGACGACCGTGTTTTCCAGCCGCCAGAGAAATGGCAGTTGGCCGACTGACGTCGGCGAATGCACTTGCAGGGCAAGCGCGACGACGGAGGCCGCAACCGAAAGTCCAAAGAGCGGAAGCTTTTCCACCATCATCCGCCAAAGCGATCGTAAATCGGTGATGCGCTGAAACGGCCAGTAATCCAGCAGGATCAGCACGACTGGGGT
>CAZFZG010000256.1:0-2496 GCA_964523205.1 uncultured Chthoniobacteraceae bacterium | reverse complement strand
GACTGCGGTGTTCCATTCAGCGACACGTTGTTGATCTGGTGCTCTCGAATGAAAACGAGCGTGTCGCCAATCTGATATGCATCTTCAACTGCGTTGGTGATAGATTTCATCAGAGTGGTCTTTTTCTCCTGAGGGAGACCTGGCGGTGCATCGACGTAAACGATTGGCATAACTTGCCAAGACTAGAGGAGGGCCGGAATCGGAACAGGGTTGGCCGCGCCAAAAACAGGGGCGAACCAGCCAAATTATTCCCTAGGCGGCGTGACTTTGCGGGCGCGTTTGTGCCAGCCTTCCTCGCGCAGCCAGGTTTCGAGATCGAGCAGGCGGACCTCCGGGTAGCGCGATTTCAGCGCTGGAATATCCGCCTCGAATCCAGCGTCGTTAAACCAGCGAAACATTTCGTAAAATTCCTTTCCGAGAAACAACTTCACAATCGGCATCGGAAGTTTTTGAAACTTCACCGGCTTTCCCAGCACGCGGGTGAACGCTTCCGCCGCCTGAGCGTTTGTTAACTCGCTTCCGGCGATTTCCAGTTCCAGGCCAATGAAATCGTTCGGCCGATTGAATGCCAGCGCCCCAAACCCGCCGATGTTGTCGACCGCGATCGTTTGATACGGCTTATCGCCGCGAATCGGATCCGCCAATTTGCCCTTGAGAATGCCGATCTCGACGGTGTCGACGTAGTAATTCTCCATGAACGCGACCGGCCTAAGCATGGTAGCGGGCAAACCGAGCTTGCGGATGTAATTTTCGACCTCCCATTTCGTTTCCCAATGCGTGATGCCAGTGTTTCGCTCGGCGCCACCGACGGACGAGTAAACAAAATGGGCGACGCCGGCCGCGCGGGCGGCATCGGCCATGTTTTTTCCCTGCCGCACTTCACTCTTCGCGCCGACCGTCCAAAAATCCTGGACGCTGTAAGCGCCGTACACGCCGTTCATCGCTTTCTTTAAGCTGTCGACCTCGTCCATGTCGCCTTTCACGACTTCGACTCCTCTCTTGGAAAGTTCCTGGGCGGCCCGCCCGTGAGGGTTTCTGGTCAACGCGCGAATACGCCAGCCGTCCCGAAGCAGATATTTTAAAAGCGCGCCCCCTTGTTTTCCGGTTGCGCCGCCGATCAAGATTGTTTGATTCGCGTGGCTCATAGTCTTTTTGGTCTTGTTGTGATGCAGTCCAGCCGAACTGATCCCGCCTTTGATTTGCGGGCTGTTTTGAACGAAGCCTATCTGGAAAATCTTTTCCGGGCAGGGGTTTTGTCGGACAAAAAGAGGGCCAAATCGGCCTAACCAGCCAATGATAGTTGGAACAATTTGCTCCAGCTAGTAATGGTTGGGCTTTCGAGCCGAAGCATGAAGACGATTGTCGTTCCACTCCTGCGATCAACCAATGCGATTGACGTGGTCGCGCCGGTCGAGATCCTGGCCAAGACGCTCCTCCTCTGGCGTGAATTGAACAAAACGAGTCGACCTCCTTTCAACGTTCAGACGGTCGGTGAAAATCGAAGGCCGGTCGCCCTGAGCAACGGCATAAGATTGCATCCGAACACTGCTTTGAGCCGAGTGAAGCCCGATTTGATCGTTGTTCCTTCAATCAACGGCGACATCGATCTGGCTTTGAGAAAAAACAAGCGGTATGTCGATTGGGTCAGGAAATCGTTCAAGCGAGGAGCGCATGTCTCCAGCCTCTGCAGCGGTGCGTTCGTCCTCGGCGCTTCAGGAATCCTGAACGGGAAACGCGCGACCACGCACTGGATTTACGCGGACGAGTTCAGGCGCAGATTTCCAAAGGTCACGCTCCAGGAACGGCGCGTGATTGTGGACGAAGGCGACATTGTCACCTGCGGCGGCGCTACCACGTTTCTCAACCTGGTGATTTATCTGATCGAGAAATACTTCGACCACGATCTCGCCGTTCACGCGTCAAAGATGTTTCTGATCGACATGGATCGTCCAAGTCAGCTTCCCTTTAAACTTCACCTGCTGCCGCCGGCTCATGGGGAACCGGCAATTGCCCGAATCGAGGCATTCCTCGCGGAACATCTTCGGGATGATTTGAAGATTGAAGCGGTCGCGAAGAAAGCTGGAATGAGTGTTCGCAATTTTTCCCGACGCTTCAAAAACGCGACCGGTGAAGCTTTTACTGGATATCTGCAAAAGCTGCGGATCGAGAGCGCGAAACGCCTTTTTGAAAGCACGAATCTGTCCGCTTCGGAAATCATCGATCGCGTGGGCTACCGGGACGACCGATCATTTCGGCGGCTATTCAAGCAATACACCGGCGTAACGACGACCGGCTATCGCAACAAATTCAGACGCCGATTTCCGAGCGTTACCGGCGCGCGATGAAGGGGTCACCTGTGGCCAGCAAGAAAAGCTGAAACGCTGACAACTGAAACGCTGAAGCAGAAGTGACAAGTGACCTGTGACGAGTGACCAGTGGCGGAGAAGAAAAGCTGAATGGAGCGAGTGGGCCGAGTGACATGGCCGGTTAAGCCGC
>CAZFZG010000255.1:0-2501 GCA_964523205.1 uncultured Chthoniobacteraceae bacterium | reverse complement strand
ACAAATGACCTATCACGAACAAGATCAGGATCACGCCAGTGACCGCGACGATCACTTTTCGGCCGACCGACGAATGACAGAATTCGGAGATGAAACCGCGCGACCTTGTTCGCACAGTCGCAGCGGCCGCGGATTTCGGTTCGGTCGTCATTTGCTTCCGGGTTTTACCGCAGGAATCTTCGCCAGATCCGGCGGCAGTTTGTCCGCGGCAAAATTCTCCACGTTCATTTCGACCAAGCTGACGAACGGGCAACCGAAATTCGGTTTGTTGTCGCCGCTTCGATCGACAATCACGCCGACGGCGCTGACGGTTCCGCCGTTGGCCAGGACGATGTCGATGGTTTCCTGAACCCGGCCGCCTCGAGTCACGACGTCTTCGACCAGGATAAATTTTTCGCCGTTGTCGATCTTGAATCCGCGGCGGAGCGCGAGCTTTCCGTCCTCTTTTTCGACGAAGATGTGGCGCTTGCCCAAGGATCGGCCAACTTCCTGGCCGACGATAATTCCGCCGAGGGCGGGGGAGATCACAGAGTCGCAGTCGAAGTTGCGCAATTTATCCGCAAGCATTTTGCAGACGCGCTCCGCGATCTCAGTGTACGAAAGAAGGATCGCGCACTGAAAATATTGACGGCTGTGCAACCCGGACCGCAAAACAAAATGGCCGTCGAGCAATGCGCCGGTTTTTCGAAAGAGAGCGAGTAAGTTTTCCCTCATCCCGACGTGTCCGCGACTGTTCCGTCCCAATCGCCGGCGACTGCGATTACTTCAATCTCGACTCGCGCGCCTTTTGGCAGGGCGCCCGCTTGAACTGTTGAACGCGCCGGCGGCGCCTGTTTAAAATAGGAACCATAGATTTCGTTGACGGTTTGAAAGTCATTGATGTCAGCCAGAAAGATCGTGGTCTTAACGATGTTGTCGTAGCCAAGACCTTCGGCTTTGAGCAGACCGCCAATGTTTTCCATCACACGTCGCGCCTGAACGTCTGTGCCGCCGGAGACAATCTGTCCGGTTTTGGGATCGAGAGGAATTTGTCCCGAGTAGTAAATTGTTGATCCGACGCGCACGCCTTGGGAATAAGGCCCGATGGCTTGCGGCGCCTCGGAAGTGGAGATGATTTTCTTCATTATTTTCAGCTTAGCGAGTGAGCGGTGAAATGACAAATGACGCGGTCGCGTCGTGAAAGATTCGCTAGCTTGTTTTTGATCCGAGACACTGATACCAACGGTACGCCCGCGCCAATGGATCATTCTTTCCAATCTACCGCAGCGGTCGTACGGAAAAGGCGCCGATGGTTGGGCGTAATTCTCAGCCTATTTGTGCCGGGTTTCGGATTGGTGCGAGCCGGATGCATTCGTCGGGGAATTCTTTGGTTTCTTACGCTTTATCTCGGCAGCATTGTTTTAGCGTTGCTGTTTATCTGGACGATAGTGCCGACATGGATTTGCCTTTCGGCGACCGTGTTGCTTTGGGCCGCTGGGCTGGGAATGCTCGTCGATAGCTTTCGACCTGGCAGGTTAACCTTACCGCTTTTTGTAGTCTTCGTAGTCATCCTGACTGTAATTGCGATTCTTCCGAAGCCAGCGCATTTCATCGCGCGGCCTTTCAAAATTCCAACAGGCGCGATGCAGCCGACGCTTAACGGCGTCAGCGGGCGGCCGACGAAAGAGTTCCCGCCAAATCCTTTGCGGCAGATCCTCGAGTTTATTGTTCGTGGACGCAATTACATCAACGTGGTGTCGCAACAAGACGATGAAGTTCTGCAACTACAACGTCAGAAGTTTTTCTTTTTCTTCACCTGGTCGCGGATCATCTGCCAACATCAAGAATTGTTGGTCTATTGTCCGCCGGAGCAATTGGTCGCCGATTTCAGAACTTCACCAGGAATGAGCTATCGCCGCGGGGACGTCATCGCCCGCGGCGCGGTTGATACCGGCGATCACGTTTGCGTGGATACATTGAGCTATAAATTCATCCGGCCACAACGCGGGGACATTGTTGTCTTCAGTACCAAAAATATTTCGATGATTCCGGAAGATCGTGTGACTGGCCCGCCCATTTATGAAAAGCGCTTAGTCGGTCTTTCAGGAGACACGGTGCGAATTGATCCTCCATTGCTCTATGTGAATGGCCAGCTTGCTGAGGGCGCGGGTTTCAAAAGTGTGATGGATGCCAATCCGCCGTACCGCGGATATTCGCTCGGGCGAATGCGAGCCGGTGAAGAAGTGCGCGTGCCCGAGAACAGCTACTTCGTTCTTGGAGATAATTCGTACAACAGTTTCGACAGCCGATATTGGGGCTGTGTTCCAGCCGAAAATGTCATCGGCCGAGTTGCTCGGATTTACTACCCTTTTTCGCGCGCACGAGTTCCGCAATAAGCGTCACTAGACAGCTGGATGGTGCCACCTCACATGACAGATGAGGGAATCTCGTCGATATTGGAAACTCGATGGTTAATTGGATTTTAAAGAAGATTTTCGGCTCAAAAAACCAACGTGAGCTGC
>CAZFZG010000254.1:0-2518 GCA_964523205.1 uncultured Chthoniobacteraceae bacterium | reverse complement strand
CGCCTCAGCGGTCACCCAAAACCGGCCAATGATGGTCACCTCAAAACCGGCCAACGGAGATAACCCAGGACATTAACTCAGGCGAGCCACTAGGCTCGCCGACATGAGTAATGTCTTGAGCGAAGATAAGAAACAACAAGTCATCGCATTGGGAAAGCTGGGCTGGACGCTTCGGCGCATCGAGCAGGCGACCGGTGTGCGTCGAGAAACGGCCAGCGGCTATTTAAAAGAGGCGGGGATCGCCGTGCGGCCGCCTGGGGCGTGGGGTCGTCGGGCGCCGGCAAAACCGGCCAACGGGGTGACCACCGACCCGGAGTCAAAACCGGCCAATGAGGTGACCACCGACTTTGTACGCATAATTTCAGAAAAACAGCCCATTCCACTACCCGCAGCCAACGTTTCACTCAGCCTATGTGAGCCGTTTCGCGACACGGTCGAACTGGGGCTCCGCCGCGGCCGCAATGCGATGGCCATCTGGCAGGATCTGGTAGCGCAAAACGGTTTTAGCGCCGGCTATGAGACCGTAAAGCGTTTCGTCCGCAAGCTCCGTGGATCTGACGAGAAGCAACCCGTCGGAATCATCATTACCGCGCCGGCAGAAGAGGCGCAGGTGGATTATGGGACCGGCCCAATGGTTCGCGATCCGCAAAGCGGCAAGTACCGGCGGACGCGGCTGTATGTGCTAACGCTCGGTTACAGCCGCAAATGCGTACGCCTACTGATCTTCCGTTCCAGCACGCGCACGTGGGCCGAGCTGCATGAGACGGCGTTTCGCCGACTTGGCGGCAGCCCCCGTGTTCTCGTTCTGGACAATCTGAAAGAAGGTGTGCTGACGCCGGATATTTACGATCCGACGCTCAATCCGCTATTCAAAGACGTCCTGACGCACTATGGCGTGGTGGCGATGCCATGCCGGATTCAAGATCCTGACCGCAAGGGCAAAGTCGAATCCGGAGTCGGCCACGCGCAGAAAACGCCGTTGAAGGGCCTTCGTTTCGAGAGTCTCGAAGAAGCCCAAACGTATCTGGACAACTGGGAATCCCGCTGGGCCGACACGCGCATTCACGGCACAACGAAACGACAGGTTGCGGCGATGTTCGCCGAAGAAAAACCACTCTTGCTTCCGCTACCGATCGAGCCGTTCCGTTATTACCAATATGGCGAACGCACCGTGCATCTGGATGGTTGTGTCGAAGTCGACGCCGCCTACTACGGCGTTCCACCCGGTTGGATCGGCAAGCTCGTCCACGTCCAATGGGATTCGCTGCACGTTCGCATTCTGCATCCCAATCCGAAAACGGAAAAAGAGCGGCTCCTGCGCGAGCATGTCCGCCAAGAACGTGGCCGGCATCGTGTCCGGCCTGAAGATAACCCCAAGAAAACGCCCTACACCACGGCCCAGTTATTGGCCCGGGCGGCCCGCGCCGGAAAGCAGATCGGCGTATTCTGTGAAGCGATCCATCGGCATCAAGGAGAACTCGGCATCCGCCGCATTCTTGGCGTACTCGCGTTAGCCAAAAAGTTTGGCGTGGTCGCCGTCGAGGATGCCTGCTCAGCTGCACTCGAACTCCGCATTTATGAATACCGTTTTATCCGTCGTTTTCTCGAACGGCGGCCACAACTAACACTGCGTCAGGTCGATCCTCTGATCCGGCAACTGACGCTCTACCGTGATCTGATCAACACCAAAATCCAGGAGCAAGACCATGAATGTGATTGAACTTCAACGTGCCCTCAGACAACTTCGTCTCGGCGGCGTGGCCGCCGTTCTTGAAACCCGCCTGCATCAGGCTCAAACCGAGCGCATGGCGCCGATTGATCTCATCTCCTATCTGGTTTCCGACGAACTGACGCGCCGGGGCGACCGCCTGCTGGAACGTCGCCGAAAGGCCGCCGAGTTCCGCGATCCGCAAAAGACACTTGATAACTTCGACTTCAACTTCAACAAGAAGATGAACCGCAGCCTCGTCTTCGACCTTGCCACGGCCAACTTCATCGCCAAACATGAGGACGGCCTGTTCCTCGGCCCGCCCGGCACGGGCAAGAGTCATCTCGCCCAAGCAATCGGCCAGGCCGCCATTCAACAAGGCTATCGCGTTCTCTATCGTGAAGCCCACAAACTCATCGAGAATCTCGCCGACGCCGCGCTGGATGGAACTCGCAAAGAGCAGATGGAACTCTTCTCGACGATTCCTTTGCTCATCGTCGACGATCTCGGAATGCGGAAACTACCAGCGACCGCAGCCGAAGATTTACTGGAGATCGTGATGCGTCGTTATGAACGGGCGAGCACGCTGTTGACTTCAAATCGACCAATCGACGACTGGGGAAAGCTCCTGGGCGACACCGCTGCCGTGACCGCCATGCTCGACCGGCTTCTTCACCATGGTCACATTCTGAAATGCGGTCCACGAAGCTGGCGCACTAAAACCCAACTGCCCGGCGAGGAGAACAATGGTCAATAAGGAACGGGGATATTCCTTGATTGGATTTATCGCTTTGTGCCAATCCCGAAGCT
>CAZFZG010000253.1:0-2540 GCA_964523205.1 uncultured Chthoniobacteraceae bacterium | reverse complement strand
ACCTCCATCACTGCTTTAACGGGACAGCAACTTTTTGTGCGCGCAGTTACGGAAACGCGTCGATGTGCTTAAAATGCGCGGCGAGGCGAAGTTAGGTCAAGAATGTCGGAAAATCTTACATATTTTCAATTTTGGCGTCATTTCCGATCAAATATCTAAGTCGTAACTCGCTGTTTATCACACATTTGTGATATATTACTCACTCGCATCTTGGTCGGTGGCATGTTTAAAGCCTCATCACCAGGATGGGAGACCAGGAGCGGAAGAATACTATGCTAGAGCTCATCGCTATATTCGGCAGCATTTCCCCCGGGTTCGGGTTCAAGATCCTGGCACGACACTTCTACTACTAACCATTGCCCTCGGAACCCTGGCCTTTATTCGCGGCAAGTTAAACAACTTAAAGTAAGTTGCAGTTCCAACAGGCGATTACAGCAACTCCTGACCGACATCGGTACCAGTTCGGCCTGCTCGGTGTGCGGAGCACAGCGGCGTTAGAACAATCGTCATGATTGTTCCTCATTCATTGTAACGCTCAGCCGCAAAGACCGATTCTGGATCTGAGGCAGAAACTTTGCCGACTGCGATCCACCCGATTCGGCTGATGAGTGCGCCAGCTAAAAACGAGATTGCCGCGAAAGGAATGAAGCCGAAAAAACGGAGAACCAACGCGAGCGGCCCATTCGAAACTTCACCGATTCGAATGAGCCAGCCGGAACCATGCTCGTGAATCGCGCGATCGGCCGCGCCGTGTTTGGCCAAGCTCAACCAAATCAGGAGAGCGAACTCCACCGTCGCCGCATAGAATCCGATGAAGTTGAGCGCGGGAATTCGATGACCGAGCAATTCCAACAGCGCTGCGGCTGATCCCAATCCGGCGGTTCCGAAATGAATCGGGAGCAATGTGCGATGTAAAAACCAGGCGGGAATCGCAGTCGCGCCAATGAGCACGCCGGTGTAAGTCGCGAGCAAAGTTCCAAAGATTGCCGCGCCGAAAATGAAAACGCCCGCTCCGATGCGCAAAAGTGGGTCGAGTCCGCCGGCAAAAATCTGGCGGGCGTGCAGCTCCAGCGCGATTAAGCCTGCGACAGCGCACATTCCGAATGTCGTCAGGATCCATGCGCCCATCGACATAGCGGAGCGATACTTGAAAACGCGCAGCATATTGAGGAACCGCGCCGGCCGGCCGAGATCCTTGATTAGAAGAACTGGCGAAACGACCGCGCCTGCGATGGCCGCAATCCACATGGCTGCGAGCGCAAGTTTAACATGATGAAACAGGACTGCGCCAAACGCGATAACTGCCGACATCCCGGCGATTCCGCCGAAGAAAAAGTAGAGCGAACCTTCCCAGGTCCAGTTGGGTGGTTTCACCACCGGCTTGCCGTAGTAACCGGGTCCGCCACCGGACGGACTCGCTTTGGCGAGCTTTCTCGGAATCGGACCACCCGCAACATCGACGCCTTTGCGCGGAACAACGCCGTCTTTCCAAGCTTGCTCGCGCAATTCTTCAAGTCGCTTTTCCGAGCTCATGAGAAAAATGCGAAGCCAACCAGCGTCGCAATGATTGATGCAATCGCCGTTGCGAATGCCGCGGTCCACGCCGACTTCAGATAGATGGTTGGAACCTGAGGCTTCGGTGGAAGCCCGTAAGCTTCGGGTTCGCCGAGGATCAAAAAGAATGCGTGAATGCCGCGCACCGAGGTTTCAGTCGGATCGTAAAGTTGCGCGTCGCGGTAACCATTTTGTTTCAAATGCTCGACGCGGTCATTCGCGCGCGCACGCAAATCGTCGAGCCGGCCGAAAACAATCGACTCCGTCGGACAAACTTTCGCGCACGCGGGAACGAGTCCGCTCTTTTGTCGATCGTAACAGAAGGTGCACTTGAATGCGCCGCCGGCATTTGGCAGCGGCTCGGGTCGACGTTCGATAACGCCGAACGGACACGAGACGACGCAATAGCCGCATCCATTACAGACATCGTCCTGCACGAAAACAGTACCGGTTTCAGTGCGAACAATTGACCCAGTGGGACACGCTTCCAGACAGCCGGCTTCTTCGCAATGTTTACAAACATCCGACAAGAACACCCAGCGAAACGGATCTTCCAATTTCGGATTTCGGATTTCAGGTTTCGGATTTTCCGGCTCCACAAAGCCAGTGATTTGATTTCCTTTTGGCCGATCTTGTTCGAGGAACATGACGTGACGCCAGGTGGATGCGCCAAGATGGCCGGTGTTGTCGTAGGAATTTCCAGACCAGACGAAGCCGTCATCCGGCACGTTGTTCCATTCTTTGCATGCGACCTCGCAGGCTTTGCAGCCAATGCAGACCGTCGGGTCGGTGAAGAATCCGACTTCGACGCGATCCTGCACGTAGGAATGTTTCCGCTGGTTCGTGCTTTGGACTCCTTCGCCGATCATCGCTTGTCGCCCTCCATACCGTGAAGTCCGTGACCGCCAGCTGCAGGGCCGGGCGGTGCGCACGGCGGCGGCTGCTCGGGATGTAGATTCGGTGGACCGCCTTCGGGCACATATTTC
>CAZFZG010000252.1:0-2559 GCA_964523205.1 uncultured Chthoniobacteraceae bacterium | reverse complement strand
ATCGCTGCTTTGCTGGAGGAATAGTTGGCCTGACCGAACAAGCCCATCTGTCCGCTGACCGACGACATATTGATGATGCGGCCGCCATTCCGCAAAATCGGAATCGCTTTTTGAGTGACGTTGAATGTGCCGGTGAGGTTGACACGCACGATGCTTTCGAATTCCTCCAGCGTCATTTTCTTGATCGTGCGATCGCGAATGATGCCGGAATTGTTCACCAGAACGTCGAGCCCACCATGTCGATCCTGGATTTGTTTCATCATCGCCTCGACCTGATCGGGCCGGGTGACGTCGCAATCGATCAGCAGCGGATCCTTTAATTCTTTGGCAACGGTGTCGGCGTCCGCTTTGTTTTGCCCCTGCGGATCTGTGAAATAATTCACCACGCACTTCGCGCCGCGCTCGCCGAAGGCCTTGATCATCTCAGCGCCGATTCCCCGCGAACTGCCGGTCACCAGGACGACTTTGCCGGTAAAATCGAGAGGATCGTCCATCTACGTTAATGCTTGCTTTCGTGAAAAATAGCGGACCACGAGTGCAATCGGCAGCCCAATCAAACTCATGTGAACGATAATCGCGGTTAAGTCTCTCGAGATCGAGTGCCGCGCGATCGGGATGGCGAGCGGCACGACGATCCAATACATAACAACGTAAATCGCGATTCCGTAGAGCAATCCCGAGACAACCGCGTGCTCGACTAAGAAGCTGAATTTCCGGCTCGCAAAGTAAAACAGCGCTGCTGCCGTAAATGCGATCAAGAAGTGAATGGCTAGCCCGAGTCCTGCCGTGACGAGTCCGCCTTCGAATGAGCGCGCACCGAGCAAACCGCTGGCGATTCCCTGCAACATTCTAATTGATCCCGCGCCTTTGAGTCCCGCGATTACGAACGCGGACGTGATATCCAAAATTCCGGCGGTTAGCCACGCCACTCCGATGGTGCGGACAGGCTGCGATCGTCTCATCGAGTCTCGCTAGTAGGCTAGAATGCCGTTGCCCGTCAAATGATAACCGTTAGACTTTTCGCCTTATGGCCGCGCCCATTCGCGTTCTCACTGCCGTCCCGATTTGCGACGGGCACGACAGCGCGATCAACACCATTAATCTCGAGTTCATCCGGCACGGGATCGAGGTTGTCTACCTCGGTTATCATCGGCCGGTCGGCGATATTGTCCGGGCCGCGATCCAGGAAGACGTCCGCGCAATCGGCATTTCCAGCTACAATGGCGGCCACATCGAGTTTTTCGCGGAAGTTGTCGATCTTCTCCGCAAGAAAGGCGCCGACGACATCAAGGTTTTCGGCGGAGGCGGCGGAACGATCACGCACGACGATGCGAAAATCATGCGCCGCAAAGGCGTGGACGAAATCTTCTTCGCCGGGACTTCGCTCGAAGAAATGGTCAAGTTCGTTCATCAGCGGTATGGCAAATCGCGAGGTAAAAGGATTAAGCCAAAATTTGGCGACCAGGCCTTGGCGCATAAGCTGACCGAGATTGAGGATGCGATCGGAAAACGTCGAACGCCGAACGCCCAACATCGAACGTCGAAATCGGGAACGCGCGTCATCGGATTTACTGGGCCGGGTGGCGCTGGGAAGACAACGCTGATTGACGAGTTAGTCCTGCGTTTTCTGAACAAAGACAAGCAATCGCGGGTCGCGATTTTGTCGCACGATCCGAGCGTGATCGGCGAAGGCGCGTTGCTGGGGGACCGCGCCACCATGATCAATTCCCAAAACGACCGCGTCTTCATGCGGAGCATGGCCACGCGAGGACAAGCCGGCGGACTCTCGCCGGCGACACACGACTGCCTTGCTTTGCTCGCGCGATCCGGATTCGATTACGTGATTATCGAAACCGTCGGCACCGGTCAGGAAGCGATGCCGTTTCAAGAGAACGGAATCGTCGATCAAACGGTGCTGGTGATGAATCCGGATTACGGCAGCCGGTTGCAATTGCAGAAGATCGTCATGCTCGACCTGGCTGACATTGTGGTGGTGAACAAGAGCGATTTGCAGCGGGCGAAAACTGCGCACACCGAGATTGAGCAACGGCTCGAGCAAAATCGGCCTGCCCGCCGTAGCCTTGGCGAAGGTGGGCGCGAGCAGCGGCTCCTCGATACGGTGGCAAAACGTCATCGCGACCCTGGCGTTGATCGATTGTTCGATTTAATTTCCGTAGCGCCAAATCTAAGGGGGCGAAGGAACGGAGGAAAAAATGAGCAAGCTCGGACAAGTCGTTGAGTCGGTTGAGAAATACAATCAGTTCGTTCTCGATCAGGTGAAGCGCGCGCGCGCGGACGAAAAGTTCGGGCGCGACCTGGTTGGGGGTTGGACCGACATCAAAGCGAAGATTCCAAACACGCGCACCCCGACCGGCATTCCACTGCCGCGTTTAGCCTTACCTGACATCGACGAACCGGGCGAGATCGCGCGCTATTTGTTTGGTGAAGGATTGCCCGGCGAATTTCCGTATCTGAACGGCGCTTACCGCGAGATGTACCTCGAGCCGATTCGCGAGGTCGAAAGCTTTCAGAAAAACGGTGAGACGGTAGCGGCAGGCG
>CAZFZG010000251.1:0-2560 GCA_964523205.1 uncultured Chthoniobacteraceae bacterium | reverse complement strand
ATTTGCGGCGATTTATCGATAAAGCACATTCGTTAGGCCTGGCCGTAATTCTCGATGTTGTCTACAACCACTTCGGTCCGGACGGCAATTATCTTGCTGTTTACTCAAACGATTATCTCATTCGCGAAAAGGAAACCGACTGGGGCGATTCAATTAATTTTGATGGACCTAACTCGGCACCGATCCGGGAATCTTACATTACCAACGGCCGCTACTGGATCGACGAGTTCCATTTCGATGGCTTTCGTTTCGATGCCACCGATGCCATTCATGATAAATCGGACGAATACATCATCGGCGCGGTTGGCCGCGCCGCGCGCGAAGCTGCCGCGCCACGATCGATTATTTTGATCGCGGAAAACGAGAGGCAGGTCATCAAACTCATACGGCCGCGCAGCAAAGGCGGTGACGATCTCGATGCGGTCTGGAACGACGATTTCCATCACAGCGCGGCCGTCGCGCTGACCGGGAGACGGGAAGCCTACTACACCGATTATCTTGGCACGCCGCAGGAATTTATTTCCGCAGCCAAGTACGGCTATTTGTTTCAGGGACAACCCTATTTCTGGCAGGCAGCCCCGCGCGGCACACCGACTTTCGGTTCCCCCCCGCACGCCTTTGTCGCCTTCATTGAGAACCACGATCAAGTTTCAAATACCGCGACGGGCGAACGGCTCCGGTTTCAAAGCTCCCCCGGCTGTTACCGTGCCATGACCGCACTGCTCCTGCTCGGTCCGTGGACGCCGTTGCTTTTCCAAGGCGAAGAATTTGGCGCGTCCACCCCATTCGTGTTTTTTACCGACGTCGGAGATGGCCCCATGCGTGAAGCGATTCGCAAGGGACGTTTCGCTTTTCTGGCCCAATTTCCCTCTTTGGCCACCAAAGAAGTGCAAGAACGCCTGCCGGTCCCTTCCGATCCAACCTCGTTCGTTAGTTGCAAACTCGATTTTTCCGAACGTGAGAGGAACAAAGAATTTTACGATCTGCACATCGATCTTCTGCGATTGCGCCGCGAAGATTCGCGCTTTCGCGAACAAATACCGAACGGCATCGACGGCGCCGTTCTTGGACCGGCCAGCTTTGTTCTGCGTTATTTCAGCGAAAATAACCGTGACGATCGTTTGCTCGTTGTAAATTTCGGCGAACTTCGCGACTTGAATCCGGTTCCAGAGCCGCTGCTGGCACCGCCGCTTGGTTTGGAGTGGGAACCGCTTTGGTCGAGTGAATCGGCGCGCTACGGTGGATCTGGAACGGCGGCCGTTGCCACTCAGGACAGTTGGACTTTGCCGGCCGAAGCGACCGTCGCGTTACGATTGGTCCCAGAGAAAGAGCCGAGGAAGCAGCCCAAGTGGCGAAAATGGGGCTGATCCGATTTGCAATCGATGAACAAAGAATTTGAAACGCATCGGCCGATCGTCCGCGCGATGTCATGGGATGGAAGGCAGATGTCCCGCGAGGTTTTGCTTACCCGCGAATGGCTCGTGACCAACGGACTTGGCGGTTATGCCTCCGGCACCGTTTCCGGCGCAGTCACGCGTCGTTACCATGGATTGCTCATCGCCGCTCTACCGACACCTCTCGGACGCATCGTAATGTGGAATCACGTATCGGAATTTCTCCGCTTCAGTGACGATGATGTCGTTTCGCTCGGCGCAGAAGAGCGTGCTGGTGGCCAGCTCGATTTGAAAAGCGCCGATTATTTAACTGAGTTCCGGCTGGAGGATGGACTCCCCGTCTGGACTTATCACGTTCGCGAAGTCGTGGTTGAGAAACGCGTGCTGCTGCCCCACTTGCAGAACACGGTCCATGTCAGCTATCAAGTGATCTCGAAAGGAAAACCGCCGCGACTCGAGTTGCGTCCTGCTTTTCATTTTCGACATCATGAAGCCGCGGTCGATTCGGACCTCGGCGAGCCTTACAAACTCACGGCCGTTGATGGTCGTTACGAAATCGCGGCCTCCCGCCGAAAGTTGCCGCCGCTTCGAATGCAACTCCACGGCCGGGAAGCTGCGTTCACCATTGCTCCCGCAAAAATTCCTCAAGTTGTTTACCGAATTGAGCAGCAACGCGGTTATTCCTACGAAGGCGAACTTTGGAGCCCTGGATTCTTTCGCGTCGATCTAACCGAGCAAAGCACGGCGACGTTAATCGGCTCAACCGAGCCGTGGGAGATCATTAATGTATTGGGCCCGAAAGATGTTCTTGCGGCCGAGCGCGAGCGCCGCGCCCGCTTGCTTCACGGCGCGATCCCAAAGGTACGCCACAGTTTTCCGGCGGAACTGGTTTTCGCAGCGGACCAATTTGTGATTACACCCGCGGGGCGATTCGAGGAAGCCGCCCGCGCCCACGCAGCCGGAGACGAAGTCCGGACGGTTATCGCCGGCTATCATTGGTTTACCGATTGGGGCCGCGATACGATGATCAGTCTCGAAGGATTAACTTTGCTCACCGGCCGCTGGCTCGAAGCCGGTTATATTCTACGCACATTCGCCCGATACGTTCGCGACGGTCTGATTCCAAACATGTTTCCCGAGGGCGCCAAGGAAGGCGTTTATCACAC
>CAZFZG010000250.1:0-2567 GCA_964523205.1 uncultured Chthoniobacteraceae bacterium | reverse complement strand
ATTTCACACGCTTGCACAGTTGCATCTTTGATCGAGCGCGCTAAATCATAATTCAGGGAGGAATTTGAGCAGTGGTAAAGAAAAGTAAGGCCGACGCGGCCGCGGCCGGCAAAATCAGCAAGACAAAACCAAGCGGAAGATCGACATCTGTGAAGAAATCGACCTCGCGAAAGAAGCGCGCGGTTCGAACACCGGGAGAGGTCCTGGCGGCCTCAGTTGAGTTCGATCCGACCGACGAGCAGATCCGGACCCGCGCCTATTTCATTTCCGAACGACGACGACGGTTCGATCTCGTCGGGGACGCGAATTCAGACTGGATCGAAGCCAAACGGCAGTTGCTCACCGAAACTCGCCACTAACGCTGTAGCCGCGTCGCTGCGCGACGTCGCCCGCGGCCGACAGGGCCGCGGCTACAACCTCGCGCCTTCCACACCGGGCACGCATTCCTTGATTCGGTCCACCAGCCGATTGATCGCGAACGGTTTCGCCACTAACCCGGCGACGCCTGGTTCCTTGAGAAGTTCCTGCGCTCGCCCTTCCTCGGCTTTGCCGGAAGCAAGAATAAGCGGCGGAATCTCCCTAATCGGGTCAATGTTTTGATAAACCTTACCGATCAAGAAAAACAACATCGCCCCGTCGATCATCGGCATTTGGAAATCGAAGATGAACACGTCGTATTTCTTTTTCAGGGCGAGCTCGAACGCGTACTCCGGCGTCGGTGAGGTATCGACCTCGCATTTCAACGTCGCCACCAACGCTTCGCGCACCACGCGCAAAAGCGCGACGTCGTCATCCACCATGAGAAACCGTTTCGGCTCCGCAGGCACGTCTTCCTTTTAACCACGAAGGACACGAAGGTCACGGAGGATTTCATCAGGAATTCTGAACCTTTGGTTCCACCTTCGTGGTCTTTGTGTTCTCTAGCGAGCGCAGCGAGCGGGTGGTAAATTAGGAGTGATGCAAAACGCAACTGCCGATCTTGTCGTAGCGCTCCGCGAGCGTCTCACCATCATTGGCGACGCAGAAAGCCGCTGGGATCCAGAAAAACACACCGCGCGTCTGCGCGCCGTCTCAGAAAGGATAGAAATCCTCGCAGCCGCTTTGCCAAAACCGATTGATCCGCAGCTCGCCCACTTTCTCCAGCGTAAAAGCTACGACAAAGCATTGGATCTTCTGGAGGGTGGGGGCGATTAACCCCAATCGCCCGCGGGCGGTTCGGTGAACCGCCCCTACCTGCTTTTCTCGAACGCAAAAGCTACGACAAAGCCCTCGAATTTTTGGAGGGTGCCGCGCCGTCAGCACCAAAAAATTAGGGGGCTTTCGCCTTTTCTTTGCAGACTTGATCAGATGTAGTCATGAGCCACTCGCTTGCGCTCACTCTTAAGTTTTTTCAACTTTTTCGCTTTCGCTACGGACTCTCGCTGCCGGGATATGCTCGCAATCTGCCGATCGAGCTTATCGAGCTTCGCAAGTCCAATACTAACTCGACGTGGCCACCAGCGCCTTTCATCCGCGAGAACCTTATCTCCTAGCTCAAGCCAACCTTTGTCGTCTGTCTTGCGCGGAATTCGCCAGCGCCACTCAAGTTCGCAGAGCGGACCGCTGCACGTGTTACACCGTAGATCAGTCCTGCGACCATAAGCGGCTGCCGCGCGGCGACTCGTCCGGCACCGAGTGCAAACGTATGTGCGACTCGACACAGCTGTTTAAATCTAACGTTTAGTGACTGTAGATCCTTCGCTTACCGCGAGTACAACTCGACAATCAACTGTTCGTTGACGATCGGTTGCATTTCTTCGCGGGACGGAATGTGGGCGACTTTGCCTTTGAGGCCGTCGCGATCGACGGTCAGCCAATCCGGCACCGGAACAATTTGGGTGAGCTCGAGATTTCGCACCGCAAGCTGGCGCGACTTCGGTTTGTCTTTGACCGAGATCTCGTCGCCGGCTTTCACGTTGTAGGAAGCAACATTTACGTTGCGGCCGTTGACTTGAACGTGACCGTGCGACACGAGCTGGCGCGCGGCGTTGCGGGTGTTCGCGAACCCGAGGCGATAAATGACGTTGTCAAGCCGCGTCTCGAGAAGTTGGAGCAGCGTTTCACCGGTCACACCTCGCTTACGCAACGCGTGTTGGAAAATGCGACGAAACTGGCGCTCGAGCAGTCCGTATTGATAACGAAGCTTCTGTTTTTCGCCGAGGGCAATCGCATATTCGGATTGTTTCCGGCGCGCGCCTTTCGGGCCGTGCATGCCCGGCGGATAGTTTTTCCGCTCGAGCGACTTCGATGGTCCAAAAATCTGCACGCCGTATCGGCGGCTGATCCTTGTTTTCGGTCCTGTGTATCTGCCCATGAAGAAAGTTGATGGTTGTTAGTTGATAGTTGATCGGATCACACGCGGCGCTGTTTCGGAGGACGGCAGCCGTTGTGCGGAACCGGCGTCACGTCGCGGATCAAAGTGAGATCGAGCCCGATCCCTTGCAGAGCGCGCACGGCGGATTCGCGACCGGCGCCGGGGCCTTTGACGAGAACCTGCACTTCTTTGAGTCCATGGCCCATGGCCTGTC
>CAZFZG010000249.1:0-2605 GCA_964523205.1 uncultured Chthoniobacteraceae bacterium | reverse complement strand
AACTCGCGACGTCCTCCTTGGCAAGGAGGTGCTCTACCACTGAGCTACACCCGCGCGTTTACCTATGAAAAAGGCTCTCCGAAAACCAAGCCAAACTTTATCTTTACACACCATTTTTATCCACTATAATTTTGAGAATCAATGAGCGCCCAAAAAGATCGAGACAGCGCGTTTCGGAAAGTTGGACCATGTCTATATCGTTATAAGAATGGGACGTATTATGCGCGTTTCAAGTCCGGCGGCAAAGAAATTCGCTGCAGTCTTGAGACCGCCGATCGCAAGAGTGCGGAGCGCAATCTGGCGCGCAAGAAAGAGGAGCAGTCCCAGATAGATCGTTCCCAAGGAAAGCTTACCTTGCATCAACTCTGCAATCGCTACCTGGCAACTGTCCAGCACCAGGGGGCAAAAACAATTGAGCGCAAGGCGCTCATCGTCCGTCGTATGCAGCAGGACTGGCCAAATGGCGCACAAATTCAGTTGTCAAAGGTAAGGCCATCGGACGTTGAAATGTGGCTGTCACGCTATCGATTCGGCGCGATTTCGCGTAATCAGCATTTGGCTTGCGCGAAAGCGATCTTTGATCTGGCGGTACACGATAGGGTTATTCCGATTTCACCAGCCGCGCGCCTTCACTCAACAAGGGCCGGCAAACCGATTCGACGAACGCCGGCTTTCGAGGAATTCAAGGCGATCGTGGAAAGCATTAGGTCGCAGTCGTCCAATGCGGCTGCACACGAGAGTGCCGATTTTGTCGAATTCCTCGGTCTGGCGGGTTTAGGCCAAGCAGAAGCGTGCGACCTACGGCGTGATGACATCGATTGGAAGAATGAGACAATCATAACTTTCCGGCACAAGACAAAATCGGGGTTCGCAATTCCGTTGTACCCGCAGTTGCGCGGATTGCTTCGCCGACGTGTCGATTCTACCAGGCGAGCGAACGAGGCACTTTTTAAGATTCGGAGTGCTAGGAAGGCTATCGCAAACGCGTGCAGACGTTTGAATCTTCCTCAATATAGCCATCGATCTTTTCGCCGAATGTTCATCACCCGAGCAATTGAGCGAGGAGTGGACGTTAAGGTTATCGCTGAATGGCAGGGGCACAAAGACGGAGGGAAGCTAATCCTCGACACCTACAGCCACGTCAATCGTGTTCATTCGCAGAGAATGGCCCAGCTAATGACTGACGAAGAATTGGCAAACGTAGTTGTGATGAAAATGGAGGAGGCGAGCTGAGCACGGCGGAGCTAACCAAAAAGTGGTGGTGGAGATCCGGCAGCAAAGATGGTGTTTACGAAGCGATGAAGATTCGGGTCGGCGGGAAGCTTCTACCGCGAGGAAAGTTTAAGGGCCTCAAACTCGAATATGTCCGTGCGGCGTTTTGCTACGAACAAGACGCCCGTGTTGCACAACGAGAGCGCAAGACTAAGGAACCTGTTTACCGATTCAAAAAGTCTTTTCCGCAACTTTCGCAGGAGCAGAAAGACCTACTTCGGAAGGAATTCCCTTTTCGCGGCTGGAAACCAAGGCCATGGGAGCGATCGGTTCGGACAACGCGGCGGGAAGACCTCGCCAAAATGCCTCCTGACGGGTGGATTGATATTCATTTTTGGGTCAACCCTTCCACGATGGATAGACATTCGGTTTTGAAGAGGATTGGCAAATACTTTGACGAACAGAAAAAGCTGTTAGGAGTTGCGCGGAAACCAAATTCAAAAATTAGAACCAAGCCTTACTCGTGGAAATCATTAGAGATCGTGGACAACTTTCTCAACGGAACAGGTTCCGAATGGGAAAAAAGCCACGCGCGTCTGGTGCTAAGTAGGACGTATTAAAACAATGACTTTTTAAGTCATTGTGCTTTAGCAGCAAGCGCGAGTAGTGCTCATTTAGGCGGCGTAATTTATGAATGTGCTACCTAAAGATCAAAAACCGGAAGCGCCGCCCTTCAAAGCGGCCGCACTTAAGCTCAGGGACTCCTGTAAGTATCTGGGAGGAATTTCTGAAATCACACTTCGCCGGTTAATCCGTCGCGGACTTATCAAGCCAAATCGTGCGATCCGACACATCCTCATTCCGGTCGCAGAGCTAGATCGCTTTCTGGCGAACTAAAAAATGCGCTGAGAGTTCTCCAATAGTCACTGCCGAGCCTGATTGGCTTAGCCTTCCATGAACTGAATGGCACGCCGCGCCAGACTTAGGAAAACGAAATCAGCGATTTCACTACATTACTTTTCATTTCAAAAAACAACCGATTTACGAAAGGTAAAATACGCTCTTTCGCGAAACGAGCAGTCTTCACGAGGGACGAGTAGAAACATCGTCATTCAACGAGCTACTAAACGGCTGCTCGTCCGCTATTTGAACGCCTTGTACGTGTACACGTTTGAAACCCACATATTATTCACCTTTGAGTAGAGCGTCGCGTAGACCGTGCGGCCGTCAGTAGGGATATTCGTTGCCGTAGCTGAAAGTGCGGTGATTTGGCCGCTTGAATAGATATCAAGGCCTTTTGGGTTATTACCAAGTGTTAGGGCATATTGGGTGGCGCTGCCTGCGGTCCACTGGAAGGTAACAGTCGAACCGCCAAAGGTTGATCCTGGTGCAG
>CAZFZG010000248.1:0-2612 GCA_964523205.1 uncultured Chthoniobacteraceae bacterium | reverse complement strand
CTTCGGCGTCGCCCGCGCCTTCCAAACCGAAGCAATAATCAGCGATTGCCGGATTCGACCCGATAGTCCACTATTGCGGTGGTGAACTTGAGGACCGTGATGCTCATCGTCACGGGAATCTTGGCGTCTCAGTTCAGTTGGCTCCGCGCGCAGGACGCTGGTCCGATCCTGGACGTTCTCGTCCGCAAAAAGCTCATCTCCGATCAGGAAGCGGAAGAAGTCCGCGCAGAATTGACGAAGCAATTTTCGGAAACCAGTGCCGGGAGGTGGAAGCTTTCGACGCCGATCAACGAGCTGGAGCTCTATGGCGATGCTCGTTTGCGTTACGAAATCCGACAGGGCGAGACCGATAGCCAGGACACGCTGCAGCGAAATTTGCCGCGTTACCGCTTGCGTCTCGGGCTTCGCGGAATTTTGGCGGATGATTGGTTTTTCGGTGTGCGCTTGGAAACGTCGACGAATTCTCGATCGACAAACGTCACGTTCGGCGACGACACGGGCGGCGGTAATGGACCGTTCGCGAAAAATAGCGACGGCGTTTTCGTCGGGCAGGCTTATCTCGGCTACAAGGGTTTCAAAGACATCACTCTGACCGTCGGGAAAATGGCGAACCCGATGGTCTCTACGCTTATGGTGTGGGACCCGGACATCAACCCGGAAGGATTGGCCGAGCAATGGAAGCACACCTTTACCATCGCGCTCGGCGGCGGTGGGGCGGAATCAAATGCGGCAACGTCCGGCAAAGATGGGGCGTTGCCGGACAAGAAAAAATCGGGCGAGCCAGTGCTGAAGATCGACGTGTTCGCAAATTTTGGACAGTTCGTCTATGACGACGCGAATCCGGAAAATCCGCTCGGGCCGCGCGCAACCACGACCGGACAAGTCGGGAGAGTGCGGGGAAGCCAGCTGGTTCCCAACACCGACGCGTTTCTGCTCGCGTGGCAGGTCGGCTCGAAATTTACGTTTCCGAAGACTCTTTACGCCCAAGTTGCACCGACTCTCTACAATTACACCGGTAACGGCGACACCTTTAACATTCATTTTCAAGGCGGCGATCCGCGTTTGAGTAATGGTGCGTCGCTGGCGCAGAACCAAACCGGCATCAACAGCCTGCTCGTTTTCGATTTGCCGGTGGAAGTTGGCTGGAAACTCGGCGACATCCCGATCCGAATGTCCGCCGATTTTGCGGTAAACCTTGAGGGCAACGAGCGCGCGAAAGCAGCTGGTCATCCTGGCAAAGGCGATCAGCGCTATGCCTATCAAATCGGCGGCGCAATCGGGCAGTTGAAAAAGAAAGACGAATGGCAGTTGAACGTCTTCTATCAACGCCAGGATCAGTTTTCACTCGATCCCAACCTCGTCGATACGGAAATCTGGGACACAAAACTGAATCTGGAAGGGGTTGCAGTGACGCTCGGTTATATGTTGAGCGACGCGGTCTGGGTGCAATTGCTTTACGGTTACGCGTGGCGCGCGGACGATGCACTCGGCACCGGCGGTGACGGTGCCATTCTTATTAATCCAGTGAACCATTTCCAGCTGTTTCAAGCAGACTTGAACCTAAAGTTCTAAAAGCGCGGACGATTGAGTTCACGCAATTGTCACGTCACCGCCATGTGAACGTAACAATCCATTTCTAGTTTGTCGCTGATCACGAGGAGAGCGGGAGGCGAGATGGCGCTCAACTTGCGATCCAACCTTGTGGCAAATACGCACTTCAAAGGAGAATTATGTTGACCAAAAGATTCGCACTAATTGCAGTCATCGCAGGTTTCCTCGTCCCCTCGATGTCGATGTTCGCGCAAGACGCCGGCGCATTGCTGGACCTGCTGGTTAAGAAAAAGCTGATCACCGATCAGGAGGCGGAAGAAGTTCGAGCAGAGCTTACCAAGCAGGTTTCAGAGACCAGCGGCGGCAAATGGAAACTCTCTACGCCGATCACTGAGATCGAGATCTACGGCGATATTCGTCTGCGCTATCAATACAACGGCGGCCAAACCACTGATAATTCGCCGCTGGGCGCGCACGTGAATGGCGTGGCCGGCCATGATGATTGGCAGGAACGCGAACGCGAACGTTATCGCCTGCGTCTCGGATTGCGAGCAACGCTGGCCGACGATTGGTTCTTGGGAATCCGGCTTGAAACCAATGCCAGCTCGCGCTCGACCAACGTAACTTTTGGAGACGACACAGCCGGCGGCAACGGCCCGTTCGCCAAGAACAGCGACACGGTGAACGTGGGTCAGGCTTACTTGGGTTACAAAGGTTTCAGAGACATCACCCTGACCGGCGGCAAAATGCCGAACCCGCTGGTGAACACGCTGATGGTTTGGGACCCGGACATCAATCCAGAAGGGTTAGCCGAACAATGGAAGCATACATATAACTTCGAATTCGGTGGCGGATCGACCGCTGCAACCGAAGCCTACAGCAAAGAAGCAGGCAAGGGTTTCGCTGCACCCCCGGCAAGCGAGCCGTTCAAACTGAAGCTCGATCTCTTCGTCAACTTCGCGCAGTTCGTTTACGACGACGCGAATCCGGAGAATCCACTCGGACCGCGCGCAACCACGACCGGACAGGTCGGGAGAGTGCGGGGAAACCAGTTGATCCCA
>CAZFZG010000247.1:0-2623 GCA_964523205.1 uncultured Chthoniobacteraceae bacterium | reverse complement strand
CGATCTTCTCGTCCTTTTTCTTGTCCAAACCGTAAGCGAGCGACGCTGCGGTCGGCTCGTTGATGATTCGCAACACTTCCAGGCCGGCGATTTTGCCCGCGTCCTTGGTCGCGTTGCGCTGCGAGTCGTTGAAATATGCCGGCACGGTGATCACCGCCTGGGTGATTTTTTCGCCGAGCTTCGCTTCCGCGTCGGCTTTGAGCTTTGACAAAATCATTGCCGAAATTTCCGGCGGCGAAAATGTTTTGCGTTCGCCGGCGACTTCCACTTGGACGTGGGCGTCACCGTTCGCTGCCTTCACGACTTTGTACGGAACACGGTGTTCCTCTTCATGCACTTCGTCGAACTTGCGGCCCATGAACCGCTTGATTGAGAAAACTGTGTTCTGCGGGTTCGTCACCGCCTGACGCTTCGCGGCCTGGCCGACCAGCCGCTCACCGCTCTTGGTGAACGCGACGACGGACGGCGTGGTGCGCGCGCCTTCCGAATTTTCCAAAACTACCGGGTCGCCACCTTCCATCACGGCCATGCAGGAGTTGGTGGTTCCCAAATCGATACCTAAAACTTTAGCCATAAAATTTTTGTTCCTTTCGGTTTCCTTTCGTTGGTCACTCGCCGCGATACGACCTCCAGCTGCGACGAGATTCGTGACCGAGCGCCTCTTTAGCAAAGGCTGGGCCAGCCTGGCCGTTATTGATCCAAGCCATTGAATTCCAATGACTAACGCCGATTATTGGCGAATTCTGAAACCGCTGAAACGAGACAAGACGTCACGATCTGATGATTTGCCGAGCTCGAGTCCGCGCCACCGCGTCACGCCGAATCTGGCCATGAAACCCACAAGATTGTAGGGCAACCGCATCGGTTGCCGTTCATCAAAAAAGGGCAGGCGGAGCGCCTGCCCTACAATTCGCGAACCACCTTGGGCATAGCGGCTGCTCGTCTCCTCGTGGTGGAAACGGCGAAACACATCCAATGCGCAAAATCGAAGCTGATCCGGACATTTTCTTTCACTGCCAGCATTGCAAAGCGGCACTGGTAGTGAACCGCGGCGCAGCCGGACTGAGTTTGACCTGCCAGAAATGCGGCAAACTTACCGCTGTTCCAAATCCGACGGAGCCGGACGCGGGCGCGCTGGCGCACGCCGACGAGGTTCGCGGGAAGCTGAAGGAAAACGAATCGCAGCGCGCTGAAGTCACCGGTTACATCAATCAGCTCACGATCCAGTTGCATCGCTGGCAGCTGCGCTTGCAGACGTTGACCGAGCGCAAGACGCAGCTCGAGAAAGAACTCAACGGGACGAAATAATTGTAGCGGCACGCGTGTCGCGTGCGATCCAAAGCCAAGCAGCCGACACGGCCGCCACTACAGAAGAAGCAACGTGACGTTGCATCCAGTTGGCGCGCTGCCCGCGCATATCAAACATCAAGCAGCCGGGGACGGCTGCCTCCACAGAAGAATTCATTTGTTGTGGTGGCAGGCGTCTCGCCTGCTTTGTCGCAGTGGGTAGCGGGGTTGAAACGAACAATTTCGAAAGCCCTTTGTGTCCACGGAGAATTTTGGCAGCCTACTTTCTTCGATCACATCCTGCGAAGTGAAGAAAGCTATTCCGAAAAATGGGAATACGTCTGTCAGAATCCGGTTCGTGCAGGTTTGGTGAAGGAATCTGACCATTAGCCGTATCAGGGCGAGCCCGTTGTGATTGATCGAATCTAATATGTGCAGGCGAGACGCCTGCCGCCACATCAAAACTTGCAGGCGAGACGCCTGCCTCCACATTCAAAGCGTGCGGCAATATCACGATCTTGTCCGGCTCGTCTTGGAAGAAGGTCAGCCCCGCGCGGATCGCACCGGCACTGGCACGTTGTCGATCTTCGGCGCCCAGGCGAGATACGATTTGCGGCCGAGTGGTCCTGGATTTCCGCTGCTGACCACAAAAAAGCTCCACATCAAATCGATCATTTACGAGCTGCTCTGGTTTTTGCGCGGCGACACCAATATTAGATATCTAAACGAACACGGGGTTACGATTTGGGATGAATGGGCCGATGAAAAAGGAAATCTCGGCCGCGTTTACGGGGCACAATGGCGCGACTGGCGCGGCGAAAACGGCGTTCGGGTCGATCAGATCGAGAACGTGATCGCGCAAATCAAGAAAAATCCGGAAAGCCGGCGATTAATCGTGAGCGCGTGGAATCCGGCCGAGATCGAACGGATGGCGCTGCCGCCGTGTCACGTGTTGTTCCAATTTTACGTTTCCGCCCCGGCGGATTCGTCCAATGGCGAACAGAGAGGCGAATTGAGCTGCCAGCTTTATCAGCGCAGCTGCGATTTATTTCTCGGCGTGCCGTTCAACATCGCCAGCTACGCGCTGCTAACCATGATGGTGGCGCAAGCTGTCGATCTTACCCCGGGCGATTTCGTTCACACTTTTGGCGATCTGCATCTCTACAACAATCATCTCGATCAAGCGCGCGAACAGCTCACTCGTGAGTGTCGACCTCTGCCGCGGATGAAATTGAATCCCGCAGTCAAAAACATCCACGATTTCAAGTTTGAAGACTTCGAGTTAGTCGACTACAACCCGCATCCCTCGATCAAAGCACCAATTGCGGTGTAAAAG
>CAZFZG010000246.1:1202-2645 GCA_964523205.1 uncultured Chthoniobacteraceae bacterium | reverse complement strand
GTGATCGTTTTCGGATCGAACACCACCACGTCGGCGAACCATCCTTCGTTCAACATCCCGCGGTGATCGAGCCCCAGATTCAGCGCCGGCTGCGCGCTCAAACGCCGAATCGCTTCGGGCAGGGTGATCACTTTTTCGTCGCGGCAATATTTGCCGAGCACCCGCGCGAAATTTCCATAAGCGCGCGGATGCGGATTCGATTTGGTGAAGGGCGGTTCCGGCGCCTGGGACGCTTCATCGGAACCGAACGAGATCCACGGCTTCTTTAATTCCTTCTTCACGTTCTCTTCCGACATGACGAAGTAAACCGTTCCGATCCGCGATTCGTCCTCGGCCACCAGATCCATCGCGGTGTCGATCGGATCTTTGCCGCGCATCTTGGCGACTTCGGCCAGCGTTTTACCGGTAAGCGGTTTCAGTTTGTCGGACTTGAAAGCAGCGAGCAGGATGTTGTCCGGTGAACCGGCGCCGAGATAAAGGTTTTCCCATTTGTCGCTGTCGACCTGCACTTCGGCTTTGATTTTTTCGCGCGTGGCCGGATCGCGCAGGCGTTTGAATAACGCTTCGTAGCCGCCGTCTTCAGTCCACGGCGCGAAACAGGCGTCGAGCCCGGTGCCGGCGGCAGTGTAGGTGTACATGTTGGCGCGGATGTTCAGTCCCTCTTTTCTCGCCTTTTCAATTCGGGCGAGAAACTCGTCGACCTTTGGCCAATTTTTCTGGCCGGCGGCTTTGATGTGATAAACCTCGGCTGGAATTTTCGCTTCCCGCGCGATCCGGAGGAGTTCGTCGAACGCTTCAAACAATTGATTTCCTTCGCTACGCATGTGGGAGATGTATTTCCCTCTGTACTTAGCCGCGACCTTGCACATCTCGATCAGTTCCTCGGTCTTGGCGTAGAACGCCGGCGGATAAATCAGCGATGTGCCGATACCGAGCGCGCCAGCCTCCATTTCCTTGCGCACGATGTCGCGCATCTGATCCATTTCCTGCGGCGTCGGCGCGCGATCATCAAAGCCGATTACGTAAGCCCGGACCGTAGTCGCGCCGAGAAACGAGGCGACGTTGCAGGAAATCCCGCGCTTCTCCAGATACTGCAGATATTCGGCGAGCGTGTTCCATTTGATGTCGTATTTGATGTCGGCCTGCTGTTTCAACATGTAGGCGCGCAGTCGATCGTTTACCGGTCCCATCGATTCCCCTTCGCCCATGATCTCAGTGGTCACGCCCTGACGTAGCTCGCTTTGGGAACGGCCGTCCTGAATCAGCGACTCAGTCGACCAGGAAAGCATGTTGATGAATCCCGGCGCGACCGCGAGTCCACTCGCATTCACGATTGTTTTCGCACTCGCTTTCGAAAAATCACCCAGGCCGGCGATGCGATCGCCTTTGATGGCAAGATCGACATGCTGCGGATCGCCGCCGCTGCCGTCGTAAACCGCGCCG
>CAZFZG010000246.1:0-1102 GCA_964523205.1 uncultured Chthoniobacteraceae bacterium | reverse complement strand
CGCGATGGTGTGGCTGCCGTGGCCGCGAGTTTTGTCGCTCATCGGCATCACAATCGCGCGGCCGTACGGAACCCGCTTGATCTCGCGCTCAAGAATTCCGAGTTCTGGAGGATTGATCAGATCGTCGGCAAAATTAATCGCCAGCAGTGGCGCCTGAATTTTTTCCAGGTTCGGCCCGGGATCGTAATCGCGGGACGCTTCCAGCGCGTAAAGCAAATCGTTCGCGTCGTCCGTTTTTAAATGATCAGCGACGAATTTGTCGAAAACTTCGTCGGCTTTCGCGAGGGTGGGCGCTTCGTTTTGGCGAAGGACTGGGTTGCTGCTCATCAACCAGAGCATCTCCGCGGCGGTGCGCAGGCTGGGCGGCTGGGTTTTATATTCGCCGCCGTTCCAAGCCGGGTCGTTCCGGATCGCGTCGATGATGACACGGCGCCAGCTGCGGTTGCGACCGGAGATTTGCGTCGGCAAACTCGCCAGCGGCATAAGCGCGTCCATGAAATCGGGATGCGTTTCGCCCCAGAGCCAGGTGTGCATCCCGCCCATCGACGTGCCCATCACCAGCCGTGCGTGATTTACGCCCACGCCATCGGTCAACAAGCGATACTGCGCTTCGATCATGTCGATGTAACCGTAGCGCGGAAATTTGGCGTGCAGTCCATCGCTTGGCTTGCTCGATTTGCCGTGACCGATGCCATCTGGCATTACGATAAAAAATTTCGTTGCATCGAGTGGCTGATCTTTGCCGAAAAGTTCACCAGCGAACTCCGGCCGGATGAATTGCCCGCCGTTGCCGGTCGTACCGTGGGTGATCAAGACAGCGTTGGTAACTTTGCCGGAAGCGTCTTTGTTGATCTTGCCGAGCGTCCGATAATGAATTTTCAACTGGGGCAAGGTTTCGCCGGAAGCGAATTTGAAATCGCGAATCGCGTAGTCGCCTTCGGCCGGCGGAAAACCAGCGGCGGTAAGAACGCTGGCCGCAATGACTAGCGAAAGAAACGCAGAGAATCGGGTTGTTGAGGTCATATCAATGGCGTTGCCGCTCGGCTTGGATTTGCTTGAGCAATTCGGCTTGAAGCGTATCCGCATCATGAAAAAACTTCAC
>CAZFZG010000245.1:0-2661 GCA_964523205.1 uncultured Chthoniobacteraceae bacterium | reverse complement strand
ATCCGGGCAAGTTAGGCGATCTTCGTGCCGAAGTGCGCGAAGGCCTGATCAACTTTCTCGTCCGCAACTATCCCGAAAGTTTACCGCGCTCTCGCAACGTCAACGTTGACGATACTGCCAGTCCGGCTCCGACCCGAAAACACAAAGACGAAGTCACCCCAGGTTCCGAGCATGAGAGGGGCGACAAATCCCCTGGTGTGCACGCTGAAGAAAAAGGTGACGGGCAGCAAGGCTAACCAATCTGAGATCGCCGTCACCTTGGCTTCGGTGCCTGAGTCGGAGGGGAGCAGCTGTTTTGTACGGCCGTTCATTCAGCCGGCTCGCATGGCCGCGATTTCTAGGCTGGACGATTTCAAAAGGATGAAGGATGAATGGAGCGAACGGGATGAGCGACATGGAAGGCAAAGTGACGAGGGTAGGAGTGAACGAGCGCGGGCAGCGAACGAGTTTCAATTATGAATGAATCCAAAGCAGAGGTTGGCGGTGGAACTGGTTGGATGATGGTTTGGGGAATCGTGATGTTGATTTGCGGGATTGCGGCAATCGCGCTGCCCTGGGCATCGGGAATCGGCATGGTGATTGTCGTCGGATGGGTGCTCATGTTCGCCGCGGTTTCGCATTTGATTCTCGCGTTTCACACTCACAGCGTCGGCGGCGTGTTGTGGCAAATCTTGCTCGCGCTGATCTACGGCGCCGCCAGCGTGTTTATGCTCATGAATCCGCTGGCCGGTCTGGTGACGCTCACTCTCGTGCTCGCGGCCTTTCTCTTGATCGAAGCCACGCTCGAGACGGCGCTCTATTTCCGACTGCGGCACGCGATCAACGCCAGCTGGGTGTTGTTCGACGCAATCGTAACCTTGATCCTGGCGATTCTGGTCTGGTCGCAATGGCCAAGCAGCGCCCTGTGGTTCATTGGAACGCTCGTTGGGGTAAGCCTGATCTTCAGCGGCATTGCGCGCATAAGTTTGACGGCAGCGATGGGTCGAAGAACGTAATGCTAATCACTAACGGACACGAATCGACACGAAGGGTTGCTGATTTTCAAACAGAAGGAAGCGAAGGTAAGAAAGCCTGGCTGATCCAGAATCTGTCGTCTTCGTTTTCTTAGTTTCCTTTTGTAGCAAACCTGCCGAATTCGTGTTCCTTGGCGTCTATTAAGCACCCGCGCAAAAGTGCCGCCAGAAGCGATTTCTATTTTTGAAAGGAGCGCACTAAATGAACTTCACAGCGCCTATCGCAATGAAAAAATCGCAAAATCTTCGCTTCCGAAAATCGATTACTTTGAAACCGGCATGCCCCGGTTGCGGAATGATTAAGAACGACTGGCCGGGCGAAGGATATACCCACGACGGCGAAAGCTATTGCTGCCAGGGTTGTGCCGAAGGCACCGGTTGCATATGCGTTACCGTCGGGAAACCAGGCTTCTCACGCCAGGGACAGAAACTAACGAAGGCCGATCCGCGTCCGGGCGAGCAACGCTCCGGGGCTCCGGCGCCGCACGGTGAACTCAGCGGACAACGCGATAACTTAGGAACTGAAGAAGCCTTGGATCAAGGCGGATGACGAACGAAGTGACAAGTGACCTGTGACAAGTGACGAGAAGTAGGCGAAGACGCGTGCCGCGACAGAATCAGGCTGTCACAGACCGCCGCTAGAGCAATTCCTCGATCAGCTTCTCGGCTTGCTCCTTGGAAATGCCGAGCTTGCGAAACGCGAGCGGTCCTTCGCCAGTGTGCAACACCGGTTCGAGATCTTCCAAACTTTCCAAATCGGTCCGGCGCCAGAACAATCCAATTGGAATTTCTTCGCCCCACTGATAACCGCGATCCATCGCCTTATGGAAGTCGGTCGGGTCATGGCCTTGTTCCTCGAGAACTTTCACGCGCGGATTAAACCATTGGTAGGTGTTGTCCTTGTTGTAAGTGACGCACGGACTGAAGACGTCCACCAGGGCGAAGCCCTTGTGCTGAATCGCGCCTTTGAACATCTCGACCATGTGTCTCTGCTTGCCACTGAACGCGCGCGCCACGTAGGTCGCGCCGCCAACGATCGCCATCGGAATCGGATTGATCGGATTCTCAACGCTGCCGTAGGGCGTGCTCTTGGTTTTCATTCCCTTGACGCTGGTGGGCGAGCATTGGCCGGTCGTCAGGCCGTAGATCTGGTTGTCCATCACGATGTAAGTCAGGTCGACGTTGCGCCGCATGGTGTGAACGAAATGGTTGCCGCCGATTCCGTAACCGTCACCGTCCCCACCGGTGCAAATCACTTTCAACTCGTGGTTGCCGCATCGAACACCGGTCGCGACCGCCAAGGCGCGGCCGTGCAAGGTGTGCATTCCGTAAGTGTTGACGTAACCGGGCAGATTCGACGAACAGCCGATCCCGCTGATGACGCAAGCCTGATGCGGTTGCAATCCCAACTCAAACATCGCCGTTTGCAGTGCGGCGAGCACCGAAAAATCGCCGCAACCCGGACACCAATCGGGATGGATCCGGCCGCGATAAGTTTCTTTCGTTAATTGACCGGGCTCAGTGGCAACGGGCAATGTGGCGGGTGCGGTCGGTGGGTTCATGGTTTGTTAAGCATTAACTTCGTGAACAGGGACGGAAAGCCGCGTCTTCCCGGACAATTGCGCTTTCACTGCTTCGACAATGTGGT
>CAZFZG010000244.1:0-2662 GCA_964523205.1 uncultured Chthoniobacteraceae bacterium | reverse complement strand
TCAACGCCGACGCTGAGTATCACGAGCAAGGCGATGAAGTCTCTGACGAAGGGAGCGGTTCGGCGTTGCGGCTTGTTCCAACGCACGTCGACCGCGAACCTGAGTTGGCTTCGGAAAAATAAGTATTTTCTTGCAGCGCCGACTCGCCTGAGGCGTTTATTGACCGATGCCAATTCGGCGCAATTGCCCCAAACCAGAAAACTTTAACCGAAAGGCTAACCTGCCCTTTCAATTGCGCCTCGACGATTTCGAGATCGCAATGCAGGACGTGTATGATCTTTTCTTCGATCTGAACACGAGCCTAATTCAAAAGGGACTTGAACGGCTCGATGATTTCTTGCGTCCAGCGATCATGTCCGGACTGCTCTCAGATTTGTTGACCGCAAGCGTCGCAAAGCATTCGCGAACGCTCACTCAGAATAATTATTTCAACGGACATCCCGATCTTGTGGTTAAGGGCGTTTACCCAAAAGATGCGGTTAAAGCAGGCTCAGACGGCGTGGAGATCAAAACAACACGAAAGAGCGGCGGCGCCGTCGATACTCACGGTGCACGCGAACAATGGATGGCGGCTTTTGTTTATAACACTGACAACATCACGCAGCCGGCACGCCAGCGAGAACCGATGACTTTCACTGAAGTTTATTTAGCACACGTTTCAGTAGAAGATTTTCGAAAGAATCCACGCGGTGAACTTGGAACACGAACCGCAACATTACATCGCGAGGGAGTTCTTAAGCTGCGCGAGAACTGGATCTACAAAGAGAATCTAGCTCTTAAGAATTCGTAACTTCGGGATCGCGGCGCACGCTACTTCGAAATAACGCGAATCTTTTTCAATTCCGATACTCTTGTATCCCACGGCTTCCGCTGCGGCGAGAGTGGAGCCTGCTCCAGCGAATGGATCGAGCACAGTGCCATCGCCGAGCGGCAACACCGCTCGCACGATTTTTCGCATAAAGGATTGCGGTTTTAGACTCGGATGTGGTGCGAGTTGACGCTCGGCTTTTCGCGTTGGGGAAGAGTCAATCACGTCACCGAACGGTTGATCTTTCGACGGTCGGCGAAACCCGCCGGTTTTCCAACGCCGCAAATTGTCCTGAACGCGGCCTTCGATTGGCTTCCGGAAGATTAACCAAGGTTCCCACATCGAGCGCGGCATGACACTGACTTCGGTGAATTCAGTATGCGCAGCTTTTGGTCGATCACCGCCGCGCATCGTCATAGTGAGACGAATGATTTCGCCTCGACGCTCGAATCCTGCGCGTGTGACAGCGTTTGCGACCACAAATGATAGAAGGGGATTCGAGGCAACGAGGACATGTGCACCGGGTGTCAAAACTGGAAATAGTAGTCGGGCCCAATTCGAGAAAAATCTTTCCAATTCGCTCAAGTCATCGCGGGAAAGTACCGTGAAGCGCGGTAGTGGAGATCGCTTATTGCCATCGAATGACGGTGGGATGCGCCACACGCCACCGCGACCTTTCCGAAGTTTTTCCTGTTCGAGCTCACTGTATTCCACAAGACCGTATGGCGGATCAGTGACGACAGCTTCGATGCTGTTCGTCGGCGCTTTGGCGAGCCAATCGAAGCAATCGCCGTGAATCAATGTAGTGTTTTCAAAACGAAAGGCTTCACGTGAAACCCGCGGCGGCGACGCCCGATAACCATTCTCGTCTGCGAGGCTCAGTGTTGCTTGAGCCTCTTCTCGCACAACGTAATGGCCTCGATCCAATTTCGTGAAGAGTCTTGGCGTGTTCAGCCGTAAATAAGATCTGACTGATGAAGCAGCCGTGGGCCCGAGACGATCGCTCACCCCTTTGGCAATCTCTGTGATCGTTGCGCCGTGTGGACGGTACGCGAGCGTGTCGAGAATCGCGTCCCGAACCGCTCCAGGTTTGCGCTTTGTCGTTTTGGAATATTTCAATCAAGCACAATAGACGTCTGGACGTCTTTTGTGCAATACGAAAATTCAGGGGCGAATTTCGAGCGCTGTGTCGTCAGGCACGACACAGCCAAAGTTCTTCGATCTCTTCGTCAGTCAATGCGATACAGCCGCGACCGATCGCGACGCGATAGCTCTTCAATTTTTTCCGTCGCGAAAGATCGGCAATCGCCGGGCTGATTTTCAACGAAGATCCGATCGACCGTCGTCCCGTCCGGCATGCCTAAATGGCTTTAATAATTAGCTGCGCGTGCTTCATGGTCAGCTCCGCGCCTTCTTTTGCGACTCTGGCGCTCGCTTTGCCGTCCTTGCGGAAATAATCTGTCTCGACCGGCGTTTCGCCGTTCCTTTCCCAAGTCGAACCTTCGGCATTTTCATTGAGTAACTGCTCAATCTGACTTTCGGATAGCCGACTGCCCGCTTCTGGCGCAAAATCTTCCTGAATCGATCGGCCGTCGCGCACACGAACAATGATCGTGATTCCGCCCCGCTGGAAAGTGATTTGATCGGCGGCTACGCTGCCGGTTTTCGAGCCGTAGCGCATTGCGCATTCATCCAACGTTTCACCGATGCGCGCGAATGCGGTTGAGAAACAGAGCAAGGAAAACAGGACGGTCACTTTCATGCTGTGAGCAAAAGCAGCTTTCAAGCCGCCTTACGCGGACTCGAATTCTTCGATCGGCGGACAGGAGCAGAACAAATTTCGATCCCCGTAGA
>CAZFZG010000243.1:0-2688 GCA_964523205.1 uncultured Chthoniobacteraceae bacterium | reverse complement strand
TCGAACCTTCCGACTTATTTTGCCGGAACGCCGGGACGATTTCACAATGAAATTCTCTCAGGCAATCGCATCATCGCGACATTGTTCACGATCTTTGGAATCGTCGCGTTCATTCTTTCCGCGGTCGGCCTTTACGGCGTGATGAGCTTTTCAGTGAACCAACGTACCCAGGAATTCGGCATTCGCATGGCGCTCGGCGCGGACGCGGCGCGAATTTTCCGGATGGTAATGACTCAGGGCGCCTGGCAATTGATGATCGGACTTATTCTTGGCGTGGGTGGAGTTGCACTTTTGCTCGGCGTCGTCGCGTCGGCGGCGCTGAAAAATATTTTGTTCAAGGTCAACGCGCTCGACCCGACCATTTACTTCGCCGTCGCTGGCCTACTCACGTTGGTTGCGGCTGCTTCCTGTTTTGTTCCAGCGCGACGAGCCACCCGCGTCGATCCCATGGTCGCACTTCGCTATGAATAATTTCCGGCTTGCCCTGCGGCAGTTGATTAAGAACCCGGCGTTTTCGTCGGTCGCGATCCTGACGCTTGCGCTCGGGATCGGTGCGAACACCGCGATCTTTAGCATCGTTAACGCGGTCCTACTGCGTCCGCTTCCTTATCCGGACGCCGATCGCATCATGGTGCTGAACGAATCTTCCGGACCGGGTCAGGATTATTCGGTCGCTCTCCCGGATTATTTCGATTGGCAAAATGACAACACCGTTTTCGAACATCTCGCCGCGACCCACAAAGAATCGCGCAATTTAAGCGGCATACCCGGTCGCGATCCCGAACGGATTTCGTGCGCAACGGTCACGCGAAACTTTTTCAATGTGGTCGGCTTGCCGCCCGAGATTGGTCGCACATTTAGCGAAGACGAAGACAAAGTCGGTGGGCCGCCGGTAGTCGTGATCAGCGATCGTTTATGGCGGCGCGTCTTCAATGACGATCCGGGGATTCTGGGAAAATCGATCACGCTGCACGATTCCAATTTCACCGTCATTGGAGTGATGCCACCGCAAATGACTTCGCCGCAGGACAGCGATGTCTGGTTGTCAATGATGCGCCGCAGCAACAATCCAGCCTGGATGGATCGTTCGCATCACCCGATGATTTACGTCTGGGGTAAGCTCAAGCCGGGTGTGAGTGTCGATGGAGCCCGCGCCGAAATGAAAACGATCGCGGCGCGTTTGGAAAAAGCTTATCCCGAAACCAACAAACAGGAGACCGCGGTTGTTACTCCGTTGCTCGACAACCTGGTCGGCAAATACAAAACGAATCTGGCGTTGCTGCTTGGCGCCGTCGCTCTCGTTTTGCTGATTGCTTGCGCTAACCTGGCGAATTTGTTCGCCGCGCGAGGCGCGGCGCGTGCGAGAGAATTTGCGATTCACGCCGCGGTTGGCGCAACCCGTGGGCAGATCATCAAGAAACTCTTGATTGAAAGTTTTTTGATTGCCTTACTTGGCGGAGCGTTCGGCTTCTTCCTCGCGGTTTGGGTTCGCGATGGTTTGATCACGCTTAGTCCAGGAGGTGTTTCCCGATTTCAGCAGATTTCCTTCGATCTTCCAGTCCTGGCGTTCACATTTCTGGTCGCTTCACTCACGACGGTGCTGTTTGGGCTTTGGCCGGCGTGGCAGACTTCACACGCTGATGTTCAAATTGCCTTGAAAGAAGGGTCGGCCGGCAGCGGCGATCCGCCGTCGGCCAAGCGCGCGCGGGATTGGTTTGTCATCAGCGAGATCGCGCTCACGCTGACATTATTGGTTGGCGCCGGTCTGGTTCTGAAAAGTTTCTCGCGGCTCCAATCGCTTTCGTTAGGCTACGAACCGCGTGCGCTTTTCACCGAGCGATTCGAGTTGCCGTGGCGCAAATACAACGACCGCAACAAGATCGACATCTTCGCCAAGGCGCTGCTCGACAAAGTCCGCGCGCTGCCTGGCGTGCAAACCGCAGGTGTCAGTTCGAACGGTCCGCTGATGGGCGGATGGCAAACCGGATTCTGGCGCGAAGAAAATCCGCGGCCCCAGCCTTCCGACATGTTGAGCGCCGATCTCGAAGTCGTGGTCGGGGATTATTTTTCAACGCTCAAAGCTCCACTGCTGCGAGGCCGCACGTTCAACGAGCGCGATACCAAAGACTCGCCGCGCGTGATCATCATCGATCAGGCAATGGCCGAACAATATTTCCCTGGCGAAAATCCAATTGGCAAACGCCTCGGAGTCGATGCTGGCAACGATGAAGAAGGTTACGTCATGTCAGAAATCGTCGGCGTCGTTGCGCGAATGCGCTTTCATGCAGTCGATGAAATGGCGCCATTACCGTTGATTTATTGTTCGTTAGGCCAGGCCCAACGAACCAGTCTCACCCTTTTTGTAAGGTCGACCATGGCGCCCGCGGCGCTGGAACACACGATTCGCGACGCTGTTAGTTCAATCGATTCGTCGCTGCCGGTTTTCGACGCGCGACCGATGATCGATCGCGTTCAGGGGAGTTGGGGAAGTCAGCGCCTGCTGAGTTTTCTATTTTCTATCTTTGCCGGGCTCGCGCTGGTGCTGGCGACAATCGGTCTTTACGGATTGCTCGCCTATACCACGCTCAAACGCGTCCGTGAAATCGGTATTCGTCTCGCACTTGGCGCGCGCCCGGCGCAAATTCGCGCCCTCATTCTTTCCCACGGCCTGCAACTCCTCCTGATCGG
>CAZFZG010000242.1:0-2724 GCA_964523205.1 uncultured Chthoniobacteraceae bacterium | reverse complement strand
AGCGAGTTCAGGCGCGGCGGCTTTACCGAGCGGTCGAGCAACTCAGCACCCAATGCAGCCTCCAGCCTTTGCAGTTGCCGGGTTATAGCCGATGGTGTCCGGAATAGACGATCGGCTGCACCGGCTATGGGCCCGGCCTGGGCAAACTCTACCAGGGCGCGTAAATCATCGAGCAAGGGAGCCTCCTAAATTACTCCTAAAACCTCTTCCCAACGAATAGCAGAATCGTGCTGAAACGGAAATATCATCGTGATAATAATGAACTTGTGGAATGTCGCTTCTCCGTTAACGAAGAGCAAGAAACAAATTTATGGAATATCTCATCGCCGATTTGCGCTATGCGGCGCGAACACTTGTAAGGACCCCGGCTTTTCTTCTCATTAGCGTGCTGACTTTGGCGCTCGGAATTGGTGGCAACATCGCCATCTTCGCGCTCGTTCAGGCCGTCCTTCTCCAGCCGCTGCCATTTCCTCAGCCGGAGCGACTGGTTCGAATTTTTGACAATCGCGCCGGTGCCAAGGATGTCGGCATGTCCGTGCCGGAATTCGAAGATTTGCGCCAGCATTCGGACATTTTTGAGCAGATTAGCGTGATCTTTCCAGTCCCCACCGCTCTAACCGGTGGCGAACGGGTGGAGCGCATCGAGCTGCTCGGGACGAGTCCGAGTTATTTTGACATGCTGCGGGCGAAACCCGCATTGGGACGTACATACACTCAAGCAGATTGGGTCCCAGGTTTTTTGGATGGCGTGGTGATCAGTGACGCATTGTGGAGGCGACAGTTCGGCGGCGATCCAAACGTTATCGGCAAAAGAATTCGCGTGGACGAGGATGGCTACACCATCATCGGGGTGATGCCGCCTGATTTTCGTCATCCCGGTAAAGGTCTTAGCGGTGATGTGGAAGTTTGGACAGCCGCAGGATTCGTTGCTGCGCCGTTTCCGGTCCCGCCGGTTCGAAGTTCCCGATTTATTCCCGGCGCAATCGGACGGCTCAAGCCCGGATTGTCGATCAAAGAAGCGCAACAAAGATTGGATGCGTTCGTTAGGCAATCACAGCAGAGCTATCCAACCGACTATCCTAGCCAGTCACGCTGGGAGCTTCGAATTGAGCCTGTGCAATCGAGTCTTACCGGCGACGTGCGCCAAATGCTGATCGTGTTGCTGGCCGCGGTAGCTTTCGTTCTGCTAATCGTGTGCGTGAACGTTGCCACTCTTCTGATCGCACGCTCGTTGACGCGAATGCGCGAATTTGCGATTCGTCAGGCGCTTGGAGCCTCCCGCTCTCGACTGGTGCGTCAGATCCTGACCGAGAGTGTGCTCATCTCTTTGACCGGCGCGGCGGCAGCTCTACTCGTCTTGCGATTCTCCCGCGGCTCGCTGCTCGCGTTGCTGCCTCAAGAGGTCCCTCGGCTAAATGAAATCCATGGCGATTGGCGGGTAATCGCTCTGGCCGTTGTGCTGTCGATCTTCAGTGGGATTCTGTTCGGCCTAGGTCCGGCATTTCACGCCACGATGACCGACCCAAATCACGATTTGAAAGAAGGCGGCCGCACCGGCGGACAACACGGGATTCGTCAAAGCCGCTCCCGGGCAGCGCTAGTGACGTTGGAGGTCGCTTTGTCCGTGGTCTTGTTGATCAGCGCAGGATTATTGATCCGGAGTTTTTCGGCGATGCTTCGCGAACGACCGGGCATTGATCCGCGCGGCGTAACTGTCGCGCAAATCTGGATCCCGCGGCCAAACAATCCCGACGCCAATCCTTATTTGAATCCGCCGCAGCGCGCGCGACTCGCACGCGAATTGGTTCAGCGATTGGAGGCCGCACCAGGTGTGCAGAGCGTTGCGGTTGGGTTGACCACAAGTGTTCCATTCTTGAACACACGTGCGCTCAACCAATTTAATTTGATCGCGTTCTCATTTCCAGACAATGCTACTTCCGCCCAGGAAGAGTACACCGCTGATTTCGGCGCGGTGAGCCCAAATTATTTCGATCTCCTGAAGCTTCCGCTAAGGAAAGGACGCGTCTTCACGGATCATGATGATGATAAGGCACCCAACGTTGTCGTTGTGAATGAGGCGTTCGTGCAAAAATTCTTTCCGCAACAAGATCCGATTGGACAACACGTACGCGACACCGGCAGAGACACTGGCAGGGCAACCACCGAGTCTGAAATTATCGGCGTGGTTGGCGATGTGCGAGACCACGGGTTGGATCAAGCGCCAGAACCACGCTTATACGGATCGATTCTTCAGCGCTCGAGACAATTGTTTGCAGTCTTTCTTCGCACCTCTGCGAACCTTACCACGACAAGACAGCTCGTGACGCGCACTATGGAGCAAATTGATCCGGAGCTTCCGGTCTACGGCGTAACAACCATGGATGAGTTGATCTCCAGTTCCATGGCGCGACGTCGATTAGCTTTGTTTCTTATGTCCACATTTGCTGCCCTAGCGCTGTTTCTCGCCAGCCTGGGCATTTACGGCGTCACCGCTTTTCTGGTGAAACAACGCGTCCAAGAGTTTGGCATTCGGATGGCGCTTGGTGCGCAAATCCGCGATATTTTGGTCCTTGCCGTTCGCCCCGGATTAGTTCTCGTCTCGATCGGTGCGGCGGCCGGTCTGGTGGTTTCAATGTTCATCACGCGCCTTATGTCGAGTCTGCTGTTCGCCGTGTCCTCCACCGATCTGTTTACTTTTATTGTGGTGCCGTTGGTCCTTGCCGC
>CAZFZG010000241.1:0-2727 GCA_964523205.1 uncultured Chthoniobacteraceae bacterium | reverse complement strand
ACCGTATTCCCGACGCTGACCAGGTCTTTCACCCGCGCGGCATCCCAGTTGGCCAGACGAATACAGCCGTGGCTCGCTGCGCGGCCGATGGTTTCGGGATTGTTGGTCCCGTGAATTCCAATGCCCGGTCGATTTAACCCCAGCCAGACCACGCCAACGAGATTGTTCGGGCCGGGCGGGAGGTTGAAATAATTTTCCGTGCGGACGCCGTAGTTGAGCATGCCTTCGTCATAACGAAACCACGGCCAGGTAGCCGCACCCTGGATTTTCCAGGTGCCGATCGGCGCCGGCAGCGCGGTTGACCCGGGTGTAATCGGAAAAACGCACACCAGTTGCTTGTCCTCGAAGACCTCGAGCACCCGCTCCGGTGTGTCGACATAGATGATGCGCGCCGCGAATTTCGGGTTCGGCTTGATCTGTTGCTCGGTGATCTTTTCGATCTCGAACGGCAACACGTTTGGAACCTTCAACTCGTCGCCAACTTCCAGATGGTCGCAATCAAGATCGCGGTCACGATTGAGCTTACGAATGTAATCCTCGGCGGAGTGATAACGCTCGGCCACGAATTCGAGCAGCGATGTGTAAGGCAGGAATTTTAATTTCGCCTGACTCGGATGGTCCGATGGCAACTCGCCGACGTAGGCTAGGTCATCGCCTTTAATCGTGTAGGTGGTAAAGGCTTGCGGAACCTGATCGAGCATCCATTGGTCGATTACGCCAGTTTCCCGCTGAGCTTGCGCGTGTTTGAAGGAAATGAGCGCCTTCCGGAAAAATTCGCCCATCTTGCCGTCGATTTTTCCCGGCCCGAAGTAGTTATTGTCCAAAAAAATCTGGAGCCGGGTCGCGGTTTCCTCATCGTAATTCGGCAAAGCGACGTAAACTTTCGGCGTCGGTTTGGGAGTCGGCGGTGGCGGTGGCTTGCGTAATGGAACAGCACGGACCGGAGAGGGCGACGGCCAGGCGCGCCACCATTGCGCGTTTGCGGTGAAACCGACCGATCCCGCCAGGATCGACGTTGCAATTAACCCAAGCCTCATTTGCGCAGAGTAATTCGCTGCAAAAGCAGATTGCGCAACTCGTTGCCGCGATTTCATTTCCGTCATGAGCCACGATCCGATTGCAAAGTTCAAGCAGGCACAACGCCAAGGATGGAAACATTTCGCGCCGCTTGAAGCGGTGACTACACCTCCGGCGGCACGGTTGGTGAAGTGGGCGAAGGTTCGGGCCGGTCAAAATGTGCTTGATGTTGGCTGTGGCACCGGTGTCGTCGCGATCACCGCCGCCCGAATCGGTGGTCGGATTTATGGTGTCGACCTTACGCCGGAGTTGCTCGAACGCGCTCGGGAGAACGCGAGCGTGGCAAATGTGGAGATCGATTTTCGGGAAGGCGATGCCGAAGAATTGCCGTTCACTGACGCCACATTCGATGTGGTTCTTAGCCAGTTCGGCCACATGTTTGCCCCGCGTCCCGACATCGCGATCCGCGAAATGCTGCGGGTATTGAAACCCGGCGGCACGATCGCCTTCGCGACCTGGCCGCCGGAATTGTTAATCGGCAGCAGCTTCAGATTGGTATCGAGTTATATGCCGCCGCCACCGCTCGGAGTTTCACCTCCGCCCCAATGGGGCGATGTCGCGATCGTGCGCGAGCGACTCGGCTCAGCCGTAAGAGATATTTTGTTCGACCGCGCCTGTATGCTTTTTCCAGCGCTGAGTGTGCAAAATTACCGCGACCACATCGAGCGCACCGCCGGCCCGATGTTGAAGGTGGTGGAAATGCTGAGCGCTGGCGATCCGGCGCGGCTGGCGCAATTTCGGCGCGAATACGACGCACTGATCGAGCCTTATTTTGAGGACAATATTGTGCGACAGGATTATCTGCTGACACGCGCGATCAAGCGGTGATCGTTCGAGGCAGCATCCCCACATGCCGCATTCCGTTTTTGTAACTGGAGGCACCGGATATATCGGCTCGCGGCTGATACCGCTTCTAGCAAAGCGCGGGCACCATTTAAGAGCGCTAGTGCGTTCAGGTTCGGAGAACAATTTACCAAGCGGGGCTATCGGTATCATTGGCGACGCGCTCCAAATGGATTCCTACATCGAGCATGTCCGCGGCTCGGATACCTTTGTTCACTTGATCGGCGTGCCACACCCGAGTCCGGCCAAAGCTAAGCAATTCCACAATGTCGATCTTGTTTCTATCAAAGTGGCGATCAAAGCCGCGCGTGACGCCGACATTGGGCATTTCATTTACCTTGGCGTGGCACAGCCGGCGCCGGTGATGAAGGCGTTTATCGCGGTGAGAAGCGCAGGCGAGGCGATGATTCGCGAAAGCGGAATCAGAGCAACGTTTGTCAGGCCCTGGTACGTGCTCGGCCCCGGTCACTGGTGGCCGTACGCAGTTCTGCCGGTTTATTGGATTCTCGAGAAACTTCCGGCGACGAAAGAATCAGCCGAGCGTCTGGGCCTGGTTACAATCGACCAAATGTTGAGCGCGCTGGTTTGGGCGGTTGAAAATCCGCCGACCGGCGTGCGGATTGTAGATGTTCCCCGAATCCGCGAGATCAGCCGGAGCTTTTCATCGCTCCGATTAGAATAAGAACTCCGCCCACGATGGCGATGACGTAAAGCAACATGACCAGCGGTCCAAAGTTCACCCCGAATCCGAGCAAACCATCGATAATCAAGTAGATCGCCAGCAAAATCGTTCCGAGTTTTTTCATG
>CAZFZG010000240.1:0-2744 GCA_964523205.1 uncultured Chthoniobacteraceae bacterium | reverse complement strand
ACCAGGCGGGCAATCAGGTCTTCGCTGCTGACAAAGCCGATCAAGTTTCTCTTTTGATCGACAACCGCGGCCATGCCGAGGCGCGCAGCGCGCAGACGCTGAATCGCACGCGAGGCCGGTTCGCTTTCTTCGACCGTGACCATCCGCCGAAGATAACTGGCAAGCGATCTCGATTCTTTATCGAGCAAAATATCGAACACGTTTACGAGGCCAACCGCATCGCCCGCCTTGTCGATCACCGGCAATCGATCAAACCCCGTCGAGCGATTCAAGTTCAGCGCATCATCAATTGTGGAGTCCGGCTTAAGGCTTTCGATTTTCGACAGCGGTTTCATCACGTCGTGCGCGGTCACGTTTTGAAAATCGACCACATTGTGGATCATCGCCCGCTCTGTTGATGTGATTGATCCTTCGCGTTCGCTTTCGGCGGTGATTTGTTTAAGCTCGTCGCGTCCTGCGAACAAGCGACCGCTCCTCTTCGCGCGCGATGGTAGAAAGAGGCGGCCCAATGCCTCGCCGATCGCTAGGAGCGGCGAGAGCAGCGTGGTGGTGAGTTGAAGAAAGCGCGAGAGCGGCGCAACCGCGCGGAATGGGAACCGGCGAAACAGCGCTTTCGGCAGGACGCCGAGAACGAAAAGGTAAATCGGGAGCGCGATTACAATGCTCAGGAGAAAGCCCGCTGTGCCAAATCGCGAAACGAAGTATCGCGTCAGCAGCAGCAGGCCTACGATATCGGCAAAGTTTGTGACCAGCAAAACCGTAACGAGCAAACGCTCCGGGATGGTAAGTAGACTATCGAGGCGCACCGCTTCGGGCAGGCCAAGTTTCGCGTGATGACGCAACCGGACCGGGTCAATCGACATCAGGCCAGCCTCGATTCCGTTAAACAAAAACGAGATCGCCCAGCAACCAAGGATGATGAAGGATGCTCTCATGCCGCAGCGCTATTGCTCTCCTGATCCTCGACGCAGGTTGTTTTTTCCAGGAGCAACTCTTCGATTCGTTTTCGGCTGGTGCGTCGCACCGTCACGGCAAGACGCGGCAGCTCGATTTGAGTTCCTTCGGTCGGCAAATAGCCGAGCCGATTGAACACCAGGCCGCCGATGGTGTCGATTCCGTCCGCTTCCAATTCGAAGCCAAGATGCTCGCGCAGGTCGTCGAGACGCGCGTGTCCGCTGACCAGAAATTTTCCATTCTCCAGCGGCTCGATGTAAAGATCGACATCTCCGCCAGGAGGCGCGGCATCGCCGAGAATTTCCTCCATGATATCAGCCATGGTGATGATGCCTTCGGTCCCGCCGAACTCATCAACCACGATGGCCAGTCCCTGCGGGTGAGTGAGAAAAAGTTTGAGTAAATCGAGCGCGCGCATCGTTTCGGGAACAAAGGAGGGCGCAAGCAACGTCTCGGTGTAATGCTCCGAAGGATCGAGCAGGAACAATTTCAGATCCACAATGCCGACGATGTTGTCCGGCGTATCGGCGTAGACTGGCACCCGGCGGTAACGCCGTTCTCTCAACTGGGCGATGGCCTGCTCGTTGGGGAGATCGTCGGCCAAAGTGAAAGTATCCACCCGCGGAGTCATGCAATCCTTCGCCGTCTTGTCGCCCATCTTGATGATATCCTGGATCATTTCGCCTTCGGCTTGCTGCAACGTTCCTTCCTCGGCTCCGATCTCTACCAGAGTCTCGAGTTCTTCGTCGCTCAATCGCGCGCGGGTATGCAGGCGCTTCGGTGTGACAAGATCGACAATCGCGGTGCTCGCGGTTTCGAGGGCACGGCCGACCCGATCGAGCAGTCGCAGGGATGTGCGCAGAGTGAATGCCCCGATAGCGGATAAGCGGTAAGGCGCCGAAAGGGCCAACAGTTTCGGGATCAGATCGCAAAGCAAAACGACCACGGCAAAAATGAGGATAGCAGCGAGCCATTGGTGAACGCGTCCGGCCAGCGGTCCGCGCCACAGCAAAAAAAGACAGAGCACTACCAGCGGAACTTTGACCAACCCATCGCCGAGTAGCAGCACGTTGAGGACGCGACGCGGATGTTCGCGAAAAAGCTTCACGAAATCGACCAGGGCGGGATTGTTCGTCTCCAATCGTCGCAGTTGATGCGGGCGCAGCGAAAACAGGGCGGTCTCCAAGCCGGAAAAAAGGGCCGAGCAAAAGATCAGCGCGGCGATGGCGGCGAGAAGGATCGCCAATTCGACCGGGGTCATTCTTGCGCGCGGCAGCGAACGATGTCGGTGCCCTCCAGAAAAGTCGGTTTGCCCATCATCTGCGGCATGGTGAAATTAAACCCTTCATGAACAAACGCGAAAGAATTTCGCAGTTAGTGCGCGACCTCGAAGGCGGCGATGACGCCAGCTTCTCCGGCGAGGTGACAGATCACCCGTTCTACCGCGCCTATTTTCGCTGCTGGAATGACCAACGTTACTACGAAGCTCACGATGTGCTGGAGCGTCTTTGGCTGAACAGCGACACGGCGGACGGCAATTTTTTTAAGGGGCTGATTCAGGCGGCGGGCGCTTTCGTTCATCTGAAAAAGAATTTCGAGCACCCGACCCACGCTAAGTACAGCCGGCGTTTGCGTCCGGCGGTGCGGCTGTTCGAGCTGGCGGAAAAGAACCTCGGTCCCTTCGCGCCGTCGCATCACGCGCTGGATGTCGCGGCGCTTCTCGACCTTTTGTCCGCTACGCGAGAGAAAATCGTGGCTGACGATTTTAAGCTCAACCCGTGGTCGCCGGC
>CAZFZG010000239.1:0-2762 GCA_964523205.1 uncultured Chthoniobacteraceae bacterium | reverse complement strand
CACCGGAGAATTACCGCAAGCTGCTCGGGCAAATTCCAAGCGGCGTCAATTTTGCGACACGACCGCTCGGTAACAGCAAGTTCATTCATCTCTTTGTCACGCGCCGGAGCGAATTCACGAAGCAATTGTCGAACTTGCGCCAGAAGATTCCAGACGATGCTGTGCTTTGGGTTTCGTGGCCGAAGAAATCATCCGGCGTTGCGACCGATATCACCGAGAACGTCATTCGATCGGTCGCGTTGCCGCTCGGCTTTGTCGACATCAAAGTCTGCGCGGTGGACGAGACCTGGTCGGGATTAAAGTTGATGATTCGGCGCGAGAACCGAAAGTCGAACACATGAGAAAGGGATTGCTCGATCACATCGACCTACGAGTGAGCGATATGGAAAGGGCGATGAAGTTTTACCAAAAATTTCTGCCAGAGCTTGGATTTGTTCGCGAAAAGTACGAGCCATCGCCAAGTCCAGAGGTGGGCGAGGATTTCTGCACTTTTTATTCAGCCGGTCATGACACGCCTTCGGAGTTTTTTGGCATAGTCGTGGACAACCATCATCGCCCGAACGGGACCCGCATTGCGTTCTGGGCCGATACGCGAGAAAAAGTGGATGCGATCGCGAAGTTGGTGCGAGAGGCAGGCGGGAAGAATTTGGAAGGTCCGGAAATCTGCCAGGATTACAGCCCCGGTTACTACGCATTCTTTTTTGAAGATCCTGACGGGAACAAATTGGAAATCTGCTGCCGGGGTAGTCCAATCGTTGCGGAATAAACGAATCTCAGCGAGGAGTTGAGAAGATGGCCGTTCATCCGCACGAGCTCGCGATCTTAGAAGAACATCGTCGCGTTCGTTATCTCAAGGTGATCGCGCTGTTCAAGATTTTTAAAGGCGTGCTGCTTTTGGGACTAGGCTTTTCGCTTCTGTTCCTCAACTACCGCCCGGCCTGGCTCGATCAGATTTCGGATTGGGCCGATGATCAACTCCTGCTCCATCACAGCAAAGCCGTGACTTTTCTGCTGAACAAATTGCAGGCCGCGCTCTCAGGCGGCGCCCTCCGTGCCACCGGGACGCTGGCGCTTTTTTATTGTAGCGTGCTTTTCACTGAAGGTATCGGCGTTTACCTGCAAAAACGCTGGGCCGAGTTTCTAATGATCTTTGCCACGGCCGCGCTGATTCCACTGGAAGTCAGGCACATCTGGCACCGATTGGTTTGGCATGGCCCGGTAATCGTGCCGGCGCTAATACTTCTGGCGAACTGCTTCATCGTCTGGTTCCTCTACATGGTATTGCGACGTGACAAACACACGCCGCCTCCGGAACGGAAACCTGAACTGGTCGAAACGCGCTAGGTTTCTCGGGTTTTAGCTACAATTCCGAATTCGGCGAGCGCGGGAACTGTTTTTTCCATCGGCAAGCCAACCACATTCGTGTAGGAGCCGTCGATCTTTTCGATGATTTCCCCGCCCAATCCTTGCGCCGCATAGGCGCCCGCTTTGTCGAGTGGGTTTACGCGCGCGAGATAATTGCTAATCTGATCGCGATTGAGGCGCCGGAAATAAACGTGTGAGATGTCGTGAAAGCTCGCGGATCTCGCCTGCGCCAATTGGCAAATGAAAACCGAAGTGCAAACCTCGTGAGCGCGTCCAGCCAAGCGCTCGAGCATGGCAACCGCTTCGCCAGCATCGCACGGTTTTCCAAGAATATGATCGTCGATCGCGACCAACGTGTCGGCCGCCAGAACAACGCTCTCCGGAAATTTGCGGGCGATTGAAATTCCTTTGCGAAGCGCGTTCCAAGTCGTCAGCTCCCGCAAGGTAAGATCGACACGGAACCTTTCGGAAAGGCGCGGCGAGACAGTTTCGAATTCTAATCCAGCTTGAGTGAGCAATTCATGCCGTCGCGGTGAATTCGACGCGAGCAGCAATTGCACAAAACTTTACGGACTCGGCGAGGTTGCCGGCTGCTGTTTCATCATCTGTCCCATGTCCGGCACTTTTGTTTCCTTGTAGTCGGCCGGCACCGCAAACTCCGCATCGCTGATCGGGTTCTGATTCACCGAACTGATCGTGCTTGTGACCTCCATTCCACTCATTGACACGACCGTCTTCAACGGCAGGCCGGGAAAATCGCGGTAATCGGGCATTTTCGTGGCAGTCGGATTCCAAATCTCCTGTTTAAACGCTTGGAATTCTTTCAGAATCGCGGCGCCATTTGGGTAGCTGGGCGCGATCCAGTAACTCGCCTTGTAGACCGGCGTTTCGCAAGCGTATTCCTCGACCTTGTAACCATTGACTGTGTCGGTCTTGCCGGTCCGACTCAGTTTGGGTTTCTCAGTCGGCGAATCTTTCTGGCCGGTGTACTTTTTCGCCATCTCCGCCGCGGCCCGCATTTTCTCAGCTGACATCCGGACCACTGCTTTTTGATCGTGCATTAAGGTAATGACTTCGCCGCCTTTTCCGTCGAAGAGCATTGTCATTCTTGGACTGTTGTCCATTCGCACCTTGTCGCCTTTGATCTTGATCGTCATTTCGGCCGGCGAACCCGCGCCTTCGACTTTTTGGACAATCGTGACATCGGCACGCGCGGATACGAAGAAACAGAAATTGAGAAGGACGAAGGCGATGCGTTTCATAATTGCATAGCTAGATGTCGATCTTGCAATTCGCAAGTGGAAGCGGCAGTTTAACTTTCGTCTTGCGGGCATAGCTTAATGGTAAAGTTCCAGCCTTCCAAGCTGGCCATGCGGGTTCGATTCCCGTTGCCCGCT
>CAZFZG010000238.1:0-2765 GCA_964523205.1 uncultured Chthoniobacteraceae bacterium | reverse complement strand
GTCGTTACAGCTTGTCGTTGAATGCGGGGATGCCAGGCATCAAGAATCTCGTCCGTTTGGATGGTGTCTTGCAATTTTCGGTGGACGATCCCGGCTTGCCTGGCGCGGCGATGAACCTCCCGCGTCTTGGTGTAATCCGGCCAAAAGCAAAGTGGACGAGTAAGAGGTTGCACGAGGATTTAATGGTGGAATCGGTGAAGGGACTTGGAAATCGCCCATGCAATTCTTGAAACGTCGACTCGATCAGCTAATCCAACGTCGTACGGGACTTTCGCCAATAGATCGAACCGACCCGAACGACGTTTTTATTGTTGGCTATCCCAAGAGTGGAAACACATGGATGCAGAATTTGGTGGCCGCAGTCGCTTTCGGCATCGATCCGCATTTGACTCCGGACGAAATGATCCAAGGCTTGGTGCCTGACGTTCATTATCGGCCGTTTTACCGGCGGTATGCTACGCCCACCTTTTTCAAAAGCCACCATTTGCCCCAACCACAGTATCGACGCGTGGTTTATCTGCTTCGCGATGGGCGCGACACAATGGTTTCGTACTTCCATTACCTGAGCGCGATCAAGGGAAGCGAGCCTGACTTTTTTAAGATGGTCGCGTTAGGCGAGGGATTATTCCCATGTCGCTGGCACGAACATGTCGAGGCGTGGATGCAAAACCCCTACAAATCAAGAATGATCACCATCTCCTACGAATCCCTTAAAAGAGATCCGGTTTCGCAACTGCGGCGGTTTTGTGAATTTGCGCAATTGGATCGCACAGATGACCTGCTGAAATCGGCCGCCGAAGCGTGCGCGTTCACTGCGATGAGCGAGAAAGAAAAGACAATGGGATGGGGTACGGATGTTTGGCCGCGGGATAGAGCCTTCGTGCGTCGCGGCAAGGTCGGTTCGTTCATCGACGAGATGCCGCAAGCGGTGACAACAGAATTTATGCGACAAGCGCGCCACACGCTGATCCGCGCCGGCTATTCTGCCGTTTAACTAGCTTCGATACAAATGCCCAGCAAAGGAGGCAGACCCGAGTTACTGCGAGCGCTTTCTTCCGTTGGCGAAAAGTTACTTTGGGGAGGAAGAATTCGCGAGGAGGCGCTCGTCTGGTTATTGCGCCAGCATTATCAAAGTCTTTTTCGGCGCGTATGGAAGCTCGCAAGAACGCCACCTCACTTCAACTATCACAGATTGATGTGGTTCCTTTTCGGCTTCAGCACTCGTCAAATACATCCCTACCAGTTTGCTCGCGCTTTTTATGCTGCCGAGCTGCTCCGACCGGAGGACATTGTTCTCGACATCGGCTGTGGTGACGGCTTTCTAACAAATCACTTCCTAAGTAGGCAATGCGCCGAGGTAGACGCACTTGATGTTGACCCAAAGGCAATCCAAGAGGCGAAGCGGAACAACAGCAGGGCAAATATTGCTTACTATCTCCAAAGCGCAGTGACGGATGCTTTTCCGCGAAATAAATACGACGTGATTGTTTGGAACGGAGCTATTGGCCATTTGGCAACCAACGATGCCGCTGTTCTCTTGCAAAAAATCGCCAACGCACTACAGCCTCACGGAATCTTCGCCGGTTCCGAATCACTCGGGCATGAAGGTTCAGATCATTTGCAGTTCTATAACAGTACCGATGAGTTGAAAAACTTGTTCCAATCGCACTTTGCCAACGTCTGGACCAAAGCTTTGCCCTATCCAATTAATGAGGCCACTTTTGTGAGAGAGGAAGCCTATTGGAAATGTTCGAACTCAGGCGGGCGTTTGGCTGAGTCCGCCTGGCAGCCAAATTGTTAGTAACCGTTGCGTTCCTGTGTGGGCGAAAAAACTCAAGCACGTTTGGAAAAACGCTTTGCTCCTCAATCTTGGCTTTCGAAAGCAAAAAGGAATTCGCTTTGAAGGCGATTACAAGAGCTGGAGCGAAGCCGGGAATCACTCGACCGGTTATGATGCCCCACAGATTCTAGAGAAGACGCGCGATGCGCTGCTAAAGGTAAAATCAGGTCAGGCGGCTTTCGAGCGCGATTCGGTGGTTTTCGAAAAGCCGGACTACTCGTTCCCTATTCTGGCGGCGATGCTCAGGGCAGCGGTTATGGACACTGGTCATCTGAGTGTTCTTGATTTCGGTGGATCTCTGGGAAGTTCCTATTTCCAGTGCCGGCCATTCTTCAATTCACTCACCGGTCTTAAATGGTACGTGATCGAACAGCCAGATCACGTTGCATGCGGACGTCAATGGTTTGAAAGCAACGAGCTGCGCTTCTGCTCCTCGATGGCGCAATGCTTGTCGGACAATCCGCGGCTGAATGTTCTGCTCCTTTCAGGCGTGCTCCCTTATCTTGAAGAGCCTTACGCGCAGCTCGACAGTATGTTGAGCCTGCGCATCAAAACAGTTATTGTCGATCGGACGGCTTTGATTTCAGACGAAAGAGACAAACTCACCGTTCAATCAGTTCCCGGGAGGATCTATCAAGCAAGCTATCCATTTTGGTTTTTGTCTGAGACGAGATTCCTGGAAGTCTTTGCCACGAAAGGCTACCGCGTCCTTGCAACATTCACGCCGGTGGATGCCGCCCTTCTCCAGGGTAGCGGTGCGTGGTTTCAGGGATTCATATTTGTCCGCGACTAAGTTTGCTGGTTGTGTATCCGACAACGCATGCGGCACTTTTTGAGTTTTTTACACTCCGTTCGAGCGCCCCCGAAGATGCAAAGCGCGCTGGACAACCTTGAACTCCACTTAGCTGAACTGAAGGTCCTGGCC
>CAZFZG010000237.1:0-2811 GCA_964523205.1 uncultured Chthoniobacteraceae bacterium | reverse complement strand
ACAAGGACAAAGAATTCGAATTGAATCGTGATCTGGAAGTGACTCTGATCCCGGCCGGACAGAAGTACACGATTCCGGGGGGGACAAAGGGCGTGATCACACAGGCGTTGGGAGGAAACTACACAATCGCGACCGCCTACGGCTTGTCCCAGATCAAGGAAAACGATTTGGACGCGCTCGGTTTGGAAAAACCCAAGGCAGAGGCGAAACAAAAAGCCGCGGCGGCAACCAACGGCGAGGTCTCCGAGGACGATGTCTGGAACCAGCTGAAGCAATGTTTCGACCCGGAAATTCCGGTGAACATTGTCGATCTTGGTTTGGTTTACGATTGTCGCCTAATCAAAAAAGATGACGGCGGCACGCGGGTGGAAGTGAAAATGACGCTGACCGCGCCGGGCTGCGGCATGGGACCGGCGATCGCGCATGACGCGCAAAGCAAAATTCTGTCGATCGACGGCGTCGATGAAGCGGACGTGCAGTTGGTCTGGGACCCGCCCTGGAACCAGAACATGATCAGCGAAGCCGGGCGAATGAAGCTCGGCATGATCTGATTAACACCGGGCTTAAGTCCGGTGGCCGCAACGCATGTGCCCGAGAAGCTGTTTAAACAGCTTGCTCGCATCGCGGTGCAGGATCGCGGCTTGAAAGCCGGTGTTAAGGAGAGATCGACAACGCAAAGCAAAAAAGAATTTAATTTTTGTTGGCGCATTGACAGCGGCCATGATTGTATAAACTTTCGCGCTCCGGAAATTTCAAACATGCCAACGACCGAAGTGATATTAACCGCCAACGTACCGGGACTAGGCGCTGAAGCTGATGTGGTAAGAGTGCGCCGCGGTTACGCCCGCAATTACCTGTTGCCGCACGGTAAAGCTTGCGAAGTCACTCCAGCAGCCTTGCGCCAGCTCGATAATTTGAAGAAGAAACGCGCCGAACGCGAAGCACGCGAGTTGAACGAAGCCGAAGAGATCGCACGCAAGATTGGCAAAGCGCATCTCACATTCACGCTGGCGACCGGCGAATCGGGTAAGGCTTTTGGTTCGATTACGGCGCAGGATATCGTGACGCGGATGAAAAACGAGCTTGGTCTCGAAATCGATCGACACAAGGTTGTGCTAGAGCGGCCGATCAAAGACACCGGCGAGCATGAAGTCGCGATCAAGCTGCATCATGACGTGACGGCACAATTCAAGTTTGACGTGAAATCAACCGAGTCGCGAAAAGCCGAAGCTGAACCGTCGGACGAGCATCCGGAGAAGAAGCGACGCTCATTTTTCCGCAGACACAAGGAAGAGAAAAAAGAAGAAAAATAAATGGCGACTCAACCGTCCTCCCCGTGGAGCGGTGGGAAGCCTCGTAAAGCAGCAGGAAATGGCGCTGGCCGAGGCTCGGCAGCGCAAAGCGGCGAAAATGTTATTCCGATCCCGCGCACAGGTTCTGCGCAGGATATTCACCGAACACCACCGCACAGCCTCGAAGCCGAGCAAGGCGTGCTCGGTTCAATGCTAATCTCGCCGCGAGATGCGATCGCTGAGGTCGTCGAAAAAATCACCGCCGATTATTTCTACGTTCCGGCGCATCAGACAATTTTCAATGTGCTGGTGGATCTTTGGAACGTCGGCGCTGGGATTGATCTAATCACGTTCACTCAAGTTCTGCGCGACCGGAATCTGCTCGAAAGCGTCGGCGGCGCCGCGGCGGTCACGAACCTTTACACGTTCGTCCCAACGGCCGCGAACGTCGGCTATTACATCGACATCGTCCGCGACAAATACATTTTGCGCTCCATCATTGCCGCCGGGACCGAAAGCGTGCGCCGCGCTTACGAAGAGCAGGACGAAGTCGGTAATCTGCTCGATGAAGTAGAGCAACGGATCTTCGCAGTCGGCGAAGATCGATTCAAAGGTCAGATGCTCTCGATGAAAGACCAGGTGATGGAAGCCATCGAGGCGATCGAGAAACTTTATGAGCGCAAAGGCGGGATCACAGGCATTTCGACCGGCTTTGTCGAGTTCGACCGGATGACCAGTGGAATGCATCCGTCGGAAATGATCGTGATCGCGGCGCGGCCGAGCATGGGCAAGACCGCATTGGCAATGAACATCGCCGAGCACGTGGCAATCAACGAAAAGCTGCCGGTGGGCGTTTTTTCTCTGGAAATGAGCAGCCAGCAGCTGGTCCAACGTCTGCTTTGTTCGCGTGCCCGCGTGAATTTGCAAAAAGTTCGGGATGGATTTCTGGGCGAGCGCGATTTCCCAAGTCTGACCGCTGCCGCTTCAAAGCTCGCGGAAGCAAAGATCTTTATCGACGATAGTGCGAGCCTGACGATTCTGGAATTGCGGGCGAAAGCACGGCGCCTCAAAGCGCAGCAGGAGGTGCAGCTGATCATCGTCGATTATTTGCAGCTGCTAAGATCCACATCGCGCCGGGCGCAGGACAATCGCCAACTCGAAATTTCCGAAATTTCCGCGGGACTGAAAGGCTTGGCTAAGGAATTGAAGATTCCGGTAATTGTCGTGGCGCAATTGAATCGCCAACCCGAGCAACGGTCCGGCGGCAAACCACGCTTAAGCGATTTGCGCGAGTCGGGATCAATTGAACAAGACGCCGACCTCGTCGGACTCTTGGTGCGACCGGAAATTTACGAGGAAGATGAAGAAGCCCGCGCCGAAAAAGCCGGCGAAGCCGAGTTGATCATCGCGAAACAGCGCAACGGCCCCGTCGGCGAGATTCCCCTCACCTTCCTGAAAGAATTCACCCGCTTCGAAGACCGCGCCCGCAATATTCCTGAACCCGAAGACGCATTTTAAA
>CAZFZG010000236.1:0-2829 GCA_964523205.1 uncultured Chthoniobacteraceae bacterium | reverse complement strand
CCGGCGATGCCGCCGTGAAGCGCGATCCAGCCGGCATGGCGTCCCATTACCTCGACCACCATCACGCGCTTATGACTGGTCGCAGTGGTGTGCAGTCGATCGAGCGCGTCCATCACTTCGGCGACCGCGGAATCGAAACCGAACGTCATCGCCGTCGCTTCGATGTCGTTATCGATCGTCTTCGGAACGCCGATGCAATTGATCCCGGCTTCCTGCATTTGCATTGCAGTCGTCATGGAGCCGTCGCCGCCGACAATGACCAACGCCTTGACGTGCAGATCGTCCAAAACTTCTTTGGCCCGTGCGATGACTTCACTCGCGACTACGGCGCGGTCCCCGGCGCCAACTTTCGCGATGAAATGTCCGCGATTAGTCGTTCCGATGATTGTGCCGCCAAGAGCCATGATTCCTTCCGTGCCCTTGCGATCGAGAACGGCGTAATCGCCCGGCGGCAACAATCCTTCGAAGCCGTCGCGGAATCCGAGCACTTCCCAGCCCAACTTTTCGGCGGCAAGCACGACGCCGCGAAGGACCGCGTTCAATCCGGGACAATCACCGCCGCTGGTAAGAACGCCGATCCGCGTCTTCATGACAAAGAGTAATCAAAGCATTTTTGTCGGGTCGACAAGCCTGCCGGTGGCTGCCCATTGGTCGTACAATTGCCAGCCTTGGGCGACGAGTCCGGCACCTTCGCCAAAACGACTCGTGCTGCCAAGCAAGACGACAACGATGCGGCGCGGAAAAATCCGCACGCCGCCACCTTCCTGGACAACCTGCGATTCGCGTTGAGAAGAAAGAACCAAACACTGACCGGCTCGCGCAGTCAGACCAGTCTTCACTCCATCGATGCCATTGGTGCCGAGGAGCTCGTTCGTGTTGTGCAATAGATAGCGCTGCTCTTTGCCGCCGCGCCGCCACGAGATTTGTCTCTCCCTTTGCGAGACGTAAAACCGAAAGCTCGCCTTGTTCAGTGCGTACCGAGTCAGCCGGGCAAGGTCTTCAGCGGTTGAATAAGGGAGCGGTTTCACGTTCTGGTCGACGCCATGCGGATTTACAAAGCGGGTACGCTCCATTTTTAATTGCTTGGCCAGCGCGTTCATCTGAGTGACGAAAACGTCGATTGCCGAAAGTTTCGCCGACGGCGCCTGGATCTGCGATCCCACATAACTCCCGAGAGCGTAAGCCGCGACGTTGTCGGACTGGACAAGCGCGGCGTAAAGCAAATCGCGTAGCGCAATGTCATCGCCGGGTTGAAAACCGATGCGGTTTTCCATAGTGCCGACGAATGCCGACGGCGGAATGGTGACGAACTGGTTGAGGTCGCCACCTTTGTGCTCCGCCCAATCGAGCACGACCATGGCGGTGGCGATCTTGGTCAAACTGCCGATTTGCCGTTTGTCTTTCGACTTGGATTCCTGCAGGACAAAGCCGGTTTGGGCGTCGGCGATGATGAAAGCTTGCGCGGCAAAAGACGAATGCAGCGCACCGGCAAATAAGACGCAGGCAACAATGACAACAACGAAACGACGTGGAAAAATCACGGGCGTGAATTTAAAGCGGCAGGACGTTAGTCGTCGCTGGTCAGTTCGCAACCCGTGAAACGCAAATCAGCTTATTCAGGCAAACTGATGTTGCCGCGTTCCCCGTAGCGGTACGGATTCGCGCTCAATGTCAGGTAAATACGCTCGGCTGCGTTGACGAGATCGAAATGAGTGGCCCGGCCCAAGCCGCTGGCCCGCACCGTTCCGTGTCTGCCCTGAAACCGGCTGCCACCGGCCATGTCGAATTCATAAACAACCGTGCCCCGATCGACATCAAAGATCCGGACATGCAGGACCAGCTCCGATCGACCGGCTCCAAGACTACCGAGGAAGAAGCGAGCGTAGGGGTCTCCGCCATCCACCAAGGTAAAGTTGCCTTCGACAAGCCAACCCGTCCGCGGTTTTTCGGTATCTTTGAGAATCCGAGCCGGCGCAATTTTTTCCAATTGCTCCTTTAAATCATTGGCAAACTCCACTGGAGCAAGCGCTTTACGAATCGGCATCTCGCCATCGCTTAGCGCCTCATCGCCTTTAAAAACGGCAGTGTCGATACAGAATGGCCGAATGTAGATCGCCTGCGGATTGGCTGCGCCAACGCCGCAGTTGGTAATCATGTGGACGCCCTTGGAGCCATAAAAGTCCTTGGCATCAATGGCACCCGCCGTCCGGCCGCCCGGCGTCGAGACGTCGGTCTTAGTGACATACATGTCCGCGCATGAGCAAAGTAGGAGGCTTGAAGCGATAGCGATGAGAGATTTCATATCCATTTAGTTCTGGCGCGCCGGCCTAGTCGAGGCACAGGGCGAGCCGTTTCGCGCTTTTTGATGCAACTCTCATGCCGTTTAGAGCGGAAAAACGCCCCGTATGACCCGCGCCGACCTTAGGTCGTTGACTGCGGCGAACGTGCGCGGCTAATCAGCATCCTCAGAAGAAAATAGGTAACAACTGCCGAAGGGATGCCGAGGACGAGCGAGCCCACCATGGCCGGCCAGATCACTCGGACCACAAAATGCCAGTGGAGGTAGTTGCCGATTGCAAAATGATGAAAGGCCTGGTGCGCCGCCGGCCGGCCCAACATCCAGCAGCCCATCTTGTATTCAAAAAAATAGACTGCTGGCATGGCCAGCAAAAACAGGTCGTGCAAATTTCCCGCGATCGCCGCCGCGAGTTTGTTAGATCGACAGATCCAGGCGAACACAATGGAGAGCAAAGTTTTCAAGGTGTAGAGCGGCGTGAAACCGAAAAACATTCCGATGGCCGAGCCGAGAGCGATCGAGTGCGGAGTGTC
>CAZFZG010000235.1:0-2888 GCA_964523205.1 uncultured Chthoniobacteraceae bacterium | reverse complement strand
CACATCGGCCAGCACTTTTTCGTAAGTGTGGCCGATATGCGGCGGCGAATTCGTGTAATCGATCGCCGTGGTGATGTAAAAAGTATTCGGCACGCGTGAACGTGGCGGACGAACAGTTGTAGGGCAACCCCGAACACTTTAGGGGCTGCACCAAAAGAAAAATTCTACGGCTTTTGCCCGTTCATCTTGCCGACCGAGGCGCCGGTTACCTGGTTGCCAGACAAAGCAAAATCGATCTCATAGACCTTGCCATCTGCACTCTTCATATCGACCGCGGCAGAACCCTTCCCGCCACCGAGTTTTTTCTCGTCGTGAAACTTCACTGGAGTCAGCGCGAGATCTTTGCCGTTGAGCGAGACGTGGAATTTTTTGTCCTTCGAAGTCGCGATTTGTTGATCGAGATAACTCCTCACCCCCTGCGGGTAAGTAGTCTTGCTCGTTGTCGCTGTCGTCGGCATTCGTTGCTGGCCGCCACTGGAAGACTGCGGCGGTTGCGATTGGGGTTGAGAATATCCGTACATCCCCTGGCCGAAGGCGATCGGTGTTAAAAACGATGTAGTGAGTGCTGCGATGAAAATTCGTGTCTTCATATTCTTCGTGTGATTTCAACTTCAACAGTGCCGGACGAAACGCTGTAGGGCAAGCGGTCGCCGCGGCGACCTTGCCGCCTGGCGGATTGGCAGGGGAAGCGCCGGCCCTGCAATTTATTACCTCAATGCCTCGCCGTTGATCTTGTGAATCTTGATCGCGCTGACCTGCGTGCCCGTTGTGACAAAATCAATGTCGTAAATCCTGCCCTCGTCGCTTCTCATATCGATGCAGGTTGAGGTTGTGTTGGGGCCGGTAGTTTTTTGAGGCCAGACGTGGAACGGCGTAAGCGCGAGATCTCCGCCATTCATGGCCATGTGGAATTTTTTATCCCTGGACTGCGCCAGCTGACGATCGAGATATGCTTTGACGTCGGGAGGCGGCACTGGCGTCGGTGTTGGTTTAGCCGGAATCGGTGCCGGCGCCGGCATCGGCATTTGTCGCGTCTGTGCTTGAGCCGGCATCGTCGTCCCTTTCGGCTGAGTCGCCGCCTGGATTGTTCTGGGTAGCGGTGTCGGAGACTGTTTGGCCGGAATAAGGCCGGACGTCGGCGCCATCTTCTGCTGCGGCGTCAACATTGTCCGCTGCGTCGGAATCGGCGACTGAGTCTGGACGGGACCAGTCCTCCGCATGGGCATCGCTGTCGTTCCCGAGCCTAATGTTGTTTTGACTGGAGTCGGGGTCGCTATTGTCCTCGGCCCTGGCGTTGGCAGAGGCGTTGGTCTCTGGCCCGGGATTAGTGGCCGAGCTTGGCCCATCGCGGTTTTCTGCAACGGCGTTGCTATCGGCTGAGCCGGTGTTGGGGTTAATCTTGGCATTAGCATTGGCTTTGCTGGAGTGGGCGCCGGAATTGTTCGCGGTGGTGGCGTTCCTCTTTGGGCCGGAATCAGCGCTAGAGGCGTCGGCGTTGGGGTTGGCGTAGATGCCGAACGGGCACGGCTGTACTTCATTTGACCGAACGCGAGTGAAGCAAGGAGCGATGCGCTCACTGATGCGATGATAATTCCTCTAATCATGAAGCGGGTTGATCTGTTAGTTGAAAAGTCGCACAGAGTTTTCGGTTTCGGCGCGCACTTGGAAAGCCAAAATTAATGCCGCCCGCCGACCTCAATCCATGTGCGCGAGCATTTTTGGACCACCGGTCTTGAGAAATCGCACCAACAGAAACAAAGCAACTAGGACAAAGACAATGTTCAGCCAGGTCGTGTAATTGAACGTGATGGATGTCTCGACGATCTGCGCGGCACGGTGCTGTGGAATTAGACCGAGCGCGCCGAAAGCGAACTCGATGATCAGCGCCGCGAGCGCCATTGCCACATAGAAGACTCCAACGATGAGCGCCGCCATTTTCCAGCCATAATATTTCCGGTAGATGTCGATAATCGGCAGAACGATCAGATCGGCGAAGATAAAGGCGATTACGCCACCGAAACTGATCCCGCCGTTCCAGAGCACGGCCGCCAGCGGAATGTTGCCCACCGAACAGACGAAGGACATTACCGCTACCAACGGGCCGAGAAGCGGTCCCCACAAAGTGGACGCAACTGGATGTGAAGTGAGAAAAAAATCTTTCCAGAAATCATGCGGAACCCAAGCCGCCAGCGCGCCGGCTATGAGCAAACCGCCCACGATGTCTTTCCAGACCGAAAGCACATCCATAATAAAATAGTGACTCGTGGCGGTAATTCCGTCCGCGGAGATCAGTCTTCGCCAAACCGACCCGCCATTTTCCACGCTCATGTCCATCTCGGCGTGACCCTCCATTACGCCTTTGATTCCTTTGTCCGCCTGCTCGCGAGCCTCGCCCACCAGCTGTCGCGACAAAAAGAGTCGAAACACCATTGCCATAATCACCACCATCACTAGCCCACCGGCGAATTCGGCCGCTGCAAATTGCCACCCCATAAGCACGATGAGGATGATCGACAATTCAGCGACTAGATTGGTGGAAGCCAGCTCGAACGCCATTGAGGCAGTGAAATCGGCGCCTTTGCGAAAAATCGATCGCGCCAGCGCGACAGCCGCATACGAGCACGAAGAGGACGCCGCGCCCAACCCAGTCGCAATGGCAAGGCTCTTTGGGGAATCATCCGGTAGCAGCCGGCTCATTTCGCTTTTCGAGACCACCGCCTGCACCGTACCAGACAAACCGAATCCTAAGATCAGAGGCCACAAAATTTCCCAAAACATGGCAAACGCCATCCAGAGGGCATGGCCAAGCGCGTTGATCAGTTGCATTCTCGGAAGATCGTAGCCAGAATTGTGGTGATGAAAACGTCCATGAGAATCCTGATGTCGAT
>CAZFZG010000234.1:0-2889 GCA_964523205.1 uncultured Chthoniobacteraceae bacterium | reverse complement strand
GTGAATAAGGTTTTTTGGATTTTTATCGTAATCGGTTGCAGTTTTTTTTAGAAAAAAATTCCAAACGCTGGAGGTAAATCGATGCGATTAAGAAAAGCGCGGGTGAGAAAGTATCGCAGCATTCGCGATACAGGTTTGTTTGATGTCGAGGCGGGGAAAACAATTTTAGTCGGGCCTAACGAGGCGGGAAAGAGCGCGCTGTTGGAAGCGTTGCAACGGATCAATCCGCCGGGCGGCATCCGCGTCTTTGACGCGCTGCGCGACTATCCGCGCGCCGAGTTCGGCGACATCGTAGCGGGAAAGATTCGTCTCGAAGAAACGACGATCGTGGAAGGTCATTTCGATCTTGAAATTGCAGACAAGCATGCGATCCCGCCGGAGTTTCATGAATGCCGTTACGTTTTCGGACGCCGGGTCGACAACACCGCCTGGCATAGACTCGACGGCGGACCATCGCCGCTAAAATTTGTAGATCTAAAAAGAGATCTGGTCCGTTTGTTCGCGCATGTCGATCCGCGCGTGCCCCGCGGACCGGACGGGCTTCCAAGAGTCACGACTCCGAGCGCCCTCTTTACCGAGGCTACGAACGGCTGGGAGGAAGCGGATGAAATCAAAGGCGAACGCGCGGCCACAGTGAAGAAGTGGCTCGACAAAGTTTTTATGCTTATCGAAGAGGACAACGAAGCGGAAGAGAAACGCTACGATGAATTGATGGCTGCCATCATGCTGGAGGAGCGCCGGCACGCCGCTTTGAGAACACTCCATCAGCGTCTGCCAGTGTTCGTGCGATTCCGTGATTATTTTCGGGTGCGACCGTTGATTCACCTGGAGCACCTTGCCCAACGGCTGGAAACGAACGTTCTCGACGGCGATTACTACGACTACGGCAACCAATGTCTCTTGCGCCTGCTCGGATTCAGCGCCCGCGAAATGTCGGACTTGGGAAAAGTGCCGGAGCCTAAAGCCGGCGACGTCGAAGCCTGGCGGCAGTATCGGGATCAGCTCGACCGCCGCGCCTATCAGCTCAACTCGGCCAGCGTGCGCTTGACCGAGGAATTGCGGAGTGTGTGGAAACCGGACGCGAAGCGCGCGGAGGCGGATCGCCTGCGGATCGTGGCCGACGGCCAGTATCTCAAAGTGGTCGTGGAAGATGATCTCGGCGTCGAAATCGAGCTCGATCAGCGCTCAGAAGGTTTTCAATGGCTCATCTCGTTCTTCGTGGTGTTCTTTGCCGAATCAGCGGACAAGCACAAGAACGCAATTCTGCTTCTCGACGAGCCGGGCTTGAGCTTGCACGGTCTGAAGCAGCAGGAATTTAGATCTACCATTTCGCGTCTGGCGGAATCGAACCAGCTAATTTATACAACGCATTCGCCGTTCCTGGTCGGGCCGGATGAATTGAATCTGGTGCGCGTGGTGGAGATGACCGATCGCAGCAAGGGCACGAAAGTGCATACTAACGTGACCGCCGAAGATCCGGCGGCGCTGTTGCCGCTCCAAGAATCGCTCGGTTACGATTTAGCGCAGACTTTGTTTTCGCAGAACCGCAATCTGTTGCTCGAAAGTCTCACCGATTTTTGGTATATCGAGGCCGTATCACAAATGCTCCGCGATGCCGGCATTATCGATCTCAACCAGCGGATCGAGCTGGTGCCGACCAACGGCGCGGCAAAGGTGGCCTACTTCGCCACAATTCTTCACGCGAAGAAACTAAAAGTGGCCGCGCTGCTTGATTCCGATACGGAGGGCGACCGCGCAATTAATCAGGATGAATTAGTAGAGGCGCTTGGGCAAAAGGCGATCCTCCGCACGAAAGATGCGGGCAACGGAGTGCGTGTCCACCGCGTTGAAGACCTGCTCCGCCAGACCCTAGTCCGCGTCGGCAAAAACCGTCTCGGCTGGGACGTCGCGAACGCCGCGGCCGAGCAACATGACCGTTCGATTGTTGAGCTCTTCACCAATCAGATCAGCGATTTCTCACGCTACCGGCTTGCCAAAGCGTTCCTGCGCTGGACCCGGGATCATAACGCTTCCGATCTTTCGGAAGAGGAACGCGAGGCGTGGAAAAGATTGATCGAGAAAATTAACGTCACCCTGAGATAGACTCGGTAGGCAGCGACATTGCGGATCGAGTGCCCAATCATCCAAATGCGAGATTAACGATTTGATTTAGGAGGCGAGGTAGGCTCGGCCATTGATTTCAGCATCCGGCCGAGATCACTATTGGTTGATATAACTGCCGTTGTCTCCTTCTCGAAAGCGGCCCGCATCACGTCAAGACTCCGGAGAAAGGTGTAGAGCTCCTGGGCGTCGGGCGAATTGAAAGCGGCGGAATAAATACTGGCCGCCTCAGCATCAGCTTTCCCTTCAATCTCCAGCGCGTTTTTGGCCGCAGTGGAGCTAATGGCCGCGACATCGCTTTCCTTCTGGCCGCTGATGTTCGCGGCTTCACCGCGGCCTTCGGATCGGAAGCGGGCCGCGATCTGATGTCGCTCGCTCGACATGCGCTCGATGATTTTCTCTGCCACTGCGGGATTGTATTTGCTGCGCTTAAAGCGTTCGTCCAAGAGCTCAATTCCAAAATCGGCAATCTTTTGCCGTGTGCGTTCCGTGATTTGTCGCTCGATCTCGCCACGGCCGAACTCGATGTCCGGGATAGAACTTGGCAGGAGTGTGCCGCTCTTTTCGAGCTCTTCATCTCGCAGCGGCTTTCGGCCTTTGGTCACACGAATTAGTTCGACTAAATCGTGCGTTGCGACGGCGGTCCGAGTTTCGCTACCAAGAATGTCATCGAGCCTTGAGAGCGCGCTTCGCTCATCATTCAGCCGATTATAATAGAGAATCGGATCGCTGATGCGCCACCGAGCGAAGCAATCGACGATGATATAG
>CAZFZG010000233.1:0-2890 GCA_964523205.1 uncultured Chthoniobacteraceae bacterium | reverse complement strand
CTTCGCTCAAGAACATCCCGAGCATCCGAAGAAGAAAGAGGAAGCGAAAAAATCGGAGCATCCTGAGCACCCGAAAAAGAGCGGCGAAGGGAAGGAAGTTACGACTGCGGAAATTTCGACCGGCATCAAGAAGCACATCACGGCTGAAACGAAAAAGTCGAGCGACAAGAAGTTTCACGTTAATTACGAGGGCAAGGAGCTGGCGCTCGATTTGACCAAAGTGCACGACGACCGGCTCTCGAGTCTCGGTGAAGGCAAGTATTTTGCCTGCGTCGACATGAAAGCCGCTGACGGCACGACCTACGACATCGATTTCTTCATGTCGGGGAAGCCCGGAGACATGAAGGTGACAGAAACGTCGGTCCACAAAGTTAACGGAAAGCCGCTCTATAATTGGAAGGAAGAGAACGGCGTCTGGAAAAAGATCTCGGGCTAGAACGCAAGTGCGCAATTCGATTGGCTTCGCGCTGTTGTTGATCACGAGGCTTGTCCCAAGCGGAGTCGACGGATCGACAATCGGAGTTCATGATTCGAGCATCGTCCAGGGCTCGGACGAGTTTGAATTCATTTATCGGGTTAAGCTTCCCGAAATCAAAGGCGATGCCCGGCTTTGGATTCCGTTGGCCAAAACGGATGCGTTTCAAACCGTGACGCCGGAGGAAGTCAGCATTCCGATCAAGTGGGAAAAAATTCAGGATCGAGAGTACGGCAACGATATTTGTGTTCTTCAACCTCGGCCAGATGATAGCGGGAAGACCATCGAGCTTCGCTACCGGGTCGTTCGGAAGGAGAAATCGTCCTATCCGCCAGATGGCGAAGACACCTCGCGTTTTCTGCGTCCGGAAAAATTGGTGCCAATAAACCAGACGTTTAGAACCCTCGCGGAACAGGCGACTGCCGGAAAAACAGATGATCTCGAGCGCGCCAAAGCGCTCTACAATCATATCCTTGGCCGAATGCGTTACGATAAATCCGGCAACGGTTGGGGCAGGGGAGACGCAGTTTACGCATGTGACGCGAGAACAGGCAATTGCACAGATTTTCACGCATACTTCATTGCGCTCTCCCGCAGTATCGGCATTCCGGCCCGCTTCGCCATCGGCGCTACGATTCCGGCAAATAAGAACGAAGGCGCCATCGAAGGCTATCACTGCTGGGCGGAATTTTTTGCCGACGGACGTTGGGTGCCGGTCGATATCAGCGAAGCGTGGAAAAATCCGAACCTGGCCGATTATTATTTCGGTCACAATCCGGCCAATCGTTTCGAGCTAACCAGAGGTCGCGACCTGATTGTCGATCCTGCGCCGGCAAGCGGGCCGATTAATTTCCTTGCCTACCCGCTGCTCGAGATGAACGGCAAAGCGATAAAGCCGGAAACGAGCTTCGCCTTTCGCCGGATTCGAGCCTAAAAATCCCAGACGCAGAGGCGCGCTTGCGCTGCGCTGCGTTGTCGTTCCTATTGAACACTAATGGCTGGACTTCGATTGGGGGTTAATGTCGATCACATCACGACGCTGCGGCAGGCGCGTTACGCGACCATGCCGGACTCGAAAAACGCCGAGCCCGACATCATCGCCGCGGCAGCAATCTGCGAACGCGCTGGTGCGCGGGGCATCGTCGCCCACTTGCGCAGCGATCGCCGTCACATTCAAGACCGCGACATCGATCGCCTTCGCCAGAACATCATGACCAAATTGAATTTGGAAATGGGCAACACTCCGGAGATTCTGGATGTCGCTTTGAGGATTGTGCCGGACGAGGTCTGCCTGGTTCCTGAGAAACGCGAGGAAGTCACAACCGAAGGCGGCTTGGACGTCATTGCCCTACGCAAGGAGCTCGAGCCGACGATCAAGCGACTACAAACGGCCGGCGTCAGAGTGAGCTTGTTTGTCGATCCAACCCTGGAGCAAGTCGACGCCGCGCACGAGCTCGGGGTCGAGATGGTCGAGCTGCACACCGGCAAACTTGCGAATGCGTTTTCGGAAAAAATCGAGAAACAGGAACTGGAGAATTTACAGGCGGCAGCCAAGGCCGGTTCGGAATTGAAACTTCAAGTCAACGCCGGTCATGGCATCAATTACACGAACATCGCACTCATTCACAAGATTCCACATCTCGCTGAGCTCAACATTGGGCATTCGATCGTTTCGCGGGCTGTATTCGTTGGGCTCGAATCCGCAGTCAAAGACATGCTCGCGGCCATGAAGGGCTACCAAGGATGATCAGCTCGACATGAGTGTCATCGGCATCGGAGTGGATCTGGTCGAGTGCGACCGCATTCAACGTTCGCTCGATCGCTTCGGTGAAAAATTTTTACACCGTGTTTTTACTGATGGCGAAATTGAATACTCGATGTCGATGAAATTCCCGGCTCGTCATCTGGCCGCGCGATTTGCTGGCAAGGAAGCAGTCGCCAAAGCGTTCGGCACTGGTATCGGCAAAGCGATGGGCTGGCGAAACCTCGACATCCGCAAGAAGAAAAGCGGTGAACCATATTTGGCTTTCTCCGGACCGGCCCAGGAGTTAGCCACCAAACGCGGTGTGACCTCCGCGCTGATCACCCTGAGTCACACCGATCATCACGCGGTTGCCTGCGTTGTTCTCGAAGCGGCTAAATAAACGAACGCCCTCGCCAGATCTCTCCAGCGAGGGCGTCGTAATTCAGCAACTGTCGCTGCTATTTCTTACAACAGCCGGCGTTGCAACATTCCTTGCCTTTGCAGCAACTGTTCTTCGGCGGCGTTTGGGCCGTCGCCGTTCCAATCAAAGCTACCAGGCTTAGAAGTATCAAAAGATATTTCATAAAGTCCTCCGTTAAGTTTCATTGTGACCTCGGCCACGCAGGATCTGCGCGCCGAGCCGTCGCGATTTAGGACAACGGGATTCGCGG
>CAZFZG010000232.1:0-2949 GCA_964523205.1 uncultured Chthoniobacteraceae bacterium | reverse complement strand
TATCTCGTTTGAACTGATTGATCGTCGTCTGCTGCTCCTTCACTTGTTGTTGCAAAGTTCTTACAGTGTCGGTGAGCGCTTTCACTTGTTCGCGCAGCTCATCCACATCGGAAGACGATCTCGGTGTCGATGCGGCCTCTTGCGCACGCACGCCGCTGGCAAGAAAAAACGTCAACGCGAAAGCGAGAAAACTTTTCATGTAGGCTCCAGTCGTACGTAAATCAATATGAGCTAGACTTTGCTGTATCGCGGAACAGACGCAATTGACGCCTAAATGAAACGTCTTGGTTAAAAGTCGTAGGCGACCGTGCCGTAAAATCCGCGGCGTTGGCCAAATTGCGGTGCGCCGACGCCAATGCCGCTGCCGTCGCGCAGTTCGTAAATCTTGTCGAAGAGATTCACGATATCGAGCCGGATTTTGAAACTTCCGGGCCATTTCGGAATTTTTACGATCCGCTGAAGGCCAAGGTTGACGGTTCCGTAATCGGGAACGCTCTTGGTGTTGGCAAAACCGCGACGGAGGCCGCTTCCGTAAAGGAATTCACTCGACAATCTCCAATCGTTCCAGGTGTAAGCGCCGCCAGCTGTCGCAGTCCAGCGCTGGTCGTGGTCGAGAAAGACCCAGTGTTTGTTGATAAAGGCGATTTCATCCGGGCCGAACAGAAATTGCGCCGAGCTGACGTGAACACCGCGCGCCCACTCCCAGGCCGCGTTGCCGTAAAGCGAAAAGGGCCCGTGGTCGTAATTCGTGGTTAATTCGCCGCCATAAATTCGGCCACGCTTGTAATTAAACGAGGACAAAATGAGCGCCTGGCCGAACTGGCCTTCGTCGATGACCGAGTGAGTGCTTTTGTAAAAACCGTCGAGCCCGACGTTCCAGCTTTCCATGATTTTTTGGGTTACGCCGATGTCGAAGTAATGGGCGCGCTCGGCGCTAGTGGGCGAATCTTTGGTGACTGCGGATTCATTGGTAGTGCCGGCGAACTTCGCGATTGTGCTTTGTGGAACCGCTTCCAGCGGTGGCGGAGTGAAATAGCGCGCATAACCGGTGTGCAACGCCGTCCCGTCCCACGGTTTGTAGACGACGTTGATTCGGGGGCTGAGCTGGTTCTCGTCCACGAACGCGTTTACGAAATCGAGCCGAGCGCCAAAATTAATTGTCAATTGTTCGAGCGGCTTCCATTCGTCCTGCAAATAGAAGCCGTAGAAGTAACCGGTCTTGTCATGATTATCGACGATGCGCTGCGGTGTGGTGCTGGTTTGGTTTCCGTTCGCATCCACGGGAAAAACCAAAGTGACGGTGTCGACGGTGGCGTATTGCTGGGTAAAAATGCCGCCCGCTCGGATGGTGTGTTCATCATTTAATTTGCAACTCGAATCGAACTCAACCCCGTTGGACTGAATATCTCGATCCACCCGCGAGGCCACGCCGTTGAAAATCAAATCGCCGACATCATCCGGACGAAAAAGAATTGAGCTGTAACGATTGAAGGCCGAGATCTGGAAATTGAAATCGCCCGCCTTCTTTTGGTAGGTCAGGATGTCGTAGAGATTATCTTCCGACTGGTTTTCATCGAGCTTGGCTGAATTGAAATTCGATCGTGTGCCGACGGTGAACGCCGGTGTCTGGCCGGGATTGTTTGGAATTTCAAAATCGTTGTGGTCGACGCCGACGAGCAACGAGAAACGACTGGTGTCGTCGATGATGTAAGACAAGTAAGCGAATTGCTTGAACTGGTCCGTGTCGTCGTGGATCGGGCTATCGCTCGAAGTTGGATTTTCGATGCCGATTCCGCTGTGCAGATAACTTTGCGTCACGTAATAACTGAGTCTTCCAGTAACGCCGCCCTTCTCGAGGCTTTCGGTAAAGGTATCGAAACTTCCGACTTGGATCGAAGCTTCGCCGGCGGTAAACGCTGCGCCGGTCTTACTATGGATGTCGACAACGGCGGTTTGGCGAAAGCCGAATTGGGCTGGGAGCGCGCCGGTCATCAATGAAATATTGTCGGCGAAGCGCGTCGCTAATTCCGGCCCGAAACCTGGAATGCTTTCCGGTACCAAGACGTCATCGATTCGGTATTGCAGATTTCCGTGCTCGCCTCTGACGTGAAGCTGGCCGAATGAGTCGCGCGATACGCCCGGAAAACGCAGCATCGTTTCGTTGAACGGCGCATTCTCGCCTTGAGCCTGTGAATCGATCCGGTCGGGACCGATCGTGTAACGCGTTGCGCCGAGACTAGGCACAATCGCTTCCCGCGAAATATCAAGTTCCTGGGACGTAACGGTTACGCTTTGCGCCATGGCGGTTTGAGGGCTGCTGGAGGGTGATGGCCCCGGAGTTGCAGCTGAAGTAATGGTCGTTGTTGTCTTGGCTGACGGTGTAGAAACAGCTTCTTGTGCGGTGATGATCCTTGTGATTAAAAGGATCGCACTAAATCCGAGTGGAAATTTCTTCATTAAAGTTATTCGTCGATTTAGTTCTCAAAGTTGTGATTGGTTGTGGCATTCGCGATTCAAGCGAAGCCGGTAAGGGTGGCGGCTCTGCACAAATTGCGAACCGCGATTCAGGCGAAGTGGCCTAACGAGTTACTCCGCGCGAAAACGCGGCCGAACTTGTGCTAGATAGACACGGGCGGCGCGTGCTCTAACACAGCCGCGAGAAGAAACAACGGCTCAACCCACTGCGAATTCAGCTCCGATCCTGTGAGCTCAGCGATCGGAGCAGGCGAACTAACCAGCACCGTGGCCGGCGAATGGTCGACATTGCCGGATGCAACGAGCGTTACCGCGCATGCGTGACCGCTGCGGTTCGCGTCCGGATGAACGCGTTCGTGCAGTTGCGGTGAAACGCTGAGGGTGAGCGCCGAGAGAAAACCTGTCAGAGCGAGGACCGTGACAAAAGCACGCGCGGTGCTGTTTCTCATCGGAGGCGAGCTTCTACTTGGCTAA
>CAZFZG010000231.1:0-2953 GCA_964523205.1 uncultured Chthoniobacteraceae bacterium | reverse complement strand
AGCGGTAAACATCGCGACCATCTTGGGGTTTGTAATTTTCTGCGGCTACAACGCGCAATTTTTTCTCCTGGAGGGACGACCTCTGTGTCGTCCCACTATTCGTCGGACGCGACGGAGCGCGTCCCTCCAATTGGGTCGCAACCCATTCCATTTCCGGCCGATACGTCGCAGCTTCCTGCGAGATGACGACGTCGCCGCCGTTCGGTATCACGCTTTGAAATCCATCGAGCATTCCATCGGCGCCTCCCACGATTTCCCCTTCGAACTTCGAGAAGGTTTGATTGAGCCAGCCGGTTAGCCCGATTCCACCCGGAACTGAATCAATCTCGGCGATGATGTAGCCCGGCGCCTGCGGGGTTAGAATGAGATCGGGGCGAATTACTCGGGGCAAATCATCACGAATTTCTTTCCGCCGGGAAAACTCGATCAGCTCTTTCGGCTTGCCGGCATCCAGATAGCGCGCCACCCACTCGGCCTGTTTTCCTTTGACGCTCAGCTGATAGAGCTGGTTGCACGCGCGCTGAAAAACAAACAGTCGATGCCCAAGTTGCTCGAGCTCGCTGAGGAGTTTCTTGTCGATCGGAAACGCGTCCGGTGAGAGCAACCAATCCTTTTCGGCAAAGAGACTCTCTTTGGGAAAGGCCAACCGAATTTCTGAAAGCCTGTCGTCCTTGACCTGCATCAGGCAGCAAACGTCGAACGCCGAACGCCCAACGTCCAACGCCGAATGCAGATTTCCGAGTTCGATCTTCAGCGTCCGGCGTTTTCTTATCGGCCGGAGGCCATTCGCTTGAGCGCAAGCTTCACCAGTTCTTCCGCCGATTTCGCCTGCCCCTGTAGGTCGCGGACCGCCTTGTGCGCATCGACTTGCTTGTAACCAAGCGCGATCAACGCAAGCACCGCTTCGTTGGCTTGCTCTTGCTCCGGTGATGGTGCGTGGGCTGCGGTCGCTGCTTCCCAGGCGGCGGCAACGCCGAGTTTGTCTTTCAACTCGAGAACAATTCGCTCGGCGGTCTTCTTGCCGAGTCCGCTAATCTTCGAAATTGCGGCGATATCGGAATTCACCACGGCGGTTTTGAAGTTGGTCACACTCATTCCGCTCAAAACTGCCAGGGCGAGCTTCGGTCCGATTCCGCTGACGTTGTTGACCAGGAGTCGAAACAGATCGCGCTCCGCCGCGGTCATGAAGCCGTAAAGCACGTGCGCGTCTTCACGAACGGCGAGATGAGTCAGAATTCGAATCGGTTGACCGACAGCCGGAAGCTTGTCGTAACTCGACAGCGGAATAAAAACTTCGTAGCCAACGCCATGCACATCCACCGTCGCCTGCGTCGGCAGCGCCGCTACGAGTCTGCCCTCGAGAAAAGTAATCACGCCAAATCGTTAAATCTCTAAATCTCTAAATCGTCAAATGAGTTAATCCGGCTTCAACACAAGGGTAAGCTCGACATCCTTGCCTTTAACAACATTGAATCCGGGCGTGGAAAATGTTTTCCAAGTCATCGGCAGATTGGGAAATATCTTTGTTACGACTGGCGTCGGCAAAATCACAAACCGCGCACCGCTCTTCTCTGCGAAATCGACCGCACTCTTCTGGTTCAGCGAGGTCATCCAGCCATGCACGCGCGATCGAAAATACCAGACCAGGCTCGGCTCCTGAAAATCAACAGCGCCAAATTCCATTTCCGGCCTCAAATCGTTGACGACCTTCCGGTAAATTTGCGCCGAGGGAAAAAATGGAGCCACCAATGGCGCCACAAAAAGAGCGATTCCGAGGTAGACGCAACCGGCCGCAATTGCTGCGGTTTTCAAGAACCGTTCACTGGCAATATGTTGCGCGGCCAGCACCGCGAGGAGTGGAAACGCCGGAAGTGTGTAGTGCGGCAACTTCGTCTTCACCAGCGTGAAGATCAGGAATACGACTCCGGTGCCGCAAAGCAGGTAGACGTCGATAAAGGGGGAGTCGGCCGACCGACCGCGCTCGCGCCAGAGCTTTTTCGTCAGGGAGGGCAATTTGATCGACCACGGGAAAAAGCTGGCGAAGATCGTGACGAAATAAAACGGCAGCAGCAGGAGATAAATGCCTAGCGAGTTGGAGCCGTGACTTTCCATCGCGCTAAATGAACGGCCGATCACGTGACGTCCGATTCCAATCCTGAGAAACTCGCCGTGGGTTTGAATCAGCGCCGGACCTCCCCAGAGCGCAACAATGGCGAGCATCAACAGAATCCCGCGCCCGAATTTGAACTGGGCCGCGAGATTAACGTCGCGCGAAAAGTATTTCAGCGCCGCGAGCGTCAGCAGTGGCGTCCAGGCGATCGGCCCTTTCGCTAAAAAACCAAGCGAGAGTGAAATGTAGAACGTCAGCCACCAGAACAATTGAGCGTTCGGCGTTCGACGTTCAGCGTTGGACGTTTTCTGTTCTTGCAGTAATTCCCACCCGGCCCAATGCGCCGTGGTGATAAAAAAGACCACCCACATATCTGCAACCGCGGCTTTGGCATGGAGAAATGTTTGCAGCGAAAGGGTGAAAATGATCGCCGCCCACCAGCCAACGGGCGTACCGCCGATTCGTGTTCCCCAGGCCAGAATCGACATCGCGACGAGCGCCGCGGCAATCGCGGACGGAAACCGCGCGGCGAAATCGTTTTGGCCAAAGATTTGGAAGCTCGCGACTTGCGCCCAATAGGCGAGGGGAGGTTTGTCGAGGCGCAGCTGATTGTTGAAGTGCGGAACCACGTAATCGCCGCGCTCGATCATTTCGCGCGAAGCTTCAGCAAAGCGCGGTTCGTCACGGTCTATCAGCGGCACGCTCCATGTCCCGAGGACGTGGAAGGCAACGCAGGCGAAAAATAAAATGGCGTACTTTGCTGGCGCTGAGTTTATCATGCTCATGCTCTTGCTCGTTTTGTCTCGATTAGAAGCAAGAGCATGAGCCAGAGTAAGAGTTCAG
>CAZFZG010000230.1:0-2970 GCA_964523205.1 uncultured Chthoniobacteraceae bacterium | reverse complement strand
CGCGCCGGTCAAAGCCGCGTTTTGGAAATGATCGCGGCGGACAAGTCGCTGGTCGAAGTGCTGACCAGTCTTGTTCTCTTGATGGAAGGACAATCCGAGGGTTTGCGCTGCTCGATCTTAACGCTGAGCCGGGATGGCAAGCATGTGCAGCACGGCGCGGCGCCGAGTCTTCCCGAGGAATATGTCAAGGCTGTCAACGGACTGTCGATTGGTCCGCGAAATGGTTCGTGCGGCACGGCCATGTTCACGCGCAAACCGGTGGTTGTTACCGATGTGATGACGAGCCCACTGTGGGCGGATTATCGCAAACTCGCAGAGATCTGCAGACTCAGCGCGTGCTGGTCCACTCCAATTATTTCGCCGCAGGGCGAGGTGCTCGGCTCCTTTGCGATGTATCGCGAAGAAAAACGTGGACCACTGCCGGAAGAAAATCGGCTGACTGAGATCGCCACCCACATTGCCGGCATCGCGATTGAGCGGCAGCGGCAACAAGAAATGATTCGGGAGCGGGAAGCGCGGATTAGTCTCGCCGCCGAATCGGCCGATCTCGCGCTCTGGAGTTTGTACCCGGAAGAGAACACCGCCTGGATGAGCGAAAAGGGTCGCGCGATCTATGGTTTTGACGCAAGCGCCCCGCTGAACTGCGAGTCGATTCTGTCACGGGTGCATCCGGACGAACGTGGGAAAGTGAAAGCAGAATACGACAGCTCGTGCGCGATCCATGGAAAGTTCGAAAGCGAGCACCGCCTGCTCTTGCCGTACGGAAAAGTGCGCTGGGTCATCATGCGCGGACGCTGCATCAAGGATGAAGAGGGCAAGATTCTGGAAACGATTGGCGTGACTGTCGATGTTAGCGCGCAAAAGCAAGCCGACATGCAATTGCAAGTGCAACGGGAAGAGATGGCGCATCGGAATCGCGTCTCGTTGATGGGCGAGATGACCGCCTCATTTGCGCATGAATTGAACCAGCCGCTCGCAGCCATTGCGAACAACGCATCCGCTGCGCGTCGCCTTATCGAACGCGGAAGCCTCGACCCGTCAATGCTCCAGGAAATTCTTCAGGCGTTGGTGGCCGATAGCAAACGCGCGGCAGAGGTTGTTCAGGGCATTCGCAGTCTTGTGCGCAAGGACACGAGCGCCGCGCACGCGCGATTGAATCTCAATGCGGTCATTGACGACACGGTTCGGCTGGTCAGCACCGATGTCGTCAGCCGGGACAGCGTGGTTACCACTGAGTTTGATCCGGCTCTGCCGGAAGTGACCGCGGCACCGGTCCAAATTCAACAGATCTTGCTCAACTTGATCACAAATGCGCTCGACGCGGTGGAAAATCTGCCGCCGACGGAACGTCGCATCATTATTAGTACGCGATCGGACAAGGGCGATGTGGCCGAAGTGACCGTGCGCGATTTCGGAACGGGATTGCCAAAGGATCGGCCGGACAAGATTTTCGATCATTTCTTTTCCACCAAGCAAAAAGGCATGGGGATGGGATTGACGATTGTGAAATCAATCGTGGAAGCGCACGGCGGCACGATCACTGCCGAAAACGCGCCCGACCGTGGCGCACGGATTATTGTCCGACTGCCGGCTGCCCGTGGCGAGCTGGAGAAAAATAGAGCCGCCGCATGAGCGAGCCAGCCAAGGTCAAAGAGGTCTGTTTGCTCGACGACGACCTGTCCGTTCTCAGCTCGATGCGATTTCTTCTGCTGGCGGAAGGTTTCAATGTTCGTGCCTTCAATAATCCCGAGGATTTTTTGGCCTATGCCAACACCAACCCGGTACCGGTCTTGGTGACGGATATCTGGATGGATCGCGTGACGGGACTGGAAGTCCTGGCCCGGCTGTGCGCGATTTCGCCGAAGACCAAAGTGATCGTGATCACGGCGCGGGAAGATTCGGCGGCCCGAGCCACGGCAACGGCGATGGGGCCGGTAGCGTTTTTCATCAAGCCGTTCGACGACGAAGAATTTATCGCCGCGGTGTGGGAAGCGCTCGGATAACCGGCAGTCAGACCAAAGTCCTATATCACGAGTGACAACGCGCTCGGATAATTTTCGACAATCAACGAAAGGGAAAAAGCTATGAAGCCGCGTGATTGTCGTTCTGCATTTTGCAAATCACTTTGTTCTGGCCGGGCGGCTGCGTTGTGCACCGTCGCGATGCTGTCGTTCACGTTCTCGATTTGTCTCGCCCAGACCGAATCTCCGCAAGCCCAATCGCAGGTGATGACCACCACCAGTCCGGCTCCGGAAACGCCCAAGATTCCGAATGACCAACTTGATTCATTGGTCGCGCCGGTCGCGCTTTACTCTGATCCACTTCTTGCCAACACCCTGGCGGCTTCGACTTATCCACTCGAGATCATTCAAATGCAGCAGTGGATGGATCGAAACAAAAATCTAAAAGACCAGGCTCTCGCGGATGCGGTCGCAAAACAGAATTGGGATCCGAGTGTGCAATCGCTGGCCGCTACTCCGGAAGTAATGCAGCGAATGGCCGGCAATATTCAGTGGACGACCGATCTGGGAAACGCGTTTCTCGCCCAGCAATCTGATGTGATGGACGCGGTGCAACGCATGCGCGCAAAGGCTGAAGGTAAAGGAACGTTGAAAACCAGTTCGCAACAAAAAGTCGAAAGGCGAAGCGAGGGCGGAAAAAACGTGATTGTGATCGAGAACGCCGATCCCCGAGTGGTCTATGTGCCATCGTACGATCCGGCGGTCGTCTACGGCGCGTCCCCGTATCCTTACTACCCTTATTATTATCCTGGCTGGTACGCCGGAATGGGCCTCGCGATCGGAGCTGGGATCGCCTGGGGCGCGTACTGGGGCAACCACTGGGGCGATTGCGATTGGGGTCACGGTGACGTGAACATCAACAACAACAACAATTTTAATCGCAACAATATCAATCGCGGCGGTAATCGAAATCAGGTAAATCCGTTAGGCGGACGCGGCCAGGGCGGCG
>CAZFZG010000229.1:0-2970 GCA_964523205.1 uncultured Chthoniobacteraceae bacterium | reverse complement strand
CCTACCAGCAGGAACCCAGCGATCTGACTGGTCATAACGCCGGCGGTGTAGTCTTTCGGGAACCCGAACCAGTTCATGTACTGAGTATTTCCGAAGAACCCTGCGACCAAACCAACCACTAAAACAAACCCAACCTTGCCGCCGAAACTACTAATCCGCGTTTGAGCAAGAAGGAAGGCAGCGAGCAGCGACGCGATCACGTCGGTTGCGAATTCAATTCCCAATCGCTTTGGAAAATTGAAGGCTCGCTTTGGACGATAAACCAGCACGCCTCCGGCGCCCGACGCCATTTGCTCTTCGGCCTTTTTCATGGCGGCCTCTTTCTCTGCTCGAGTTGCGCCCGGGGTCAGACCGCCTGCTGGGAAGACATAAAAACCGGGATTGTCACCGAGATTGGTTTGGAGCGCGCTCGTCACCGCGTCCTCGTTCGGCAATACCTTGACCCCCATTTCGCCGATCGGCAGGAGTTCGTGAGAAACGAACCCCCAAATAAACATGACAATTCCGCCTACAACGCCTGCGAACAGGATGCGAGTTTTCATAGCCTGATTACATAGGGAAAAATCGTAGTTTGGAAGATCAAAAACCGGCGATTTTAACCTTGCTCTGAGGCAGGCGTCTCGACATTCTCGACTTTCGTTCAGCTTAACCAATCTTATGAAAACATCCGTTTTGGCTTTGATCACTGCGGTGACGATTACCGCGTTCGCGGGCTGCCAGGCCCAGAAGAAGGAGGAGCCAATGGCTGCTTCAACTTCGACCACAACCCATGGCGCGTCGACCACCAAGAAGAGCACGACCACCAAGAAGACATCGACCTCAGCTTCAACCGAAGCTTCGCCAGCCGCGAAGAAGGCCACCAGCACCAAGAAGAAGGCAGAAGCGTCTCCCTCTCCAAGCGAAGCGGCTTCGCCGTCGCCGACTCCTTAATCAGAGTAACAATTGCTAAGGCGGAGGAGAAGTCACACCGCGAAGCTTTCGCCGCACGAACAGTGCGCCACCGCGTTCGGATTGGTGACTTTGAATCCGCCTTTTTGGAGGTCCTCGCTATAGTCGAGGACTGAACCGCTCACAAAGAGCGCACTTTTCGGATCGACCACGATGCGAACGCTCGAGGTCGGGACGAGAATGTCGCGTTCTTTTGGTCCATCGACCAAATCCATGGCGTATTGTAAACCGGAGCAACCGCCGCCGACTACGGCCAAACGCAGGGCGCCATTCGGATTCCCTTTTTGCCGGAGCAATGACGCAAGTTTACTCGCCGCCTTTTCCGTGACGCGAATCAACTTCTCGTTGCCGATCTTAAAGTTGACGCTGGGAGTTTGGGTACTCATTGGAAAAGAATCAGGAAGTCACAAACTCAGGAACCTCAATTCTGGTTTTTCCTGCGTTCCTGCTTTCCTGAGATATATTTTCTTCCTTAATTGCTTCAATGTCGGCGATCGTAGAAACCTGCGTGAACTTTTCGCGCAATCGTTTCGCCTCCGGCATCGATTTCGAATAAGCCATCAAACGAGCCCGCATTGAACGGATCGCAGGTTCTTCGACGCCCCATTCGGAAACCACGAGGTCGCAGTGCCGCAAAATTAATCTCCAGCGTTCCGCCAACGTCGGGGGATCGACAATACCCCCGGTCGCGAGATACGCTTTTGTTTCGCGGAAGACCCAGGGCGCGCTCATCGCGGCGCGGCCGATCATCGCGCCGGCAATTCTAGTTTCGCGACGCCGTTTTGCCACATCGGCCGCGCTCGCCAGATCGCCATTGCCGATCACACGAATCGAAACTGCGGCTGCGACTTCCCCGATCACATTCCAATCCGCCGCGCCGGAGTAGCCCTGGGCGCGGGTGCGTCCATGAACCGTTAGCGCCGAGATTCCACAGTCGACCAGGGTTTTTGCCACGCGAATAGCGTTTACTGAATCAGCATCCCATCCGATTCGAATCTTTGCCGTCGTCGGAAGCGGCGAAATGGCTTTAACGACCGCGCTCGCGACATTCGCCAGGGTGGGACAATCTTTGAGCAACGCTGAGCCACCGTTCTTGCAGACCACTTTATTGACCGGGCAACCGAAGTTTAGATCGACAAAGTCCGGACCGACCCAATTCACGACTTGTTTCGCCGCTTCTGCCATGTGCGCTGGGTCGGCGCCGAAAAGCTGGACGCCGATTGGGCGTTCGACTTCGTCAAAGTCTAGATATTCGCGGGTCCGCTCGTTACGCCGGAAGATTCCTTCGGCCGAAACGAACTCGGTGGTCAGCACATCGGCGCCATATTCTTTGCAAAGCTGCCGGAAAATCTTGTCCGACACGCCGGCCATCGGCGCGAGATAAAGCGGAAAGTTGTTGCTAAACCAGGGCAAGTTCATTGGCGGGCCCTATTTTGCCACAAAATCCGCTTCCCTGCAGGAATTGTAGGGCAGGCGCATCGCCTGCCTTCTCGGCCAGGCAACCGGCGCGTTGCCCTACGATTCAAGCCGCGCTTTTCAGCAGTTGCGCGACTTCGTTCTGCACGTTTTCCAGTTCGTCCAGCCGCAAGCCGGGATCAGGCACAATGAACACGTCGCCGGTCGCGGCATGCTCATATATTAAGAGGCGGCCCTTTTCGGCGTTTTCGGTCTTGATCTGTTTGAGAATGCGTTTCCGCTCGAGCATTGCCGCCAAAACATAACAGGCATTGGCTGGCGGTTTTTCCGAAGCGATCAATCTGCGGAAAAGTTGCTCGGCGTTTTCTTTGGCCAGAGGCTCCGGGTCTTTCGGCAACGGCTCATAGCGGGTTTTCCAAAACGAGAACGGCTGGATGTTTTCGTTCCGGTTTTTCCACGCGTCCTCGCTCAGGTCTTCACGGCGAAAACCGTCCGCGTCCCGAAAAAGCAGGGTATAAAAGTACTCGCCGGATTCGAATGGCCGCTGGGTCGCGGCGCACGCATCGGAGCGCTCCTTGATCGCCCAATCGTTCGGCAGAGGATTCA
>CAZFZG010000228.1:0-2997 GCA_964523205.1 uncultured Chthoniobacteraceae bacterium | reverse complement strand
GTGTAAGTCTGGCACTTCTGGATTTTTCGGCATTGAACTGCGTTGTAAACTGAGAAGATTTGCTCGGATTTGTGCTAGATTGGGCTCGTTGCTGATGATTCAGTAACACCGGTGCGAATCCCCTGTTAGGGCTGCTTCCCTCGTAAATGCTTACGCGCGGCCGAAAACTGTAAGTAAACTGTCGTGTCATCGGCATCCTACTCTTCTAGTCCATTCAATTAAATGAGTCACGTAGGCAGCGCCCACAATTGGCCGAAAGCCAAAAAAAATGTACACAGGGGCTGTTTTCTTTTCTCCGAATTCCGATACAGCCGTCAGATGGGCAAGCATTTCGTTCCGCAACGACATCTGCGTCGCTTCGCGATTACCGATGAGCCGGATCAAATCTGGATGTATGACAAAAAGTCGAAGCTTTTTACTAAAGCGGTGATCCAGAAGGTTGCGCAGCAACCCGGCTTTTACGACGAAGCCGCCGAGAAGCAATTAAACGAGAATGTCGAGCGTCCTGGCAATCGCGTTTTCGATAAATTGATCAGCGGCGAAAGCATCAACGCACAGGAGCGGATTCATGCGGCTGTTTACATAGCGACAATGTACGCGCGCGTACCGCAGCGTAGAACCGAAATCACCAAAATGGTTCCCTTTGTTGCGGAGAAAGTTCTGAGCGATCTCGCCGACGCAGTAGACGAGTGGATCAAAACAAATCCCGACCCTCAACTCGTTGAGCAACGCCTTAAAGAAGTCGATGAGGTTTCTCAAAAAGTCTGGGCAGATCCCGTCAAAGGCGCCGTCTTTGATCTCATCCGATCACCGTGGCCTTCTCAACGCATTATCCTTACGATTGCTAGTATGTGTTGGCGAATCGGTCGAGCCAAGTCTTCGCACTTTTTCATAACAAGCGACAACCCCGTCCACTTTTTCAAGGCACTGGGAATTGGTAACTCCCGATCCGAACTAACATTCCCAATCAGCGCCGAGCTCGCGTTGTACGCCAGTTGGCGCGGGCAGATTGGCACCACGCTCACGTTTGATGCTCCTCCGACTTTGATCAAAGAATGTAACCGGCGCGTCGCACATGAAGCGACACGATTTGTATTTGCTCCAAGAGCGGACCGGTGGATAGGAACAATATCGAACAAAGTGCGACCGTTTTTCAGCGAAATTCGGTGGTAACCTGAGAGACCCTGCCTAGGGTTGTTGTTAAAAGCGCCCAGCGAGGCATTTTTCCCGTCGCGGAGTTCAATGGCTTTGCGCTTCGCCTACCCTCGTAAGATCTGCGCTAGACATTTCCTCCAAAGCTCCGGCATCCCGGTGGACCATTACCTGGCCAAAGGACTGCCAAAATTTCATATTCTTCTCCGGATTTGCCGACAATCGGTATCCGAGCGAGGCCGCCAACGCGGGTAGATAGATATCAAACGCCGCCTTTATCTGCTCGCCATACTGCCAAACACTGGTTCGCGCTTGCACGTAGGCTACCCAGGCAAATGCGAGGACAGGCGCGGTCAGCCAGGCAAGAGAAGGACTGCGAAGTTTCGCCACCACCGCGATTTCGAACACCGAGATGACCGCGAGGAAACAAAGATTTAACCATAAATCGACCTTCGCTCGATCATTACTCAAATTCTCCCGAAAATCTTTTGACATCACACCCTGCAGCCTCGGCCAGCCATTGATCGATTCGAAGCCGTACACGACGCGCGAATAATCCTCGTACGCGCGAACGACATTTCCGAAAGAAGTTGGCAGAACGAGGTCTTCCGTTGACGGAAACTTTCTTGCGCGCACACGCGACAACTCAGTGAGCTTTCGCATTTGTTCCGGGTCAAGATTGTGAATCCTGCTGAACAGTTCTTCGAATTCAGCATTTAATTTCCGAAATTTTACGATCTCCCAATGATTTAAACGGTCTTTCAGTCCAAACGGCCAGTAACCCTCGGCGATCCGAAATAATTCCCGGTTAATCGATTGGAGAAAGACGGCAAGGACCCACGTCGAAAGAACGAAAGTTCCGGTATCTTCGAGAGGCTTTCGCCAATTAATGTCGAGCCAGGCCGCACTTGGCCACATCACTTTCGCTAAGGCGACGGTGACAATCAAAAAGGAGAGAGCTGGAAGGAAGAACCCGATGACGAAGTCACGGCTGAATATTTTGTTAAGATCACCACTCATGCCGTGCGAGACCGCCGTTTGGCTGGGCTAGCAGGACTAGGAGTATCGGAACCGCGCGTTGGCTTGCGTATTGGAACGTTACCCGTCCCCTGGGGATTCGGTTTCGGAATACGTATCGGGACGTTGTCATCTCCTTCCAGCCCGCTAAAAGTTATCAAGTGCTGATCCAGTCCCCATTTGTAGTACTTTTCTGGATCCTGCTTGACGATTTGAGGCTGGAGAAACGTTAACTTCTTCGGCCTGCTGCCGAGCTTAAATTGGACGACGGCCTGATAGGCAACCCCAGTTCCGGCGAAGCCCGGCTGCCGAATCGTTGTCGGTTGACTGCTAATAACAACTTCGCCCAAATCGAACACGTCCAGCTTTCGCTCTGCGGGTGCATTTGGCAGATTAATCAAGTGACGAAGAATGACCTCTGCATGCTTCGGTGTGAGGCCCGTCTCAGCCGCCACTGCGCCGGCCAACTGCAATCTGAATGATTTCGGGCTCATGAGGGAACTGCGGGATCGCCCAATTGCACCGGACTCGTCTTCGGATGTCAAGGCCGATCCAGCGCACCGCTATCTTGGAATTGCGCACCACTCCACGCGCACGCGCACGTAGTACGTCGGCGAACAATATCGGACGAAGAATGCGACGGGTTTGTATCGCACAATGTAGGTTATTGATTTTCAGGCATGGCCATTCCGATAAATCGGTTCGTCCTCCCTCACTGTCCATTTCTTAGTTGAGATCACGGCAGACCGGATAAAAAGAGCCGGTCGCGGGTTCCCCGTGGTAGATAACTTTTAAGCCAAGTCACGGCGGTGGGGGGTTGTTCCAACT
>CAZFZG010000227.1:0-2999 GCA_964523205.1 uncultured Chthoniobacteraceae bacterium | reverse complement strand
CCTCCGATCGCGATCATCTTGCGGTCCGGCTGATAATTGTTTCGGAAATCGTGCTGCTCAGGTTTGCGGTCGACGACGTCGATAAAAAACTGACGCAGCTCGTCATCGGTCGCCCCGGCACGGAGCGGTTTCATGATGTCGAACTCGAGATAGCTGCCCAGACAGGGCCGCAACTTCCCGTCACAGGTGAGCCGCAGTTTGTTGCAGCTCTCGCAAAAATGGAGGTTAGTCATCGCTCCAATGAAACCGATGCGCTGTTCGCGCCCCGGAACTTGGTAATAAGTCGCGGGACCATTGGTTCGAAATGATGTTTCCGGAATCAAGCTGCCGTAATGCGACTCGATTGCGCGTTTAGCTTCGGCAACAGGTAGAAAATTCTCGTCGCTCAAAACTTCGGTCGTGCTGACCGGCATCAGTTCGATGAAACGCAGGATCAGATTGCGGGCAGCGGCGAATTCGACCAACGGAATGAGCTGATCTTCATTGCGACCGCGCATCAGCACGGCGTTGAGTTTGATCTGGCCGAATCCAGCGTCTATGGCGGCATTGATTCCTTCCAAAACCTGAGGGTGGAAATCGCGGCCGGTGATGTCCGCGTAACGATGTCGATCCAAAGTATCGAGGGAGATATTAACTGAATCTACCCCGGCAGCGCGCAACGCCCCGGCCATGGTTCGTCCGCCAACCTGGTGCGCGAGCAATGTTCCGTTTGTGGAAATTCCGAGACTCGTTATCCCGCGCACTTTCGGAATCTCGCGAATGAAATCGACGATGTTTCGGCGAGTGAGCGGCTCACCGCCGGTCACGCGGATTTTGGTGACGCCAAGATCGGCGGCGATGCGAATCAGCCGGAGAGTTTCTTCGTAACTAAGAATGTCTTCACGGGGCAGCCATTCTTGAAGCTCGCGAGGCATGCAGTAGTTACAGCGCTCGTTGCACCGATCGGTGATTGAAACGCGCAAGTAGGAAATGCGGTGGCCGTAGCGATCTTCCATTTTCAATTGCAACGTTATCGACAACACGGTGTTCAATCAAGGCATCGAAGGATTGACCGGCAAAGTCGGCCCTGTATCATTTTTTTATGAATACAATTTCCAAGACGCTGTGGTTAGGTTTGGTCGCTGTCGGACTCTGCCTAACAAGTTGCGAAACGCTCGAGCATCGAATTTCTGAGCACCCGGACATTTTCAACAGCCTCTCGCCGCGCGACCAAGCGCTTGTTCGTCAGGGACAAATTCGTTCCGGCATGTCGACCAGTGCGGTCTGGCTGGCTTGGGGTTCGCCTGAGCAAAAAACCGCGGGCGAAATGCGCGGCCGACCGACGGAAACCTGGATTTACATCGAAAATCGCTACGCGCCCTACGGCTCGGCTTATTACCCCTACTATGGTTACGGTCCATACTGGGGCCCGGGGTTTGGGTTCGGAGTCGGAGTCGCGCGTTTTCATCATGGCCGCCACTTCGTCTTCTTTGGCGATCCGTTTTACGATCCGTTCTATTACTCTTACATCCCGCCGACGATCTCGATTCCCTACAAAACGGTCACGTTTGTAAACGGGCGCGTAGTCTCGTTCCAATATCTGACTTCTCCGTACCGGTAACCAAAATTTGGTCGCGTAATTCCGCCCAGCGCGCCACTGTAGCGTACATGGCCTACGCTTCATTCCGCCATTTTCTCGAGACCCTGGACCAGGCCGGCGAGCTAACTCGCATCGCCGACCGGGTAGACACGAACCTGCTGGTCGCGGAATGGGCCGACCGCGAAATGAAATCGCCGGGCGGCGGAAAGGCGTTGCTCTTCGAGCAACCGGTGGTCGATGGAAAAGTTTCCGGATTCCCATTGGCAATTAATACAATGGGATCGCGTAAACGGATCGCCATGGCGCTCGGACGCCAAACCATCGACGAGATTGCGCAGGAGATTCAGCTGATTCTCAAAGCGAAACCGCCGACCGATCTGCGCGAAGGTTTCGCATTGCTCAAACAGGGAATCCACCTCCTGCATGCGAGACCTAAAAGCGTTCGAGAAGGCGCGTGTCAGGAAGTGGTGCACGATCTCTCAACTCTCAACGCTCAACCATCAACTTCGGCAATGTCGCTCAGCGACATGCCGATATTGAAATGTTGGCCGAAAGATGGCGGGCGATTCATCACCCTGCCGAACGTTCACACCCGCGATCCAGAAACCGGCGCGCGCAACGTCGGCGTTTATCGGATGCAGGTTTTCGACGAACGAACAACCGCGATGCATTGGCAGGTCCACAAAGTCGGAGCACGACACGGGAAACGTTATTATGAGCGCAACGAGCGGATGCCGGTTGCAGTCACGCTTGGTGGTGATCCCGCGTTGTCGTTCGCAGCTACTGCGCCGTTGCCGGACGGCCTCGATGAAATTTTATTCGCTGGATTTCTGAGAAGAAAATCAATCGAGATGGTGAAGTGCAAAACGATCGACCTCGAAGTCCCGGCGGATGTCGATTTCGTTCTGGAAGGTTATGTGCAACCGGGCGAGATGCGGCCGGAAGGACCGTTCGGTGATCATACCGGTTACTACACGGCCGTAGAGGACTATCCCGTCTTCCATCTGACCGCGATTACCCATCGGAAGGACGCGATTTATCCCACCACGATCGTGGGCATTCCGCCGATGGAAGATTTTTATATCGGCGACGCGGTGGTTCGAATTTTCCTGCCGGTGTTCAAAATGAATTTTCCGGAGCTGGTCGACATGACCCTTCCGGCCGAAGGCGTTTTCCACAATCTGGTGTTCGTCAGCATTCGGAAACAGTACCCCTATCAGGCGTTCAAGGTGATGCACGGTTTGTGGGGCATGGGCCAGATGATGTTTAGCAAATATATCGTGGTGGTGGACGAAGACTGCGACGTGCACAACACCAGCGAGGTTTTGTTTCGCCTTTGCGCCAACACTGACCCGGCCCGTGACACCACGGTCATCAAAAATCCCAGCGATTCACTCGATCATGCGCCGAGCGAACAAAA
>CAZFZG010000226.1:0-3037 GCA_964523205.1 uncultured Chthoniobacteraceae bacterium | reverse complement strand
GGGATTTCGATGAGCGACGGGATGTTTTTCTTCTTCGCGACACGCAGGGTTTCCAGACAATCCCCCGACCAGCTGTGAAAGAAGTCGTAGCGGCCAGTGTCCAGATGGCGGGAAGCGATCCGATCGAGATATTTTTTCTTCGCTCCATAATAATAAGGACGGCCGATGAACGAGATCAGCCGCACCGGATGCCAACGGAGCGATTGAATGAAGCGGCTCGGGATTTCGGTTTGGCGATTATCGTAGGCGACGGCCTTGCCTAAGAACTTGCCGTGATATGAAGCGCGCAAGGCTTCAAACGAATCGGTATCGAGGCCGTGGCCCCCAATTCGAGCAAAAATCGAGTAAAGCAAACTCTTGGGCAGGACGTGCGGCGTCCCTACAGAACTGTCTGTCTCGGCGATTTGCTTTAGCATTGGCGAACAATTTAGGTCAGGCGGTGAAAATAGCCCAGCCTTTCAAGGCTGGGCTAAAAAGACATCTGGGCAAAGTCCCGGCAGGGACGAAAGGATCGGCGGTCATTTCTGCCGTCCCTAAACGGGACTCGGATTTTGGATGTTTGAATTGACCCAGCGTTGAAACGCTGGGCTATTGTCTTCGATTTCAAATCGCAATGCCGAACGACAAACTCAACATCGCTTTCGTCCGCCGCGGCTACTCGCCCAGTGGCGGAGCGGAAGCTTATGTGAAACGCCTGGCCAGGGGAATTGTCGATCTTGGTCATGACGCGCAGCTGGTTGCCACGGACGAATGGCCGGAAAACGAATGGCCGTTCGGCTCGATTACACGTTTGCGGGAGAATTCACCGATTGGGTTTGCGGACGAGCTCGAAAACATACGCCCGCGGATTGGCTGCGACGTTTTGATGAGCCTGGAGCGGGTTTGGCATTGCGACGTCTATCGCGCCGGCGACGGTGTCCATCAAGCCTGGCTCAATCGTCGGCGAAAATTCGAGATGCCACTGCAACGATTCGTTCGCGGCATTAACCGAAAGCACCAGGATATCTTGAAGTTGGAGAAATCGCTCTTTGCCGAAGCCAGCGCGGGACGTGTCATCGCGAATTCGGAAATGGTGAAGAACGAGATCGTCGATCTCTATCATTATCCGGCGAACAAGATCGAGATCGTCCGGACCGGTGTGCTGCTCGACACCTTTCGGTTTGATCCCGGATTTCGTGAGCGGTCTAGGAGCAATTTGAAACTAAAAGCCGGCCAGGTCGCGTTGCTTTTTGTGGGTTCAGGGTGGGAGCGTAAAGGTCTGCGGTTCGCGATTGAAGCTTTCGAACTTTGTCGCGGTCGAAACTTGCGTTTGCTCGTGGCCGGTCGTGGAGACGCCCGCGCCTACAAGCCGAAACGATTTTTCACACAGGAACCGGTGCGCTTTCTCGGCGAGCTGGCCGATCTCTTGCCAATCTACGCCGCGGCGGACGTTTTCATTTTGCCAAGCATTTACGATCCCTTTTCAAACGCGTGTTTGGAAGCGCTCGCCTCAGGACTGCCGGTCATCACCACCCGCGACAATGGGTTTAGTGAAATCATCGAAGACGGCGTTCACGGATCGATTGTCGATCTTCCCAACAACGCCATGGCATTGCGGGACGCGATTCGCTTTTGGTCCGACGAATCCCGGCGCTCCGCCGCCAGATCGCGAATTATCGAGCGCGCATCGGAATTCGACATTTCCAAGAACGTTCAGCAAACGCTCGAGATTGTAATTGAGAGTGCGCACGGCCGACTGTCATCCAACTCCGCTTCGCTAGGTCGCGACAAGTAGGCGGCCGCTCCAGAAATCACTTCGCGGCCAGCGCAGAATCGACGTCCGGGAAAATTTGGAAGACTTGATCGAGGCGGGCGATCTCGAAGACCTGTTTTACGCTGTCCTGAACACCGGCCAGCGCAAATCGGCCGCCGTATTCCTGGACGTTTTGCATGGCTTCGATGAGAACGGCGAGGCCGGAGCTGTCGAGGTAAGTGACCTTGGCAAGATCGACCACCAACACCCGCGGTCTTTTCCCGGTCATGCCGCGGAGCGACTTGCCTACCTCCGGTGAAACGTGGAGGTCGATCTCGCCTTCCAGAGGCAAAACATTTTGCCGATCCCTCCTTGGGATCGGTCGAGAGATTGGAGCAGCTTTCATTTTTTCCAGGGATCGCCGGTCGATTACCAACCGAGCGTATCAATTAGACGGTTAACATCGGAAAAATCATCGATCAAAATGTCGGGATCATGCTGGGCGAGCTTTTCGCGACTCCAACTGCCGGTGGCCACCGCGATGGTGCGGGCGCCGAGCGCTTTTCCGCAGGCGATGTCTCGCGGCGTGTCGCCGATGACGTCGATTTCCTCGGCGGAAAATTCGCGGTCGTGCTTTTCTTTGGCGCGGGCGCGGGCGAACGATCCAAGCTCGTTGCGGTCGTGATGATCGTCAGCGAACGCGCCGAACTCAAAGAAATGCCAGACCCCATAGTGCCCGAGTTTTAATTGGGCGCCTCGCGAAACATTTCCGGTCAAAAGTCCGAGGACGACGTGTTTGCGCGTCTTCAACTTCTGGAGCAGCTCGAGAACTCCCGGAAGCAGATTCCCTTTGCGGAGAGGCAGCTCGAACGAAAGAAAATGAACGTAACTGTCGAGAAAGGCGGCGACATTTTCGGGGGTGTCAGGAATCTTGTGCTTGTTCAGGATGCTGGTGACGATTCTGGAATCTGTCATGCCGGCGAACTCGATGTCGTGAAGATCGTCTTCAATCCCAAAGCGTTCCTTAAGTGCGCGCTTGAGGGCGTGCACGCCGGCGCCGCCGGAATGAATCAGCGTGCCGTCAATGTCGAAAAGGAGAAGGCGTTTGCCAATTTCGGATTTCGGATTTGGGATTTCGGATTTCGCTCGCACTTCCGTGCAGATTAATGCGGATTGATTGTAGGGCAACCGGAGCGCCTGCCCTACAATTGACCCTTTGCGGCCACACCCGCATAGTGCGGCTTTCATGGGAATCGAATTGACGCGCAATTTCTGCATCATCGCGCACATCGATCACGGCAAAAC
>CAZFZG010000225.1:0-3048 GCA_964523205.1 uncultured Chthoniobacteraceae bacterium | reverse complement strand
ATGAAAGCGGCGAAGATGAACCAGGGCAGAGGAGTAATCGAGCGATTTCGAGAATTTCTGCCGCCGTGCAAAACCGTCATTTCGCTGGGCGAGGGGAATACCCCGCTTGTTTTCTCGCCAAAGTCGAGCGCCCGGGTCGGCCGTGGCTGCCAGGTGTTCGTCAAAAACGAAGGGCTGAATCCGACCGGCTCTTTCAAGGATCGCGGCATGACTGTGGCCGTTTCGCGAGCGATTGATCGCGGCTCGCGGGCTTTGATTTGTGCTTCAACCGGGAACACTTCGGCGTCAGCCGCAGCTTATGCGGCTCGCGCTGGCATCCCGTGCGCTGTTGTCTTGCCTGCTGGAAAAATTGCGACTGGAAAATTAATTCAGGCGTTTGGGCATGGCGCGAAGGTCATCGCGATCGAAGGAAACTTCGATGACGCGTTGCGAATTGTGCGCGAACTCGGCGAGGACAACGAATTTACAATTGTGAACTCGATTAATCCGGATCGGATTGCCGGCCAGAAGACGGCTGCGTTTGAAATCGTCGACGAGCTGGGCGATGCGCCGGACTTTCATTTGCTGCCAGTCGGCAATGCGGGAAATATCACGGCATATTGGGCCGGTTACCGCGAATATCATGCGGGTGAAAGATCGAAGGTACTGCCGGCCATGATCGGCTTCCAGGCTGCCGGAGCCGCGCCAATTTTTTACAACAAAGTGATCGAGAATCCGGAAACGATCGCGTCGGCGATTCGAATTGGAAATCCGGCAAGCTGGAAACAGGCGCGCGCAGCGTTGGATGAATCAAATGGAGCTGTGGATGTTGTCACCGATGAGGAAATTGTGGCGGCGCAAAGCTGGCTCGCCTGCAATGAAGGACTTTTTGTTGAGCCGGCCAGTGCCGCGTCAATCGCGGGCTTGTTCAAATGGGCGGACAAAATTCGCGATCAGAGCCGGGTCGTGTGCACGGTGACCGGCCACGGATTGAAAGATCCCGATGCGATTCAGCGTAGAATCGGAAAACTTGAGAGCGTTCCAGCCAAGATCGACAATGTGCGGCGCGCGCTCGGTTTTTAGTTTAGAGTCGCGCCGTTTGTCATGCGATTGATCGTTCAAAAATATGGCGGCACGTCGGTCGGTAATCCGGAGCGGATTAAAAATGTCGCTAAGCGAATCGTTGAGACCCAGCGCGAAGGCTGCCACGTCGTCGCGGTAATCTCGGCGATGGCAGGCGTTACCGACAACCTGATCAGGCTGGCGCGTGAAATGTCGCCGGATCCGGACAAACGTGAGTTGGATGTCTTGCTTGCGACGGGAGAGCAGGCCGCGACGGCGCTGACTTCAATGGCCTTGAACGCGCTCGGCGTGAAAGCGATTTCACTCAGTGGCGCCGAAGCCGGCATCTTGACTGACCGCTTTCACACCAAGGCGCGGATCGCGAACATTAGTCCGAAACAAATCCAGGAATTGCTGGAGGAAGATTACATCGTCATCGTCGCCGGCTTCCAAGGCCAGACTCCGGAAGGTGAAACGACCACGCTTGGACGGGGCGGCTCGGATTTGACCGCCGTCGCGTTGGCCGGCGCACTCAACGCCGATGCCTGCCAGATTTTTACCGATGTCGATGGCGTGTTTACCTGCGATCCACGGATCGTCACCGACGCAAAAAAACTGGACGAGGTCGCCTACGACGAATTACTGGAGATGGCCGGCGCCGGCGCGAAGGTGATGCAGTCACGCTCAGTCGAGTTTGCCAAAAAATTCGGCGTTGAATTCGAAGTTCGTTCCAGTCTCAGGCAAACCGCCGGCACAGTGGCCAAAGAAGAAACCGCGAACATGGAGGAAGTGGTTGTTCGCGGAGTCAGCCTCGATCGCAATCAAGCGAAGGTAACGGTGGACGACGTGCGCGATGAACCGGGCGTGGCGGGCCGTATTTTTTCCACGATCGCCAGCGCAGGCATCATCGTGGACATGATCGTCCAAAGCGTTGGGAAACACGACACCACCGATATTTCGTTTACGATTCACGAGAACGATCTCCACGCCGCGAGGAAGTTGCTCACGCCGGTGGTGAAGGAAGTGAAGGCGGCCGGATTAATCACTAAAGGCGGCGTCGCGAAGCTAAGCGTAGTCGGAATCGGAATGCGCTCGCACTCCGGGGTCGCGGCGCGATTGTTCGATTGTCTCGGAAAAGCTGGGATCAATATTCACCTGATCTCGACTTCCGAAATCAAGATTGCCGTGATAATCGATGAAAGCGAGGCCGAGCGCGCTGCGCAATTGACTCACCACGAATTTGGGCTCGCCGCGCTGGCGCCTGCAGCAATCGCCACCCAACCGCTTGGAGCTTGACCGGCTAAGGTCTCACTACCGGATCGACATAGAACTCGGGCATGCCTTCGATCCGCATTTTATAACCAAAAGTGGTATGAAACACCACCGCCGCAGGGCGGTCGGTCACTTGCGCGCGATAATGGTCGTCGTGATTGGCCTGTTTCCAAACCGAACCGTCTTCCAGCCTGATTTGGGTATTGCCTTTGATACCTTCGATGCTGCCATCCACGCGGCTAACCAATGAATCCAATTTGGTGCGACCGCCGACATTGGCTTCTTCAGCCGCCTTGGCTTTAGCCTCCGCCTTCTGGATTTGTTCGTTTGCTTTGGCTTGAGCCTGCTCAGTCGCTTTCTTCTTGGCGCTCTCACGATAACCTTGGAGATAAGCGTCCAAGTGCTGGAGTTCGTCCTCGCTCAGTTTATCCAAACCGGCAGCCTTGAATTCCTCCGGGCGCATCGTTTCCTCGAGGCTCCTGGTCGGTTTGGTTTCGCTTTTTCCCGACGATCCCTTTGCGGATTTAGCCGGCGTTTCCTCGGGCGCCGCTTCTTCAGCGCTCTTGCCGGTCTTTTCCACATCGACGGCTTCCTGGGCCAACAGAGGGGACAACGCCACGGACATGGCGACAATCCCAGCGGCAAAGCGAAAAAAACGGGGAATCACGGCGATTTTCCTCAAGTGAAAGCGACGCTAGCCACATCTCCCGAGAGGTCAAGGGTTGGACTGACTTC
>CAZFZG010000224.1:0-3067 GCA_964523205.1 uncultured Chthoniobacteraceae bacterium | reverse complement strand
GGAAGTCGCTCAGAAAAGTGGGTGGCAGGTTTTGTGCGAAGCGGTGATTCCTGATGATGCCGCTAAAATTCGGGAAACGATTGGTTCGTTTTCGAAACAAGGTTGCGGGTTGATTCTGACCACTGGCGGAACCGGAATCGGGCCGCGCGATGTAACTCCAGAAGCCATTCGCGGGATCATGCGAGTGGAGTTGCCGGGCTTTGGCGAAGTAATGCGCGCCGAATCGATGAAGATCACGCCGAACGCCATTATTTCGCGCAACCTGGCGGCGGTGGTGGATGATTCGCTGGTCATCGCGCTTCCCGGGAAACCGAGCGGCGCGGTCGAATGCCTCGGTTTTGTCGCCGGTGCGATTCCGCACGGGGTTGCGGTCGCGCAAAAGCGCCCGACCTCGTGTTGAGGTGGCCATGGCGACTCCGAAGCCGGAGTGGCACCGTCAATCTCCCTACCAAGGATAAATAAGTAACTCGAGCATCTGTTTTCCATGCTCGGTGAGATAGGCATGCTCGGGTGGTCCAGCGGCGTAGCCATCAACCAGGTACGACGCGCTTCCCAAGCTTGGTTTCACGTAAATCAACTCGGGTTCCTTTAATTTCCGATCACTTGGCTCGATTTTGAGCGGCAATCCGCTGCGGGTGAAACTCACGATCCATGAGCGCGGCTCAGCGTCGGTCGCGCCGTTCACCATCCACGGATACAAGGTTGGCAATTCAAAGTGCCGCGATCTCGGCAACGCGACTTTGAAATAAACTGCCTCTGCGCTCAGAAATTGTGGAATCGTGAGGTCCGGCTTTTCCTGCAGCTTCAAATACAAACGCGCGATATCGAGGCCGGTGAGATTGATCCCGTTGTAAATGCCGTGGTAGTTTGGATCACCACGGTGGTGAAATGCGTTGTACCACTCTTTGAAATTGTGGTTGAGCATCAGGTTCAATTCCAAATGCAAATGCGCGCGTTCCCGATTGATTCCGACGCCGGTGTAACCCATGACCGCGAGGTGTTGGCCGCGCTGCACCGTTTCGCCGGTGCGGACATCGATCTTACTCAAGTGCCCGTACAAACTGTAATAGGGCGACCCATCCCAGCGATGTTCGATCACAATATACTTCCCGTAGTTTGAGTGACCGGGGACGGCGCTGGTGTAAACGACTTTGCCGTCGGCGATGGCGCGGACTTCATCGCGCGGCTCGCCGTTCTCATCACGATGGACCGGGCGAATGTCGATTCCCTCGTGGAACCGCGTATAAACAATTCCGCCGCGGGTGGGCTCGGGATCGCGCACGAAGCCGTACTGTCCGCCTTCCCAGGGCGTCGATTTCTCGCCGTGATAATCGCGCTCGATGTATTGGTAGAACGCGGGACCGCCCCCGTGAAAGATCGCGTCGTTGTCGGTTGGCAAGGCAAGCTCGAGAGCGCGGACATTTCCGCGAACGCCAGCAATCGCAATCGCCGCCAACGCTGTTACCAACCAGCGCTTCACCGCTTTTTCCTTTCGCCGATGTCCCGTTTCCCTAAGAACAACTCCGGGACCGAGCGGTCGAACGAAGCAGAGTCATTCGGGTTCGCTTCTGTATGGACGCGGAAGATGCAATGCCGATCTTTCCCGGTGGCAGAAATGGCCAAAAATGCCACAATCAGGCTCGCGAAAATGGGTTTCATGACCGATTGATAACGCTACCTTTTCGTGTTTAACCCGTCGATGATTCGTCCTGCCATCATTTTCTGCGTTTTGCTTCTCCCCGCCACCGGTCTTCGTGCGCAGGAAGCCAGGTCGGAAACCACCGCCACGCCAAAGCCGTCGCCTACACCGGTCCCAACGCCGACGCCGATTACCACCACCACCATGCAGAAACGCGGCTTGTTCGGCCGCGTCCTGCACCCGTTTTCTTCATCGGAAGTTTTGCCAAAATACGAGAATCGAAAATTGCGCGGCCTGGTTCTTAATCTTCAGGTTTCGCCCCAACCAGTCCGGCTCTCCGAAATTCGGCAACTGGAGGTCAAACTTACCGTAACCAATTTCGGCAACCACATGATCACACTCGAGTTTCCGACCGATCAACGGATTGAGGTGCAATTGATCAACTCAACGGACACCATTTTAACCAAGTGGTCCGAGAACCACGCCTTCAAGGAAACTCCCGGCAGCGTCCTGATCGACCCGGGCGAGCATATTGAATACAAAGAAAATATTGCGACGCGCGACCTGACGCCCGGCCGGGTTTTCACTGCTGAAGCTTTCTTTCCCAAATATCCCGAGCTTCGGATCCGGCAGAAGTTCATGACTGAACCGTGAGAGGAAAGTTGATGATTGATAGTTGAGAGTTGATTGCCGGGATTCAGTTTTCTATCAACAATCATCTATCAACTATCAACTCTTCTCCGACTACCACAGTCATCCGCAGGGACATCGGGTTCAGCCTTACTGCCCAAAGCTGCTCCAGCCATGGATCGACAGCGCGCGAGCCCGCCGACTGACCGACATCGCCTTTACCGACCACGACCGTTACCGCGCGGGCATCGATTTTGATGAAATCGATAAACTTCGCGCTGCGAATCCCGATGTGAAGATTCGTGCCGGGATCGAGCTGGACAATGATCCCGAGACTTCGGCCGCGGGAAGAAACTGGGTCGAGAAAAATTGGGACAAGCTCGATTTTGTTCTCGGCTCGATCCATTACCTCGACGATCCGACGCAGATGTTCGACAGCATCCCGGACGGGGCGGAACAGTTCGTTGGCCGCGACATTGGTGAAATCTACGAGGATTACTTTCGGCGCGTCCGCGAAATCGCCGCCACCGGTCTGGTTGATTGTTTGTCGCACCTCGACCTGATCAAGATTCACGGGCACCGCCCCTGCGGCGACGTTCGATCGATTGTAAATGAGACCCTCGAGTTCATTCGCTCACGGGATCTGGCCATCGAGCTTTCCACGGCCGGTTGGCGCAAACCGGTCAACGAACTCTACCCGAGCGACGAAATCATCCGGCTCGCGATCAAGAAAGGGATTCCATTCACGACCGCGTCTGACGCGCACTCGCACGCGCAACTCGCGGAGAATTACGATCG
>CAZFZG010000223.1:1374-3119 GCA_964523205.1 uncultured Chthoniobacteraceae bacterium | reverse complement strand
GGCGGCTCGTTCACCGTTTCAAATCTGGGCGGGATGGGAATCGATTCGTTCAGCGCGGTGATCAATCCGCCGCAAGGATTCATTCTCGCCGTCGGTAAAGTGAACAAAGTTCCGGTGATCGACGATTGCGACCAGATCGTGGTCGGCCAGCGGATGTCGATCACCATGAGCTGCGATCACCGCGTAATAGACGGCGCGCTGGGCGCGGAGTATTTGAAAGAACTCCGCCACCTTCTGGAAAATCCCGCGCTGTTGCTGGTTTGACGCGCGCCGCTTCGCTATGCGAAGCGCCTCGAGCGGGAATCGACATTCCTCGCCCGCAGGGCGACGGCTACAAACTCGTCGACTCCCAGCTCGCGAAGTCGTCCAGGGTTTCGCGGGTTTTTTGCACGGCGAAGGCTAGAATGGTCGCGTCGTCGAGAAACCCGAGAGTCGGGATCCAATCGGGAATCAGGTCCCACGGATTCAGCACGTAGATTATCGCGCCGACGATCAGGACGAGATTGGTGGCGCTGACGTGGCGGTATTCGCCACGATAGTAGGCGCGAATCAAGCGCAGCATCGTTTGAAAGTAGCCCCACAGCTCTTTGAACGGCGCCTTCGGGATCGAGCTCGTCTTGCGCATCGCTTCCTGAAACAAAGCGCGCAAGGCCTTTGGATCTTTCGCGTACTTTCTGGCCCGGGCCAGCGCATTGGCGAAAGCGCGATTGCGTTTTGGACTTTTTGGCAACGCCGGCAGTTTCGCTTTCACAACTCAGCCGCGAATTTCGCTGCGTCGAGTTGCGGAGTCAAAACGCCGTCGTTTCCCAGGTCATGAAATCGTCCAGCGTTTGGCGAGTGCGGCCAACCGCGAACGCCATCACCGTCGCGTCATCAACGAATCCAAGAAACGGAACTTCGTCTGGGATGAGATCGAATGGGTCGACGAAATAATTGACCGCGGCGATGATCCACAACAGTTCTTCCTGCGAAACGTTGCGGTATTCGCCGCGAAAATAGGCTCGGAGCAATCGCAGCATCGCCTGGACATAAGGCCACGAATTTTCGAACGGCTCTCTGGGAACAGTGGCTGCTTTGCGGGCGGCTTCTTCGAACAACGCACGCAAACGTTCCGGACTGTTCGCATGCAACCTTGCTTCGACCAGCGCGCGGGCGAAGGCTTCGCTGCGCAGCGCAGCTTTTGGCTGCGGCACCGCACGGGTAATCTTTTTCGAAGCCATGGCTTTCCGCTGTTTCGTCTTTGCTTTTGGCATCGCTCGCTATCAAAGCATTGTCGGGTCTTTCTGAGAAGACGTTTTGTCTTGTGCCCGCCTTCCCTAGGCACATTCGCTGCCGCTCAGCGCCTCCCGGCGTAAAGTTGGCACACTTGTTTTGTTAGGGTTAAATGAAGTGTGCCAACGCTTCCCGAGGAAAAAGAGCTGGAGTCGGTCTCGTTCATCGTGCACGCGACTCGCGGCGTGATCCGGGATCAGAGAACGCGGCGCAAGGCAATGCTAATCCTGCTCGCACTCGCGGTGCTGATGTTGCTGGCCGGATTCACGATCTTCCAATCCGCGTTAAATCCACGGGAACATCCGTGGTTGGTCATTTTGTTCTGGGTCGCCTGTGTCTGGCTCACTTTTACGGCGATGCTGCTGGCGCTCTTTGATTTGTTGATCGTCCGATTGGAGGCGCGCCGGGCGCACCGCGCGTTGCGCGAAAAATTGGAAGCGGAATCGTCCAACAAATGAAGAACGGCTGGAAGA
>CAZFZG010000223.1:0-1274 GCA_964523205.1 uncultured Chthoniobacteraceae bacterium | reverse complement strand
GCGCGAAGAAATGGAGGCGACCGAGCGCGCCATCCTCGCGCCGTTCGCGCAAAAGTCGGGCGAATCGCGCGGTCGCAAATTCCCCGAACAGAGTCACGCTTATCGGACCGAGTTTCAGCGCGACCGCGCGCGGATCATTCACTCCCGCGCGTTTCGCCGGCTCGAATACAAGACCCAGGTCTTCTTGAACGGCACCGGCGATCATTTGCGGACGCGGCTGACCCACTCCATCGAGGTCGCGTCGATCAGTCGCACGATCGCGCGCGCTCTTGCCCTGAATGAGGATCTCGCCGAAGCGATCGCACTGGCCCATGATCTCGGCCACGCACCGTTCGGGCACTCGGGCGAAGAAGTTCTCGCCGAGTGTATGCGCGATCACGGCGGATTCGAGCACAACCAGCAAAGTCTGCGTGTGGTCGAGCTTCTCGAGAACGCCTATCCGGACTTTCCGGGATTGAATCTGACTTTTGAAGTCCGGGAAGGTTTGCAGAAGCACCAACGCTCAGACGGATTTCCGACTTTGGAAGCGCAGGTTGCCGATCTGGCGGACGAGATCACGTATTACAGCCACGATCTCGATGACGCGGCTGACTTCGAAATTCTGACCGTGGAGCAATTGGAGGAGAACAACGTTTGGAAACGCAGCCAGGCACACGTGCTGGCGCATTATCCGGACGCGCGCGAGCCCGAGCTGCACAAACTGATCATTCGAAATATCATCGACCTGCAGGTCCAGGATGTGGTCGCGACCAGCGCGGCTTCAGTTGCGAAAGCGAATCCGGAAAGCGCAGATGACGTGCGCAAGCAATTGGCGCCGCTGATCCGTTACAGCGACGATTTGCGCAAGGCGAACGCTGCCCTGCGTAAATTTCTTTACGCGAATGTTTATTATCATCCGCGGGTAAAGGAAGTGAATAGGCGCGCCTGCGACATGTTGAAAAAAGTTTTTGAAAGGTACGTGGCCGATCCGAAGCAGCTCGGCGAAGTCGCGACGCGACGACTCGAACAGGAAGGTCTCCACCGCACGGTTTGCGATTACGTCGCCGGCATGACCGATCGCTACTTGACGGAAGAATACGTGCTCATTAGCGGCGGCAAATCTCGGTTGCCGGGTTAACTTTCAGAAGTGCTATGCGTGAAGTTCCGACGCCTTAAGGTTTCCTCGCGACCGGCCATGTCATCTGACGCGACCAAGCTGAGCGACCGCTACCGTTGAACAACAATACGGCGGAAGGCCGCCGCTCTGCGGCAGATTCATATCCAGGGAACACTTT
>CAZFZG010000222.1:0-3133 GCA_964523205.1 uncultured Chthoniobacteraceae bacterium | reverse complement strand
TTCGTGCAATCTTCATCGCGCGGTTCGAGACGCGGGTAACGAACCGTTCCGATTCCCCGCGCGTCGGGATTTGTCACGAAGCGCGACCACAGTCCATCGATTGCGCCGGGAAACTCGAGAACGCGCGTAATGGTCCATTCCGGCGGATTGAGCCAGTTCTCCCGCAGCTCGTTCAATTCTTTCGCTGCCGCGGCGATGTCGATCTTTTGTTGTTCGTTCGGCTCGGGAAATGGAAACGTCTCGAAACAAGTCGTCGGCGTGTAACGCGGTCGTGTTTCCAATCGTGTTCCAAGCTTGAGCGCCCAGACTTCATGAAATCGCGAATGCAAGACAGCGAAGAAATAATCATCGTCGCGCGCGAACGCGACAGTAGCATCCGAGGGTAAGCGTTCCGGCGTCATCCAGACGAAAATGCGGTGTTTACTAACGCGAGGTGTGGCCAGAAACCGGGGTAAGGGACTTAATGCCTTCAGCATCGCAGGTCGTGGCTCGCCATGAATCCACCAGCGCTCGCGATAAACCTTTCTGTGATTCTTCGCTCGGATCGGCTTCACGTGCGTTTCAACGTATGAAAATGGGGCTTCGTACAATGCAGATGCTTCGGCAGTGCTCTCAGGCGCAAATGCGATGATCCATCGCTGTTCAGCGCGCTTCGTAATCTCAAAAGCATTGAGAATTGGGCGCACTACGTCAGAATTTGCGAGGCTGGTTGGATTTCCTCTGGCGCGACATAGTCTCAGCGCCTCCGTTTCGTCTCTATCGAACGGGCCATGCATAGAGACGCCGATAAATCCCAGCTCCGCGTGCGCCTTCAGCCGATGAGCGGAACTAATGTCAGTTTCTGCAGTCAGATTTGCGTTGATCCGCGAGACAGTCTTGCCATCGAGACTTCGTATTTTCTCGCTGGCATCATCGAATCCAACCATCGATACATGCACATTCGCACCATCGAGAATCCAATCTCGGTCGCTAATGGCGAAAAAAATGTCGCCTGAGGTTTTGATTCGCTTGAGTACTTCACGATTCGCACCGCCACGAATTCCCTGCGTGGCGAGCAGGCCAGCGCGTTTGCAATCCTCCTGTTCGACTAGATCACGCGCTTTCTCGAACCAGTAGCAACAGAGATCCGATTGGCCCGGAATACGATCGTCGTAAATTCGGCGCAATTCTTTCACATAAGGTGCGCCCATTTCTTCCCGCATCAATTTGTCGCCGAGGAATGGCGGATTGCTTACGATGACGTCGCACTCCGGCCACCCTCGTTCGGTGTAGAATTTGAACGCGTCGTCAGCAGTGTGTTCGCCGGCGCGCGCTTCTTTCAAAGATTTCGCTTTGCTGCGGAAATGCGGTACAAGAAGCGCGTCCTCGTTCTGAAAGTTCTCCAAATTCTGTAGAACGGGTTCGCGTTCGTTGTCGAAGCCGTTGTCGCGGCGCCATTGCAAGTAGCCGATCTGGACCGAAACCTGAGCAAGCTCGAAGGCATAAGGATTGATCTCGATGGCTTTGAGTTGTTGCACGCTTACACGCGGCTGAAGCTTGAACCCAAGCTGGGTCGCGAAGGCGATGATTTCTTTCTCCAGATCGAGCAGGAGCTTGATCGCGACATAAAGGAAGTTGCCGCTGCCGCAGGCCGGATCGAGCACGCTAATGGTGGCGATCTTTTTCTGGAACGCGAGCAGCTTCGCACGATCGGAGGTCGATCCTTCACCGCGCACAAACGCTCTAGCGAGATCGCCCTTGATCTCGCTCCATTCGCGCCGGAGCGGCGCCATCAAAACCGGTTCCACCAGCGTGAGAATATCTTCTTCGCTCGTGTAGTGCGCGCCGATCTGCGAACGCTGCGCACGCTCCAGCGCGCGCTCGAACAGCGTGCCCATGATGCTTGGTTGGATGAATTGCCAATCGGCTTCGGCCGCTTCTGCCAGCGCGCCGATTTCTTTTTCGTTCAACTGGAAAACGGTCGCTTCTTCGAAAAGATGGCCGTTAAAGTGTTTGATCCGGTCTTTGCCGAATCGGCCGCCGGTTGCCATCGTCGAAAAAAGGTCTTCGAGCGTTTCGGAAAAATGCTCGGGATCGTCCACGCCGCCTTTGAAGATTTCAGCGACCACACGCGGCGGGAGCAGGCCGGTGTCTTCGGCGAAGAAGCAAAAGACGATGCGGTTGAGAAAGCGCGCGATGCGCAGGTTCTTGCGCTGCGCCACCGAATGTTCTTTGCGTGTTTTGGCGTCCGCCAGCTCAATCGATTCACGCTCCTGCAGCGAACGCGCGACCTCGCCGATCTGCGCCGCCAGTTTTTCAGTGACCTCGGCGGTGGTGCGTTGCGGTTTGAGAAACTCCGGATTGTTGAAGACCGCGCGGAGCAGAGCCAGCGGTCTTACATCGTCGATATTGGCGTTCTTGAATTCGTGAGTTTCCTGAACCGTGCCGTTGAAGTTGGTGCGAACGACGTAGCGATCGAAGTCGCAAACAACGAGCAACGGCGGATTAAGCAACGACTCGCGATAACGGAGCAGTTGCTGATAAGCGGCATTGAGATTTTTCTTTTTGCCTTTGTATTCCCAGGCGAAGAAACCCTTCTTCCACACATCGGCGAAACCGCGCTCGCGCTCGTCTTCGGGTTCTTCTGCGACGCGGCCAGAATCTTGTAACGCAAACAACTCCGCGTCTTTTACTACGCGCTTCTGAAAGCAGAATAACTCACTGCCGGTAGGATCGGCACTCGCCGGGGTTGGATGGCCTAACAGAGCGCAGAGATCACCGAAATGCTCTTGGTAAGCGGAAGTTTCCTTGCCGGAATATCGCGCCCACTTTTTCTTAAACTCTGCGGGGGTCATTTCGACAAACTAACGAAGGATTAGTCCTGCCGCCAGAAATCGTGCCAGTCCGGCTCGGACCGGCAGCTACAGCGATTTAGCGGCTTCAATGACCTGTTTGGCGTCGATGCCGAATTCTTTCATTACTTCGGCGCCGGGCGCGCTCAAGCCGAATCGGTGAAGGCCGACCACTTCTCCATCGAGCCCGACGAACTCGTACCAGCAATCGGGAACTCCCGCTTCGATCGCAACGCGTTTGCGGCAGGAATTTGGCAGAACTTCTTCGCGATATTTTTCCGGCTGACGCTTAAACCGCTCGA
>CAZFZG010000221.1:0-3177 GCA_964523205.1 uncultured Chthoniobacteraceae bacterium | reverse complement strand
ACCGCCGCCGCAGCAGGAAGAACAAAAGATCGAAGAGCCGATGATTAAGGAAGAAGCGCCGAAGGAAGCGCCGCCGCCAGACGAGCCGCCGCTGGGCACCGGGATCAAAGGTCCGGGTGGAGATAATTACGGTCTTGGCAGCGGCACTGGCAACGGCCGCATCGGCGGCGATGGAAGCAAATGGGGTTGGTACGCAGGCCAGGTGCAGTCGCGGATTCAACAAGCGCTACAACAAAACAAAAAGACGCGCACCGCGAGCATGAACGTGAACGTACGGGTCTGGGCCGATCCAACCGGACGAATCAGTCGCGCACAACTCGCCGGTTCAACCGGCGATCAGTCGTTGGACAGCGCGTTGCGCGACGAAGTCTTGACCGGATTGCAGTTGCCGGAACCGCCGCCGGCCGGAATGCCTGCGCCAATCACGCTGCACGTTAGCGCTCGGCGACCGCGATGAATTTTATGGGATCAAGGAAAACATTGTTTATCATCGCCGGAAGTTGCGGGATCGCGGCGATGGCGATGTTCGGGCAGGAGCTTTCGATCTTCGACCGGGACGCGAATGAAGCGCTGTTGATCGCGCAAAATTCTGCTTCGGCCGCGACGAGCCCGGCCCCGCAGGGATCGCAACCGGAAACCAAGAGTGAATCGGTCGGCTCGGTCTCGGCCCAGCCGAAACCGACGCCGTCCCAAAACGTGACCATTAATTTGATTCATCGACTCGTCGAGCGCGGAGTGCTGACCAAGGCCGACGCTGACGAGCTGATTAAGCAGGCCGAGCAAGACGCCGCCACCGCGCGGGAGATGGCGATTAAGCAAAACAAATCGCAGCCCGCGCCCGAAAACGAACTCGCGTCACAATACTTTGCCGAACCGACGCCAATTCCCCGATCAGCCTCGCGAACTGCAGCGCCGCCGTCTTCCCCGCCAGAACCGAACCCGCCCGCTGAAGGCGAGGATGCGGTGACCGTTTCCTACGTTCCGGAAGTCGTCAAAGAGCAGCTGCGTGAAGAGATCAGGCAGGAGGTGATGGAGCAGGCGCGTAACGAAAACTGGGCGAACCCGCGAACATTTCCGCCGTGGGTGCTGCGCCTCACGCCGTTCATGGATTTGCGCGTTCGCTACGAAGGAATCTTTTTCCCAGAAGGCAACGATAACACCGGCGCGTTTCCGAATTTCAACGCGATCAACACCGGCGCGCCCTTTGACATCACCGGCACGACGTTTTCGCCCCAGCTGAACGTCGACCAAGACCGGCAACGCGCGCGGATCCGGGCGCGGTTCGGCGCCCAGATGGATTTGGAGGAAGGATTCACCATGGGTCTGCGAATCGCGACCGGCGAAACCAACACGCCGACTTCTACGAACCAAACATTCGGCGTCGCGAACGCAGCTCAGGGCGGAAATTTCAGCAAATACGCCATCTGGCTGGATCGCGCGTTTGTGAAGTATGAATTGTGGGGCCAGACGAGTCGCGATTTCATTGCCGAGGTCGGACGTTTCGACAATCCCTACTTCACAGTGAGCGAGCTGATGTGGGATGAAGATCTGGGATGGGATGGGTTCGCTTTGAGCGGTAAATATCGTCTACCACTCGATTCACCGGTCACTGTTACGCCGTTCGCCAGCGCCGGGATTTTCCCGATCTTCAACACCGAGCTGAATTTCTCATCGATTCGGCCGGATAAGTTTTCGAGCGAAGACAAATTCCTCTACGGCGGCCAACTCGGCACCAGCTTGCGGTTGGGCAAAGATTTCACCGCGAAAATCGCGGGCGCCTTTTACCACTTTTACAACATCGAGGGAAAATTTTCCGACCCGTGCCTAATCCTGACCACTTCTGATCAATGCAATACGGATGACAGCCGACCATCGTTTGCCCAAAAGGGCAACACTTACATGATGCTTCGCAACATCATCCCGACGATCGACAACGGCTTTGGAACGACTAAGCAGTTTCAATATTTTGGACTGGCGACGCCTTTTCGCGTTGTCGATGCAACCGGCAGCCTCGATTTCGGACACTTCGATCCGGTTCACATCACGTTGTTTGGCCAGTGGATCGAGAACGTCGCGTTCGATTGGGAGGACATTAACAGGGTCGGCGTTAACAATCGTGGCCCGAGTCCAAATCCGTTTCTTGGCACACCCGGTCGGTTTGATGGCGGGAACATTGGCTGGATAGCCGGACTGAAGGTGGGGCATCCGGCGCTGCAACATCGTTGGGACTGGGCGTTGGGCGTCAACTATCGCTATATCGAATCGGACGCGACCGTCGATGCCTTCAATGATTCGGACTTCGGCCTGGGCGGGACGAACCTCAAAGGCTACACGGTTTTCGGCGCGCTCGCGCTGTCGCCGCGCATCGCTCTGGCCCTGCGCTGGATGAGCGCGGACGAAATCGGCGGACCGCCGTTCAGCAATGACACCGTGCAGTTCGATTTCAACGCCAAATTCTAATGAAAACGAAAACACATTCATTTGTTCTGATTGTTGCCGCGGTTTTACTCGTCCCGACTGCGCGAGCCGATGACGCGAGGCTCAAGCAAATGCTGCAGACGTTGACCGGTCGCCTGCGTGCCGCGGAAACCGAACGGAACACCTTGCTAAGCGACAAAGCGCAGCTCGAGCAGGAAAAGAAGACGCTGATCGGAAAAGTTGATGCCCTAAACAAGCAAGTGGCTGAAGACAAAGCCAAGCTCGACACCCTGGACGCCAAACAGAAAGAGCTCGACGACACCAAAGATTCGCTCGCGAAATGGAAAGCGGCCTACGAACAAATCCAAACCGCCGCACAGAAAAGTGAAGCCGAGCGGGCCAAGCTTGCCAGCGAGTCGATTATTCTCAAACGCAAAGTCGAAGATCGTGAACGAAAGAACTTCGAGCTTTACAAGACCGCGAACGAGGTTTTGACCCGCTACGAAAAGTTTGGACTCGGCGAAGCCGTTAGCGCGAAGGAGCCGTTTACCGGAATTACGCGGGTGAAACTGGAAAACCAGGTCCAGGATTATCAGGACAAGATCGCCGACCAGCGAGTGAAACCTGAAACCGAGAGAGGGAAGCCTGAGAATGAACGGGCTAAGCCGGAAAACGAGCGAGCGAAGCCGCAAAAGAACTGAGTTTGTGACGGATTTATGACGCGAATGTCACACAATGTTGCTCGAACTGGACTGAGTT
>CAZFZG010000220.1:0-3202 GCA_964523205.1 uncultured Chthoniobacteraceae bacterium | reverse complement strand
AACTCGAGCTTGGCAACGCGTGAAAGTTGGTCGCGCGCTTCCTGGATTTTTCCAGCGTCCAGACCGGGAATCTGCACGAGGATCCGATCCGTTCCCTGCGGCGTGATGATTGGCTCGCTTACGCCGAATTGATCGACCCGCTTCCGGATCGCCTCGATCGCCTGGTCAACCATCGACTTCGTAATCGGCCGCTTCGTGCCTTCAGCACTCAGCGCCGGGTCCAGTCGAATCAAGAACGACGTACCGCCCTGCAAATCCAGACCAAGATGGATTTTTCCGGGACGAATGGTGGTGCCATCCGGACGTTTTTGGTCGAACGGCGGATAGGTTGATGCGAGACAAAAGGCGGTGATCGCGATCGTCAGAACCGTTCCCAAAATTCGGCGGATCTTGTCGCTGTCGGTGGCAAAATACCAGCCGAACAAGACCAAGAGGCCAATTCCGGCAAAAAATGTGGCTGCGGGACTCATCGCGGAAGTTGAGGAGTTGAGTAGTTGAGTCGTTGAGTGGTCGTCTCGGTGTTAGGCATCTCGATAATGTTCATCTCAACCTCTCAACAGCTCAACCACTCAACTCTCCTTCAACACGTTCGTAATCGCGGATTTTTCCATTTCGATTTTCACGTTATCGGCCACCTTTAACATCACGGTGGTCTCCTTCACATTCGCGATCAACCCGTGAATTCCGGCGTTGGTGACCACACGGTCGCCGGTTTTTAAGCTGGCAATCAGTCGCTGCTGTTCTTGCTGTCGTTTCTTCTGCGGCCGAAACAGCATGAAATACATGATGATGAAAATGAAAATGAACGGGACAAAAAATCCGAAACCGCCTCCCGGCCCGGTAGTAGGCGCGGCTGGTTGTGCTGGAGCTTGAGCTAGAAGTATCGCTAGGATCGACATGGCAATTTTCGGCGAGCGGGAGCTTAAACCCGAACGCTTCCGCTGCAATCGAGAATCGCCGGCGGGTGAAGCATTTTTGCTGAGGCGAATTGAGTCGGCGTTTGATACAACTTCGCCAATCGAAAGCTCAGTAAGTGACTAATCTAACCAAGGCACGTTTCTTTCTAATCACAATCACCGTCGCAGTGCTGGCGCCGTTTTCGAATAAGGCGTTTCACATCGATGATCCGCTGTTCATCTGGATCGCGCAGCAAATTACAAGACATCCACTCGATCCATATGGCTTCGATGTGAACTGGTCCTCGTTCACACAGCCGATAGCCGATGTGATGCAAAACCCACCGCTGGGCTCGTATTACATCGCCGCGGTCGCCAGCGTATTCGGATGGAGCGAGCCGTCCCTTCATATTGCATTTTTGGTTTGGCCGGTGCTCGCGGTGCTGGGCACATTCGCGATGGCGCGTCGATTCTGTCGCGAGCCGTTACTGGCCGCTCTGCTCACGATCTTCACTCCGGTATTTTTTGTTTCAGCCACGAGCGTGATGTGCGACGTGATGGTGCTTGCGCTCTGGATATACGCGATTGAGTTCTGGTTGGCAGGGCTCGATAGCCCGTCGTGGTGGCGTTTCTTGATCTCGGCAATTTTGATTTCAGCCGCAGCCCTAACCAAATACTTCGCCGTCGTCCTCGTCCCACTGCTGGCCGTTTACACCATTGCCCGTCATCGCCGGTTGAGTCCGCCCTTGCTTTTTCTGCTGATCCCGATTGCAGCGCTTTCGAATTACGACTTCCTGACTGAACAAAGATACGGTCACGCACTTTTTAGCTCAGCAACGACTGTATCCGCGATGGTTTCGGCAGCGACCAGGCCATCACACTTTGCTCAGCTGCTGATCGGCCTCTCATTCACAGGAGGGTGTTTCTTTACCGCACTCGTGTTTGTTCGACTTGATGGCCGCCGCAACATTCAGAAACTGATCTTGGCACTTGCGGTCGGCGTCGCTGCGGCGATCGCATACAAATTCTTTGTCATATCGTGGATCTTCACCGAAGGAGCCGAATGGCCGATCTGGATCGAAGGCGGCGCGTTCGTGACAATCGGTCTCTGTTTTCTTCTGATCGCTGCTGCACATCTTCTTGATCAAAGAAACGCTGAGGCAGCTTTCTTCCTCCTCTGGATCTTCGGAACATTCTTTTTTGCGACGTTTTTGAACTGGTCTGTTACGTCGCGGACATTGCTGCCGATCGCTCCGGCTCTCGCGATTTTGACGGTTCGTTACTTCGAGCGACCGCAGAAGATCGGGATGTCTAAATTTGTTTCAATCGTACTCGCTGCGGTCGCGTCGCTTATTTTGGCGATCGCCGATTACCGCGAGGCAAATTGCTCGCGCTCGACTGCCGAAGTTCTGGGCCAGCGATACGCCAGCGAACCTGACAAGATTTACTTCTGGGGACACTGGGGATTTCAGTACTACATGCAAAAGTGGGGCGCTCGGCCTTTCGAGCGTGCTCATTCCGACTTTGGTGCCGGAAACGTTTTTGTCGGATCATTTCCCGATTTCGAATTAAGCCAGATTCCCTTGAGTCAAGCGTCGGAACGCGAAGAGCTCGCCTGCAATCGGCTTCGAGTGGTTAGCACGTCCGCCCTTGGCCGTGGCGCGAGCTTTTATTCTAGCTTCGGGGGCCCTTTGCCGTGGGTGGTCAGCGAAATTCCGCCGAAGCGGTTCTACGCGGTCACGTTCAAGTAGACGAGAGGTCGATGTTGCGCGTTTTGTAATCGTTGACGAAATCTTTTCGAAACTCATCAAACGTGCCGTTGTCGATTCCGGCGCGGGCGTGCCGCATCAAGTCCAAATAAAAATGCAGATTGTGCAGCGTGATTAAGCGGAGGCCGAGAATCTCCTCGGCCTTAATCAGGTGACGGATGTAACCACGGCTAAACTCGCGGCAGGCATCGCACGTGCAATTTTCTTCGATCGGTCGCTTATCGTTGGTGAACTCAGCATTTTTCAAATTCAGGGTGGCCTTAGAGGTGAATGCAGTTCCGTTTCGCGCGAGTCGAGTCGGCAACACGCAATCGAACATGTCCATGCCGCGCGCGACCATCTCCAGCAATTGCGGCGGCGTTCCGATCCCCATGCAATAGCGAGGCTTGTCAGCCGACAATGCCGGCTCGCTCGATTCGACCGCGCGAAACATTTCCTCCTCCGGCTCGCCCACGCTGACGCCACCGATCGCGTAACCGTCGAAATCAAGATCGACAATTGCCTGCGCGCTTTGCTTGCGGAGTTCCTCAAACGTCG
>CAZFZG010000219.1:1177-3232 GCA_964523205.1 uncultured Chthoniobacteraceae bacterium | reverse complement strand
ACCTCTACAGCTTTTGGCACGTCGCCGAGCGCGTGCACTTTCGCCACCGGTGCCAAGGTCAGGCAGCCGACTACCACAGCGGAAATGAAGGATAAATAGGTTTTCATAGTCATATAATGGTTACGGATTCAGTGGCTCAGACGGATGGCGCTTTGTGCTCATTCAAAAAAGCTTGAGCAGTTGCCCCATGATTCGCCCGGCCTTTTCCAGTTTGTTTAGGCTGTATTCTTTTTCGAATACCCGGAATTTGTCCAGCTCCATTCGACGCAACAATCCACGATAGATGGAGGCCATGATTTCGGCCGCGACCATCGATCTCCGGTCCTCTCGAGGCAAAGCTTCGGCCGCCCGTGAAAAAAATTGACGCGCTCGATCCGCTTCGAACTGCATCAATTGCACAAACCGGTCGTTGTATTGCCGATCTTGTCCGCCGCCGGACGGATTCGCTGCGGAGAACAGTTCTTTTTCGGAATAGTTGAAGCGGGCCAGATCTTCGAGTGGCAGATAAATTCGACCGGCTTGCAGGTCTTTGCCGACATCTCGAATAATGTTGGTGGTTTGCAGAGCCAGCCCAAGCTGAATAGCGTATTCTTTGCAGGCGGGGTTGCGGTAGCCAAAGATCTCGATGCTCACCAATCCGACCGCGCTGGCCACTCGATAACAATAGACCCGCAGCTCGTCGAAGGTTTGGTAACGCTGGATGGTCAGGTCCATTTCCACTCCGGAGATGATCTCCTCGAGCATTTCTGGAGTAATCGCGTAGTTTTTCATAAGCCCGCGCACATCGGCGGCGAACGGCGACTCGCCAGGATGTGGTGCGCGCAGCCATTGCCTCCATTCGGTCAAACGCCGTTTTTTTTCGTCGACACCAAGATCGACATCGTCGGCAACGTCATCGATCACCCGGCAAAAGGCATAAAAGGTTGTGATGTCGCGCCGGCGCTGGCGCCCGAGCGAAATAAACGCCAGGGCGAGATTCGATTTGCTGGCCCGGGTGATCTTAGCTGGGTTCAGGCCAGGCATTTAATATTCAATCCACGCCTGTTGATAAACCTGACCCGCTTCGCCGCGTCGAAACAGGCAGACCCACGACGCCAGCAGCCAGCCGGTAATGAATCCACGAACAAAAACAAAGATGGATTTCCAAATAATCATCGCGATTGCCCGGTCGGCGATGGCACCACGCATGATCGCATCCGCTATGGTCAGGAAGAAAAAATGAATCCCGCAAATGAGCAGGAACCAACCGAACCGGCCGAGGTTGTTCCGAATGAATTCGCGATGGGCGCGAAGAGCTTCGCGCAAGGTTTCATTGTGCAGCGCGAGCGAAATCTGAACCGAGCTAAAGGCGATGATAAACCCGCACATCACCGCTCGCTCGACCGGGAGATAGTCGAGCACGTCGGGAATGTTCATGAAGTAAGCCAGTAACAGCGGAAGTCTCAGAATCAGCATGCTCAACAGCACAACGATGCCGGCCCATTCCAAAACGTAGCTAAACCGGCGCATGGCAAATCGGAAAAGTTCGCCTTCTTCAAAGCTCAATCCCCGGATCCAGGCGAAGCAGACCACGATGAGATAAACCTGGATGTAAACGCCGAGGAGATATTCAAAAACAAATGCCGCAGCATCGATACTGGCTGACACCTGCAAGACGTCCGCCTCCGGTAAAAGTCCGCCCCAAATCGGAAGCGCCCAATAGATGATCGGTTTCAACAACGCCGCAATGGCGCTGAACAACAAAATTAGATAGAAGAGATAGCCGCCGAAATGGAAGCGCTTGTGCAAAGCGCTCACCATCGCGCCGTGCAAACCACGCCAGTTGATCAGCATCATCACAGCCGCAATCGCTGAAAGCGGAAACGTGGTCGTCGCGTTATCGAAAATGCCGGCGACGCCCTCGAGAGCCGGCATCGGTCCGTCGCTCCAGATTTCCAGGAAGGTCGGCCAATGCCAGTGCCCGATGGACATGAGCTGCGATAGATCGATCTCGTCGAAGCTCTCGATCGGCGTGAACGTTCGAAATTGAAACACAAAGTAAGCAAACCCGAGTAA
>CAZFZG010000219.1:0-1077 GCA_964523205.1 uncultured Chthoniobacteraceae bacterium | reverse complement strand
GGCCAATAGACAAACAGTCCGCGGCCCACCAGGTTTTTTTCCGGCACCGGTCCCCAATAACGGCTGTCGTAGCTGTTGTAACTATTATCGCCCATCGCAAAGTAGGTGTGCTCGGGAACCTGGAAGGTCTTGGCCGGATCGGAGAGATATTCGTGACCCGGGGCGTACCCGCGATAGCCATTTTTCGGCGTTGCAGGCGTGCCGGACATCACCCGCTGGAACCCGAAACCCTCCACAACTTTGCCGTTTACGTTGAGCGAGGGAGGTTCGATTCGAAGGGTGTCCGCCGGCAAGCCGGCCAGTCGTTTAATATAGAACGGCGCGCCGGTCTCGGGGTCTTCTGGTATCAGTGGAATGTGTTTAGTCCGAAACACGAAAACGTCACCGCGATGCGGTTTTACAAAGTTATAGCTAAACTTGTCCACGAAGACCTGGTCGCCGGTATCGACCGCGCCTCGGGCAATCACTTCGTTGCGCCGATAGTGAACACCGGGGGAGACCTTAAAGTCGGTTCGCAATTGATCCGGTGGACAATAAACCAGGAATTTTTGATGCTGGCAGATAATCCGCGACCAGGTGAAGAAAAAGAAAAATTTCCTCTGCTCGATTTGCAGCACTTGATCGTCTTGTTGGGAGACCACGTTGATGTAATTACGGCCGCGAACAACGAATTCAGCAGCTTGCCGAAAAACATTCGGTGGCGGCGCAGTCATCGGGCGGCCAATGATTCCATTGAGGGTCGGCTGCATCGATCCCGTCGGAATTTTGAACGGCTGCAAGAAATACGATCGAATCCCGACTGCGACTACGATCGCGACCAAAATTACTTCGACATTTTCGCGCCAATGCGATTCCCAGGTCACCGGCGTTAACTCATGCAATTTGGCGTCCAGTTCTTCAGCGCGGCTCTCGATCTGCTTTCGGTCCCGCTGCTTTAAGGCCGCGCGAAGTCGACGAATGTCCGCAGCGACCAGGTCGTAACTTTCCGGCTCGAGGATATCGCGCTTGTAGCGGAGATATTTCTGGGCGTGCCGGAGCAGCAGTTTGCTGTGTTTAACGTAACGCGACTGGAACATG
>CAZFZG010000218.1:0-3248 GCA_964523205.1 uncultured Chthoniobacteraceae bacterium | reverse complement strand
CGGCGAGATCACCGGTGACGTGAAATCGCTGCTTGCCGAAGTCAAACGCCGCGGCTTGGAAGGATTGATCGGCAAACAGCGCGGCTCGAAGTACGAACCCGGCCGGCGCAGCGGCGCCTGGATCAAGCTCAAGAGCCTTAACCAGCAGGAATTCGTTATTGGCGGTTACACTCCGCCCGGCGGTGCGCGGAAATATTTCGGCGCGATCATCGTCGGCTACTACGAGTCGTCCGATGCCGGACTGGCGACAAGCAAAGGGCAAAAGAAAACAGACAATCGTCTGCGGTTCGCCGGCAAAGTCGGCAGCGGCTTTACCGAACAATCATTGTCGATGTTATATAAAAAATTCCGGGCTGAAGAACTGAAGGACTGTCCCTTTCTCGATCTTCCCTCGAAATCAGCCGGGCAATGGTCGCAAGGCATCACCCCCTCGATGATGACCAAAATGCACTGGATCAACCCCAAATTCGTCGCCCAGATTAAGTTCAGTGAGTGGACTCGCGACAACAAGCTGCGACAACCCGTGTTTCTGGGTTTACGTGACGATAAAGACCCTCGCTCTGTTACGAGGCAAGGCTGAACTCAACACCTCAACCACTCAACGACTCAACTTCTTCGTCAGCTTTCAGCTGTCCGCGTTTCAGTTTTCTCTTCGAGATCTTTGGCGCTTGGCGTTGGTTCACGTCGACTGCTGAAATGCGCGATGATGAGACCTAGCACGAGGCCCGCTCCTGTAATAGCCAATGTCGCGAAAAACCCGGCCATTTTTATTTTTCTCTAATCAATAATAGTCCAGCGCCCAAAAGAATCAAAGCAACTGCGATCGACCACCCAAACAAATGCCAGTCGAACAGCTTTTCGGCATGAATGACTTGATCAAGCCACGGGAAGACGGCCAAAAGGGCACTCACCTCAAGAAGCCAATGGCCAAGAGCATTGAGTCGCGATTCTCTGGGGTTCACTTCAGATTGTTCTTTGGGGGTTGCGGCGGAGCCTAACAAGATCGATGCGAAGAGCACAAGCCTTTAAGCTGGATGATCTTCTCTCCGCCTCAGCATCTCAACTGCTCAACGCCTCAACTTTCCTCTGTCACTGGTCACATGTCACTTGTCACTTCTGCAATCAGCTGTCCGCGTTGTCAGTTTTCCGCTTTGAAACTCGTTCGCTTCCCCACGCTCACTCGCTCCTACCCTCGTCGCTTTACCTTCTATGTCGCGCGTCCCGCGCGCTCCATTCAGCTTTCTCTTCTCTCCTCAACTCCTCAACCTCTAAACTTCTCAACTTCTTTAGTCAGCCCGTGTTTTTGGGTCTACGCGACGACAAGGATCCGGGTAAGGTTGTGCGCGAGGGTTAGCGAATAGCCCTGGGTCTTCCGTTGAATGCAGCGGCCGATCGCAGTAATCTTTGTGGCGTGACGGCGCAGCAGATAATCGAGGAGATCAAGCGGCTCGACCCGAAAGAGCAGCTGGGCGTCATTCGCTTTGCCTACGAACTCGATGCTGAGCGACAGCTTAGCGGCAACGAATTATCAAAGTTGGCCGCCCGTATGACTGAGACAGACGATGCCGTTGAGGCAGCTCGAATTCGCGAAACGATCGTTCGCGGCTTCTACGGCGCGAAGAAGTCGAATGCCTAAGGTCCGCCGGCAAAATCTTCCGCCAGCTTTGTTGAATCATTTGCTCGATCGCATCCGCTCGCGCGAGATCTCGGGAGAACAACTTGGTTTATTGGCTGACTGGCTCGATAGCGAACCCGAAGTGCCAGACGCGCGATGGTTCAAACGCTTTCCAGGAATGATCGTTTGCGGCGAGGGCGAATTAATTAAAACATTTCTTACCGCAAGTCAGACTGCCACAGGCACAGAAGTGTTCTGACAATTGGCTGCTCTGTCACTGGTCACGGAGCTTGCCCGCCGTGGCGGGTCACTCATCACTTCCGAAATCAGCTTTCCGCTTTCCGCTTTCAGCGCTTTCTTCCTGTGACAATCAATGCCTGCGCGGGGAAACTCATCTTGCCGCTGGCGAAATATTTCTTTGCCGCATCGGCCGCAGCCTGTTTGACGATTGGCAATCGAGCGGGCGTGATGTCCGTCATTTTCTTGCGCAAACTTTCCGACATTTCAGTTCGCAGCTGCCAGAACTGGTCGAGCGCAATTGGCGCCTCGATCTGAAAATTCAGCTCGCGCTCGATCACGTTTTCAGCGCCGGCTTTTTCCAAGATCCCAGCCAGCTTACCGCGATCAGCAAACCGAAATGCATCCGGCGCATCCGGGTCTTCTTTGGGAGATTCCACGAACCGATCGACTGCGTCGTTAACGATTGAAAAGAACGGATTCGCTTCTTTCGGACCCCAAACCGCAAAAGAAACGTATCCATCGTCGCGAACCACTCTCAGCGCTTCCCGCACTCCGGCAAGCGGATCGACAAAGAACATTGCTGACAACCGGCCGACAGCTGCATCAAATGTCGCGTCGGCAAAGGGTAAATCGTCGCCGGAACATTGGTTGAATTCGATATTGGCCAGAGCGCGCCGGCCTGCTTCGGCCTGAGCAGATTCGACCATACCGGCGACAGGATCGGTGTACATGACCGATCCGCTTGGTCCGACAATCTCTGCGATCGTGAGCGACGGCTCACCGCTGCCGCCACCGATATCGAGCACCTTCTGACCAATGCCGATCCGTGCCTCTTCGATTAGCCCGGCCGTTAACGGCGCGAACATCTGCGCGATCAGCGCGCGATACTTCTCCCAGTAGCGCGCGGACTCTTGCCACGCGTTCACGACTTTGTTTTGGGCTTCCGGATTCATTCCGGTTTTGAGATTAGCCAGGAAGTCGCCCATCTCGCGGGCTCGGGCGCGTCGTTCGCCGTTAAGAAACTCTTGCCGTTGCCCGGCGCTGCTCTGGGACTCGTTCTGTTGTCGTCCGGTAGAGGGCTCGGTCTTTAACAGCGTCATTCAGCACGTGCTCGACGTACTTGGTCAAAGTCATACCGGAACTATCGGCTAAGCGTTTGAGCGCCTGTTTTTGCTGCGGCGTAATGTGGAGCGCGAAGTTGCGCATTTTGATCATACCGTAATCCTACGGCATGTTTTAAGTCATGCAACATAAATTGTTGCATAGTTTGCGATATTTAAAGCAACGCCGCGGGCTAGGATAAATCCTCCTCGCCCTGGCTCTTTCGATCAAGGACCTGCTGCATTAGCTCGTAATCTCGGTCGAAATTAGGGAGCAATAATTTGGCAGCGAG
>CAZFZG010000217.1:0-3266 GCA_964523205.1 uncultured Chthoniobacteraceae bacterium | reverse complement strand
CTAAACCCGGGATTTGTGTTAGCCGGCGTTGGCATTCATGGCGGTAGTGGCACGGATGAGAACTTCTTCTCTATTAACGACGCAACGAGTGGCACAAACGAAGGATTATTTTTCGCGACGACCAACTCGAGTGGAGTCCACCGCGGTCTGTCAAATTTTGACCTTCTATTAGAATCCGTTCCAGATGGCGGTACAACCGCAGCGCTGCTGGGCTTTGCTCTCGCTGGCCTTGCCGTCATGCGTCGCTGGGTAAAATGCTAATCTGATTTTCACGCAGTATTGGAATTGGCCGTTCACCGAAGGCCTTTTCTAGGGTCTGACGTTTTTTGACCTTCCACCGGCGCGATTTCGTATTCCGGTTTGGGCACCCCCATCAACCAATGATCAAACCAGCCGACAATGTTTTGCAATCGCTCGACCCGATGCCATGGCTGACCGGACCGCGAAAGTTCGTGCGATTCATTGGGGAAGCGCACCATCACCGTCGGAATTTTTCGAAACTTAAGTGCGCGAAACATTTCCTCGCCTCCGGCGCCGGGCGGGGTGCGATAATCGGATTCGCCTAAAATAAACATCATCGGCGTCTTCACGTTCTTGATGTAAGTGATCGGCGAACGCGCTTTGAAATCTTCTTCCTGGTCGAACGGTGGGCCTTTGAACCAGTTCGGCTGAAACAACGTGAAATCCGCGGTGTACCACCAGTGTGCCCAGCTTGCGATGTCGCGCTGCGATACCGCGGCCGCGAACCGATCAGTGTGACCAACCACCCAGTTGGTCAGCAATCCGCCACCGCTTCCGCCGGTTACGCCGAGTTTCTTAATATCGATGTAACCGCGCTTGATCACTTCACCCACGCCGGCCATTAGATCTTGGAAATCGTCGCCGGGATAGTGGTACTGAATCACGTTGCCAAATTCCTGGCCGTAGGTGGTGCTGCCGCGCGGATTCGGAAACAGCACCACGTAACCTTTCGCCGCCATCCATTGGAATTCGTGAAAGAAAAGGTAACCGTAGGCCGTGTGCGGTCCGCCGTGGATGTTCAGAATGAGCGGATATTTTTTTGCGGGGTCGAAGTCCGACGGTTTCTGCAACCAAGCCTCAATCTCTTTCCCATCAAAGCTCTGGTAATGGATCTCTTCTGGATCGGTTAGTTTGAGATTGGCAAAAAGTTTGTCATTGAGATGGGTAAGCTGTTTTGGTTCGCCGCCGCCGCGATCGAGCACGAACAAATCGCCGAGCCTGGTGGGTGTTGAGACCGTGTAAAAGAGTTTCGACGTATCAGTCGAGCTACGTAGTCTGATCACGGCCTGATTTCCGGTCGTCAAATCTGTCTGCGCACCGGATTCGGCATCGAACGACGCCACGTTAGCTTTGCCTTCCTTGGAATAGATTTGAATCAACGAACGACCGTCTGGTGTCCAGATCGGCGCGTTTCGCCCGCCGGCGCGGGGCGTTTCGCAATCGCCAATCAGCGAATCGCCGATGTCGAAGTCGAACTTCTCAGTGAGATTTTTCGGTTTCGCATTCGGCGCAAGGTCGACAATCCAAAGGTCAGGCTGCGAATAGGAATTGATTGGTTGAGTAATCGAGGCGACGAAAGCGAGCTGTTTGCCGTTTGGACTGAGTGCCAGCCCGCCGATGTCCATGTCGATGGTGTTGAGCTTGGTGGCGCTGCCGCCGGCCGCGCTGACCGAATAGAGTTCGCTCTTTGGGCGCTCGTAGTACGGTTCATCAACGTGCAGTGAAACGAAGTAAACCTGCGAGCCGTCTTTTGACCAGACAATGCTGCCTTCATCAAAACGGCCGAAGGTGAGCTGCTTAGGTTGCACTTTCTCGTCCGCGTTGTGGGGTGCCTGGACTACCCAAATATGCGAGGGATGCTTTGGATCCGCGTAACCTTCGTTGTCCTCGCGATAAACCGCACGTGTGATCACGCGGACGTCGCTTTCGTGTTCTGATTCACCTTCAGCCTTTTTCGTCGTCTGCTCGCCTTCAGTTTTACCGCTTTTGTCGGCCGGCGTTTTGGACGGTGCGGCCGATGCCACCGGCGAAGTGGCGCTCACCGCTTTCTTTGATTCTTCTTCTTTCTTCTTTTTCTGTTCCTGCTTCGCCAAATCTTCGGCATTAGTCTCACTCGTAAACGCAATCGTCTTTCCGTCTGGGGACCAAACCGGATTGCTCGCGCCTTTGGGCAGGTCCGTGACTGAAAATGAATCGCCGCCCGCCATTGGCAAGATCGACAATTGTGGCGACTCAGGTTTGCCGTCCTTTTCGGTCGCGCGCACAAAAAGAAGATATTTCCCGTCGGGCGACCAACGCGGTGTCGAATCGTGTTCGCCTTTGGTCAACTGATGTGGTTCGGCGTCCGCTGAAGCGGGCACCCACCAGATCGAAGTGCTGTAGCCTTCCCGTTTCTCATTCGCGGTTACGCGGACAAACGCCACTCGCGATCCATCTGGCGAGACCTGCGGATCACCGATCCAGACAAAGTCCCAGAGATCCTTTTCGGTGATGCTGCGTTTTTGCGCGAAGGAATTGTAGGCTACGAGAGTGAGAAGCAACGTCAGCGAGAGCAGCTTGCGCATAGTGGTCGCTCTTAATAGATGCGAGACCGGTGGCTGCCAAGCCGAACGTTCAATGAACTGGACAAAGGTCGTCAATTTTGAATGATTTGTGAGCGGTGAGACAGGCAGGCTCTGTTGGAACGGTCGCTGCTGCTTTCCGAGCCGGCAGAGTGATATTCTTATGGACGTAACTCTACAACAGGTCGTCCGTCGCTATGCAGGATTTCTCCTGCTTTTTAGCCTAACGGTTTTTGGGTTGTGGCTGTTTGGTGCCGATCTGTTTTCGCTTCTGGTGCAACGGTCGAAAGCCTACACACCCCCTCAATTCCTGACTTGGCTTAGCCTGGCCTCGAGTTTGTGTGCGGCGGTGGCTTTTTGCATTATGCCATTTTCGCTTTTCCGAATCGTTAGGGAGCGATCTGACGTACCTTTCGGGGGGATCGTTCTGTGCGTCGCCACCTTTCTATTCCTGTGCGGGCTTACTGCGCTTTTCGGGCTCCTGAACATTTGGTATCACGGTCCTTTGTTGATTTGGAGCCTAGTTCTCACTCGAGTCGGATGCGCGCTTCTCGCTGTCGCTACTCTGTTAATCTTACGTGCTCTAGTTCCACGGATATTGGAGATTCCAAGCCGAGCGGACTGGCTTGCTGTACATAAAGAATTACTTCGTGCGGAAGCGCAGGCCGACGAAAGGGACAAACT
>CAZFZG010000216.1:0-3269 GCA_964523205.1 uncultured Chthoniobacteraceae bacterium | reverse complement strand
GTGCTCGAAGGAAAAGGGCGTGCAGGACCCGACCGGTTTTGCCCTGGCTGACCTCCTGCTCGGGATCGGCGCCGCCGAAGAAATCGAAAAGGGAGGGCCAACCCAGAAGTGTCCGGTTTGCGGTTTTACTCAGGCTGATTTCAAGAAAACCGGGCGGCTCGGCTGCAGCACTTGTTACGTGACTTTCACCGAAGCTCTCAACGCGTTGCTGAAAGCGATGCACAAAGGGACCTCGCATGTCGGCAAGGTCCCGCAGCGCGCGCATCGGGCGGTCGAGTTGAGCGATCGGATGCGAAACTTGAGCGAAAGTCTGCAAAAAGCGGTGGCTGAGGAAAATTACGAGACGGCCGCATCTCTGCGGGACCAGATCAAGCAGCTCGAAAGCGAATCGACGAGGTAGGGCCGTGAAATTTTCGAATGTCTTGTCGAACCCCGGGGAATGGCTCCGTGGTGAAGGACCGCATCATCAAATCGTGATCAGTAGCCGCGTGCGGCTGGCGCGCAATTTACGCAACCGGGCATTTCCGGGATGGGCTAAGAAGGCTGAGCGCACTGCAGTGCTCGAGCTGATCAAGCCTTGCGTCGAGAAACTTCCCGAGATGCAGGATTCGTTTTCGGAATTTTTGCAAGACCTGTCCGCGTTGGAAAAACAGGTTCTGGTCGAGCGTCATCTCATCAGCCGCGAACACGCGGCCAAGAGCGCGGGCAGCGCGGTGATCATGAATCGGCGCCAAACCCTCAGCATCATGATCAACGAAGAAGATCATCTGCGAATGCAATCGATGCGCTCCGGGCTCCAATTGAAGCAGGCGTTCAAACTTCTCGACAAGATCGACACCGCATTGGAGAGCGAGCTCGAGTTCGCTTACGATCAGCGGCTCGGTTATTTAACCGCGTGTCCGACGAACGTCGGCACCGGCATGCGGGCGTCCGCGATGTTGCATTTGCCCGGCTTGGTGCTGAGCGAATTAATCAATCAGGTCGTCCAAGCGGTCAGCAAGATCGGTCTCGCGGTTCGCGGTCTTTACGGCGAGGGGACGGAAGCGATGGGTAATCTCTTCCAGATTTCGAATCAGACTACGCTGGGAGAAAAGGAAGACGAGATCATCTCGCGGTTGACCAAAGTTATCGAGACCATTATCCAAAAGGAGCACGACGCGCGGCAGGTTCTGATTCAGAAAAAATCGAACACGCTGTGGGACCAGATCGGTCGAGCATACGGCGTGCTTACATATGCGCATGCCATGAGCTCGAAAGAGGCACTCAATTTGTTGTCCATCATCAAGCTCGGAATCGATCTCGGGGCGTTTCCGGAAGACAAACGCCTGCCGGTCGACGAATTGTTCATAGATACCCAGCCGGCACATCTTCAGAGAAGCTCGCAACAGAAGCTCAGCGCGGACGAACGCGACCATCTTCGCGCCCAGATTATTCGGACCCGTTTGAAAGTGCTTCCCAAACCTGATATCAGTAAGCTGGTGAAGGAAGCGGGCAACGGCTCGGAACCGACGCCGACAGAACAATGAACAATTTCACTCCCCGCGCCCAACAGGTCTTGCAGCTTGCTCGCAAAGAAGCCGACCGGTTCAATCATAATTACGTCGGCACCGAGCACCTCTTGCTCGGGTTGATCAAGCTCGGCCAGGGCGTGGCAGTCAACGTTCTGCAAAAAATGGGGCTCGATCTCGAAACCGTTCGGATGGAAGTCGAGAAACAAGTCGGCTCGGGACCGGAAACGAAAATCGTCGGCAACATTCCCTATACGCCACGGGTGAAAAAAGTTCTGGCGCTGGCTGGCAAGGAAGCGAAAGCGCTCAATCACTCCTACGTTGGCACCGAGCATATTTTGCTCGGGCTTCTGCGCGAAGGCGAAGGTGTCGCCGCACGGGTATTGAAGAGTCTCGAGATCGACATCGAACGCACCCGGAACGAAATCTTGAAGGAGCTTGATCCGAACTTCACTCCGTCGGAATCGGAAGAAGGCGAGCCGACTTCGAAGAAGGATGTTAAAACGCCCGCGCTCCGCGCGTTTGGCCGCGATCTAACTGAGTTGGCAAAGAAAGGCGAGCTCGATCCGGTTATCGGCCGCCGCAATGAGATCGAACGCGTGATTCAGGTTCTTTGCCGCCGCACAAAAAACAATCCGGTGTTGATTGGCGAAGCGGGCGTGGGCAAAACCGCGATCGCGGAAGGTCTGGCCCAGGAAATCGCGAGCGGCAATGTTCCCGAACTATTGCGTGACAAACGCGTGGTCACGCTCGATCTCGCGCTAATGGTCGCGGGCACAAAATACCGCGGCCAGTTCGAGGAACGAATCAAAGCGGTGATGGACGAGATTCGCCGCTCCAAGAACGTAATTCTTTTTATCGACGAGCTACACACGATTGTCGGCGCCGGTTCGGCGGAGGGTGCGATGGATGCGTCGAACATCATCAAGCCGGCGTTGAGTCGCGGCGAATTGCAGTGCGTCGGCGCGACCACCATGAACGAGTATCGTAAGTACATCGAGAAGGACGCCGCGCTCGAGCGTCGCTTCCAAACGGTAAAGGTCGATGCGCCGACGATCGACGAGGCCATTGAAATTTTGAAAGGGCTGCGTCCGAAGTATGAAGCTCATCATAAGGCGAAACTGACTGACGAGGCGCTTGAGACTGCGGTAAAATTTTCGGAGCGCTACATCACCGGGCGTTTCCTGCCCGATAAAGCGATCGATGTCATGGATGAAGCTGGCGCCCGCGCCCGGATCAACGCGATGACGCGTCCACCCGACGTGAAGGAGATCGAAAAAGAAATCGAAACGATTCGTTTGCAAAAGGAAGCCGCAATCAAAGCGCAGGATTTCGAAAAAGCTGCGTCGCTGCGCGACAAGGAAAAGCAGACCAAGGAGAAACTGGATGCCATTTTGCAGAAGTGGCGTCAGGAGCGTGAAGAAAGAGAAGTGCTCGTGACCGGTGACGACATGATGCACATCATTTCGAAAGTGACCGGTGTTCCGTTGCAACGAATGGAACAGGCCGAGACCGAAAAGCTCCTGAAAATGGAAGAGGAGCTCAAAGGTAAAGTCATCGGCCAGGACGAAGCGGTCACGGCGATCTCAAAAGCGCTGCGCCGCAGCCGCGCCGATCTCAAAGATCCGCGGCGTCCGATTGGTTCTTTTATTTTCCTTGGTCCGACCGGTGTTGGAAAAACATTTCTCGCTCAGAAGCTGGCTGAATTCATGTTCGGCGATCGCGACGCGCTGATTCAGATCGACATGTCGGAGTACATGG
>CAZFZG010000215.1:0-3272 GCA_964523205.1 uncultured Chthoniobacteraceae bacterium | reverse complement strand
AGGAAGTCATGGACGGCAAGATCGACAACTTCATCCAGGCAAAACTCCGCGGCCAAAAAGCAGCCAAAGGTGAGAAAAGTGACGAAGTTTAAATCGATTCGTTTCTGTCTTGTTTGGGTTGCAATCGGGACCGCGAGTTTCGTTAGCGCACGCGAAGTAAAACGCGTCGATGGCGTGCCGGTTTACGGAAACTTGCATGACATTCAAGTCGCCGATCTTCGCAATGCTATTAAACTTGGAGACGGTCGCGGTGGAGTATCGAAACTAGAGGTCCTCAACCGCGCTCGCATCAAAGTTTACTTACGACCGCGAGACCGAGGATATATTGAGGCCGGCCGTTTTGCCGGAATTGAATACGACGGTTCCCGGTCGCACGACTGGTCGTGGGGTCCTTTCAATATCTACGATCCGGAAGTGATGCGTGCGATCAGTAGCGCTGATGAGGTTTTTGTTTTCCCAAATCGCACTCCTCGCCAGCCGCATCGCGACGACAGACACATGCGACTTCTATCCGGAGAAGCGCGTCGCGAGATTGTGCGACTGCTCGGCCAAGAGCGAAATTGGTTTCACGGCCATTATGACGGTGTTGTGATAGGACGAGAGCCCAGAAACATCGGTTTCCTGTTCCGACGTGCAACAGATGTGATCGTACTATTCTTCGAGTATGGCGGATACGCTGAGGGAACAATTAATGGGCAATACTTCGGAGATGTGCTGGAAGAAAAGCAAAAGAAACAGATCGAGGACTGGAAACGGCGATACGCACAAGCCGAACTCACCGCTAAATAATTGCCTCAGACGTTGTAGAGGCGCTCGCCGCGGCGAGCGCCTGTCTATTAATTCGGCGTTTGAGAACAAACGCCGCTACAAAAAATTGGAGGGACGCGCGCGGTCCATTATTTTAGGGGCACAATATGACAAAAGGTGGAACGCGCTCTCCGAGCGCGTTGGGGATTATCGCGCTGGGACAGCGCGATCCACCAGTTTGAGTCGAAAGCCCGGATCGAAATCGGGGACTTGAACAGAAGGTAACAAAGAAAACGAAGGCTTAGGCCTTTAGGTCAGATTCTTTGTTTCCTTCTGTTGAGATCTGTTCGCGTTGATACGAAGCCTCGAAGCCCTTAATATCGGCCATGACCCCAGACATTCGTCAGTTTTTAGCGGCTGCGCCATTCGAGCCGTTTTTGATCGTCACAAAGCGTTATCCGGTCCCAAGCCGCGATCATGCTGGGATTAATCCGCGTGGCAGTCGTGTTGTGATTTGGTTTGATGACGGTGGCAGCGTCACCGTTTCCGCTCTTCACATCGCGGCGATCGAGAAGAACGGGCGTTCTGAAAATACCTGAGACAGGTAGCGGCGATTGACCTCAATCGCCATGGCGGTTCGGTGAACCGCCGCTACCTCATCGCGCTGGGAGAGCGCGGTTCACCCGCTTGAGCCGAAACCGCGGATCGAAATCGCCACCGTTGTGTTTTCGGCAGCAGACGAGACACGCGATGGCGCGGCGAATCCGGCGGACGCGAGGGAATTTCTCTTTGCAGTTCGGACAGACATAAACGTAGCGCGCCGCGTAGGTTCGCGTCGCGAACGGCAGATTGTGACAACGCGCTTCGTCCGCGATTCCCAAATCGCAGCACGCTTGGCGCCATTCGATTCCGTGCGGCGCGATTCGACGTCGGCCGGCTCGCCATTGGGCGAGCAAATGCGCCAGCTCATGCCGCAATGTGCGATCAATCTCGTCGTCAACCATAGGATGCGGCGCACGTCTTCTTGAAACGCTCTCGCTGTTGCCGACTGAACTTGAATGCATATTGCATTCAAGTTTTCGAGACGTGCCTTCGACTGAGGGCTCGCTTGTTAGACTTGAACGCTTCTTGCATTCAAGTTTGCGGACGCCAGGGTCAAGTCCGGCCAGGCCATCGTCGAGATTCAGCAGACGCGGATTTAGGGAAATCAGTTTCTTGCGGTGATCCGCGCGACCGGCACAGGTTTTGAGTCGCGGATTCCATTCCACGCGAATCTCGCGCCCGAGTTTGTTCGCGCCGAGTTGGCGCAATAATTCGCGCGCTTGTGATTCAAGAGCGACATCGCGACGATGGGCAAATTGTAGGGCAGGCGCTCCGCCTGCCGGTTTAGGTAAAGGCAAGCGATGCGCTTGCCCTACAAAAAGAAATTCCAGCTGCCTAGCCGGCCACCGCATGCGCGCTCTTGCGCTTGGTTACGCGATCGACAATTTCGCCTATGATTTTTCCGGTCGCAGCGATCTCTTCGGGGGTTGTCTGTTTGCCTAACGAAAGACGAACGGCAGACCGCGCGCGTTCGACCGGCAAACCCATCGCCAGCAAAACGTGCGATGCCGAGACGCTGCCGACCATGCAGGCCGAGCCGCTCGACGCGCAGACGCCTTTCAGATCGAGCGCGATGAGCAGCATTTCCGAATCAACGCCAAGCAAGCTGACGTTCAGGGTGTTTGCGAGTCGCGGCGCGTTCTCCCCGTTCAGTTTTGCCTCGGGAACATTTTGCGAAATCAAATTCCAGAGCTCGTCGCGCAGCCTCAACAATCGATCTTGCTCAGTCTGCCGATTCGACAGAACAAATTCCGCAGCTGCCGCCATTCCGGCGATCGCCGGAACGGTTTCCGTTCCCGGTCGGCGCTGATTTTCGTGTGAGCCGCCGAACAAAACCGGCTGAAGCGACAGTCCGCTGCGAAGAAAAAGAAATCCCGCGCCTTTTGGTCCGTAAAATTTGTGGGCGGCGAAACTCGCGGCGTCAACCAGCGACATATCAATGTCGATCTTGCCGAACGCCTGCACGCAATCGCTGTGCAGCAACACGCCGCGCTCGCGACAAATCTTCGAGATCTCGCGCACCGGCTGAATCACGCCGGTCTCATTGTTCGCGGTCATGATCGAAACCAGGCGCGTCTCCGGCCGAATCGATTTGGCGAGCTGATCAAGATCAACAACGCCGTCGTTCGAAGTGTCGAGCCAGGTTACTTCGAAGCCTTCGTGCTTTTCCAAATGCTCGACCGCGTGCAATACCGCGTGATGCTCAGTCTTTTCGCAAATTACGTGACCGCCGCCGTCCATTTTGCAGCGGGCGAGTCCGAGCACCGCGAGATTGCACGATTCGGTGCCGCCGCTAGTGAAAACGATTTCGTTCGGTTTGACCTTAATTAGCGCTGCGACCTTGTCCCGCGCATTATCGACCGCGGCGCGCGCGTTGCGTCCGGCGCGATGAATACTCGAGGGGTTCCCGAAATGCTTGCTGA
>CAZFZG010000214.1:0-3283 GCA_964523205.1 uncultured Chthoniobacteraceae bacterium | reverse complement strand
GATCGCGACTAAAAAACCCACCATCCGCGAACGAACAAACTGCTGTAGATCGCCAGAAAAAGAATCGACCAAACTGTGATCACTCCATTCCAGAAACGATTTTCGCTCACCATCCCAAAAAGAATGAAGATCGGGAACATTGTCAGCAGATATCGCGGCATGCTTTCGACAAACGTCACACTGACCAGCAGGATCCAGTTCCCAGTTATCCAAGTGGCGTAGGTTGGGCGGAGTTTCACCCAACTAATGGTTGCGCAGATCAATCCTAGCACAATCGCAAACAGCTCTTCGCCGCCGACAATTTCTGACTGGTTCGGAGTCCGCCGCAAATTTCCGATCGCGGAACGGAATCCCTCCCACGGCCATGCGAACGACATGTGGAAAAGCTGACTGCGCAGTCTCAAGAAGGCGAATGGATGACCAGACACCTGCCAGTTCAAAACCAGGTAAACTGCGAAGCCCGCTGGGACCACGGCGATCCAGAGCCATTGCCACCGCCAGCGCCGGGTAGCGAACCATTGAAGCAGCGCCTCGATCCCCAGCGTCAAGAACAGGACAATACCATTAGCGCGAGTCATCCAGGAAAGAGCGCCGAGTCCGCCAGCCAGCCACCATCGATCCCTTCGCGCCGCCAGGATAGAACCTAAGACCAGCGCGAGAAAAAGCCCTTCCGTATACCCGATATGGAGGACATAAGCCGTCGGGAAGATTAGGAAAAACCATACTGCTCTCAGCGCTGTCCGAGGTGAGCCGTCGATTTCAACCAGCCGTCGTAACAAGATCACCGCAAAAATCGAGGCGACTGCCGAAACGAGGAAAGCGGCGACCAAGAAATCCTCGGTGAAAAAGGCCATGATTCTGACGCACCATGGATAGAGCGGATAAAACCAGGCTTTCAGTTCATCGGCGGAGCTGTAACCCGTTTGGGCGATCCTCTTAAGGTGGAGCGCATCCCAACGGTCCCAAATTTCCAACCAGCCAAGTCGGCCCGGTATCCGTTTGTCTTCCAACATGTGGTAACTCCGGACCCCGAAGACAATAAGCAAAATTTTGATTGATAGTACCCACCCGACCGCCAACCAATCGGATCTCGGCAACAGAGCGCCGATGTAAGCGATCGCTTGGCGGATTGTGAATCTTGGCGGACCCAGTTTGTTCGTGGCAGACTGATCACCGTTTGGAATTTGTTTGTGAAGATTCGCATCCATCGGACGGAATTAATCTTATTTCTGCTGCTGTGGCTGACTTACAGCTATTTTTATCAATCGACCCATCATAACGAAGCGGCACGATTCGATCAGATGCGCGCGATCGTGCAGGATCACGTGCTCGAGATCAACAAATACTGGTGGAACACCGCGGATGTAATCCACTACTCCAAAAGCGAGTCGGACCACATTTATCCCAACAAAGCACCGGGAATGACGATCATCAGTGTGATCCCTTTTGCCGCAATCGCAGCCGTGTTAGGCGCTTTATATCGGGTTGGGGTTGTGAACGGTGGTTATTGGCACCTCGTCACATATCTCACGACCCTATTTACCGTCGGTCTGCTTTCAGCGCTGGGCGCGGTCGCAATTTACCGGGTCCTGAAGCAGATGAAAGCCGATGAATACTTGTCGATTCTGGCAGTCGTCGGGATCTGGCTCGGAACGCTGGCTTTTCCCTACTCTACGCTCTTTTTCAGCCATCAATTTGTGGCCTCGCTTCTGGCAATCGCATTTTTTCTTCTGTTTCGACTTCGTTCGAGTAGCGAATTGTCCGCGCGCGGCCAACTGTGGCGCGCATTCGGCGCCGGGTCGCTGATTGGTTCGAGCGTGGCGTCGGAATATCCAACCGCATTGCTGGCAATCGTTCTTTCGATTTACGCATTATGGGTAATCATTCGTTTGGATCACCCCCCGCGAAAGCGACTGATGTTGTGCGTGGCCGGTTTCGCCGGAACGCTCATCGGCGCAGTGTTGCTCATCGCCTACAACGCGGCTGCCTTTGGAAAACCGTTTTACATACCGTACGAATCGTACACCACGGTTGGAGCATCCTTCTCGGCAACGTATCGCCACGGCTGGTTAGGGTTGCACCCACAGAGCGTCGGCCAATTCATCCACGCACTTGCTGCTGTCACCATTTATCCAAAAATCGGAATGCTTTACCTTGGGATACAACATTGGCGGATTTACGCCTGCAACCCATTACTTTGGCTTGGTGTCCCCGGCCTCGCGATCATGATTTGGCGCCGCGACACACGACCGGAAGGAATTCTGCTGGCGGCAATGACTGCGGTATACCTGCTCTTCATCACCCACTACGGCGCGTCGGAATATGATTGGTCGGGCGCCAGTTACGTCGGGTCACGACACTTGATTCCGCTGTTGCCGTTTCTCGCGCTGCCACTTTGCCTTGGCGTCGGCATGCCTGCGTTGCGATTCGCGTTTTATCCGCTGTTTGGGGTTTCGCTCTTCTACATGCTGATCTCGACCGCGACGGAACCGCGCGTTGGCATCCCGTATGAAAATCCTGCTCGCGATTTACTCGTCCCCGACTATCTCCGCGCGCGCTTCGCCCAAAACACGGATGGCTTATTTGCCGGGCAGAGCGACTTGGTCAAACAGTCGGCGGCATTCAATCTTGGCCAACTGGCTGGTCTGCCGCCCCAATTTCAACTGTGGCCGTTACTGGGCTGGTGGCTGTTGGCCGGTACGACGCTCCTCCGAGCGACCAGACAAATATCGACATCTGCCGAGGTTTCGCCGCGCGATGCCGAAATCGAAAACCAACAACGCAAGCGCACATTAATTGTCCGAAGCGGCGCCCTGCTCGCATTTCTGATTGGGATAGGCTTGCCGTCAGCTGTTCATCACGCTGCGGTGGCGGCACGCAATCCTCAGCAAGGCTTGCGCGGAAAATATTTTCGTAATGCCAACTGGTCTGAACCGGCCGTAGAGGAAATCGTCGACGCGGAAGTAAATTTCGATTGGAGCAGAAGTTTGCCGCTGCCTCCCCCGTTCAGCATCGAGTGGACCGGCCAAATGACGATCAAGCAGAACGGACGATACGAGTTCGCCCTCATCGCGGACGACGGAGCCGTTCTCGAAATCGACGGCCGCGTGGTGGTCGACGTTAGCCAGGGTCCGATTCTCCAGAAGAAAAGCGGTTTCATCGAACTGTCCTCCGGATTGCATCGGATCCGGGTCCGTTACTTCAACGCGCTCTTCGGTGGCCTGATCAAGCTTTGGTGGACCCCGCCTGGCCGATCCGAGGAGATTGTTCCCAGGGAAGTTCT
>CAZFZG010000213.1:0-3303 GCA_964523205.1 uncultured Chthoniobacteraceae bacterium | reverse complement strand
ATTGGACCGGAGCCGATAAGCAAAATTTTCTTGAGATCGTTGTTCCGCGGCATCTGCGCAGCGCGCAGGATAAACCAAATCAGGCGAACTTCACGCGGGATCTATCGCATCTGATATTTCGGCTGTTTGGCCTGCTTTCTCACTGCTGCGAACAGCTTCACGATGCCCGTTTCGCTAATCGTGTTGGCTAGAAAAGCGGGGGCGTTGATTCCGCTGTCGGTGAAAACATGATACGTTGCCCGCGTTTTGCTCGGTCCCGCCGGTTCCAGTAGCCACGAGCCGTTAACTAATTTTACTCGATAGACGCCGGCCTTCTCCCGCGGCCCGTGTTCATTCGCCGGTTTCCATTCGCTGAAATGAGCGAGACCGTTTTCGGTCGGCCAGGACTTTTTTTCGATCCGAATGGTGTAATCGCGATCACTGACGATCTTGGGGGAGATCCGTTGATACGTCAGAATCGAGTTGTGCTTTCTCTCAAGCACGCGGGCCTCGGCTGTGTAGGGCATGAAGCTCGGATACGATTCGACATCGTCGATAACCTTGTAAACGGTGTGAGTCGGCGCGTCGATCTCGCCGATCGCTTTGAATTCCTTCAGGCGCGATCCCGGATGCGGCCGGCTATAAGTTGTTATGCCGCCAGTTTGCTTAACAAACTTCCACTCTTCAGGGTGCGCCGGTTCGGCAGCGAAGATCGATGATGCGACTCCAGCAACGAGGAATGTAATCAGATCGCGCTTCATTTGGAGTTTTGACGGAAAATTCGCCGCTCGGATTCAGCGCAAAATCGAGTCCGCGGGATAGACCACGCCGTTCTTGATCACGGTGTCGATGTCCGACGCGTGAGCGATGTCATCGACCGGATTCGATTTGAGGACAACGAGATCGGCGAAATAACCGCCTGCCCCGGATTTGTCGGGGTTGTCGATCTTGCCAATGTGCGCACCGGTTTCGCCGCCGAAGAGTTTCGCCGCGTTCGCCGTCGCGCATTGCAGGATTTGCATGTTTGTGAGACCAGCTTGCTTCATCAGCTGAAATTCGCGGAACAACGCCGGGCCGTGGATCGTTCCGATGTTTCCGGCATCAGTTCCGGCCGCGATCGTGACGCCGGCGTCTTCCAGTTTTTTCAGATTCGGAAGCGCGACTTCGTAAACTTTATTGATTCGATCCATCGCTCCTTTCGGATCAGCCAGCGCTTGTTTCACACGCTCAGGCAATTTGTCTTGGGGAATCTTCGTGACGTCGAGGGACGCGATCACGTCGGGATTTCCCCACTTCTCTTCCTCCGGCGTCAGATTCAGTTGGTGCGAGAACACCCGCCCGTAGCGCTCGAATACCACCAGCGTCGGACAAAGAATCGTTTTGTGATCCTTTAACAGCTTTACGAACGCGTCATCAACCGGTTTGTCGTAGACACTGTGGACGAGAATGTCCGCGCCTTCTTCAACCGCTGCCCGCGCCGTTTCCAATTCGGTCGCGTGGACGGCGACTCGAGTTTTATGCGCGTGACTTTCTTCAACCGTAGCGCGCACGATCGGTCGAAACGCGTCGACCGGATGATCCTGGTCTACGATGTACCAGATTTTCACCAGATCCACTTTTTGATCGGTGAGCTTGCGCACGAACGCGCGCGCCTGCTCCGGATCGTCGATCTTCACGATCGGCGGATCGCCGAGGTCGAGTTTTTCGCGCGAGACACTGGAGATCAGCGGCCCCGCCACGGCGACGCGCGGCGCTTTGGCAGTTGAGTTCGCTTTTTGTCGAACTTCGCAATTCCACATCGGCCCGCCGACGTCCACCACGCTGGTGATTCCGCACCGGATGTAGCGCGCGAAAACATCCTCGAGGTGCGACTTGATCCGGGTGACTTCATCTTTGTACGGCCGCACACTGTTGAAATCGGCGCCGTCTGGCCGGGTGAACAAATCGGCCGACTGAAAGAAATGAACGTGGGTGTCGATGTAACCCGGCAAAATGAACTCGCCCACGCAGGCAATTTGTCTTCCGAGGGTCGCCGCATCCTGTTTCCCCATGGAGACGCGCTCAATCTTGTCGCCGTTGATCACGACCGTCACGTTCGGCAAGACTTTGCCGTCGGCCGGATTGATCACCGTTCCGCCGATGAGCGAGATTTTTTCGGCGTGCAACGTGGTCGCACTTAGGACGAGAATAACAGCGATAGTCGTTTTCATATCGGGAAGGGTTGTAGGGGTGCTTGTTCTCAAGCACCGAACTAAATAAACAGGCGCTTGAGAGCAAGCGCCTCTACAACTTCTGCGGCCTATTGCATTTTCGGTTCCTCTCCAATCTTTAAAACAATCTTTCCGCGAGTGTGATGGGTTTCGGCTTGCGCATCAGCTTTAGCGGCATCGCTCAGCGGCAACACCTCGGTCACGACTGGCTTGATTTTTCCGGCGTCAATCAGCTTCGTGATCTCTGCGAGTTCATTGGCGTCTGGATGCGAGAAAACCGGCGCGCCGCGGATGCCGCGCTTCTCCAGTTCGGCCGGATCAGCGCGCGAAATGAGCGTCGCAATGATGCCGCCTTTCTTCATTACGCCATAGGTTCGCTTCATTGTTTCGCCGCCCACCGGCATCAACGCAAAATCGACATCGTGCACTGTGTCTTCCCAGTTCTGTTTTGTGTAATCGATCGCGACGTCAGCCCCGAGTTGTTTGAGCAACTCTTGATTTGCCGTTGATGCAGTCGCGATCACGCGTGCGCCGCGCGCCTTCGCGATTTGAATCGCGAAACTTCCCACCCCACCCGATCCGCCGTGAATGAGGACCGTTTGGCCGTGGTCGATCTTAGTGCCACTCCGGCTCGGAGTGTCGATCAAGGATTGCCACGCGGTCAAGGCAGCGAGCGGGACTGCGCTCGCTTCGGTAAACGTTAGCGATTTCGGTTTTATTGCCGATTCGGTTTCGTTCGAGATGCAATATTCCGCCCAGCCGCCACCCCAAAGCAGATAGGCATAAACCGGATCGCCGATCTTGAGTTTCGTAACTTTCGCGCCGGTTTTCACCACCATGCCCGCCATGTCGTAACCGAGAATCAGCGGCAGATGCGTCCCAAACTCTTTAGCGTATTTCCCTCCGAGAATCAGCGGATCGGCCGGATTCACTCCGCTCGCAATCGTGCGGACGAGGATTTCATTCTCCTTGGGCTCCGGCACAGGAATTTCTTCCAGCTTCAACACTTCCGGTCCGCCGTAGTCGTGCGCAACGACTGCCTTCATCGTTTTCGGCAGCACATCCGCCAAGGTTCCTCCGTAAACTTGAATGCTTATAGCATTCAAGTTGCAGA
>CAZFZG010000212.1:0-3308 GCA_964523205.1 uncultured Chthoniobacteraceae bacterium | reverse complement strand
GCGGCGCACGCATCGGAGCGCTCCTTGATCGCCCAATCGTTCGGCAGAGGATTCATTGGCTGAATATACGCCGCGCGCTGGTGAGTTGAAAGCGCGGCGCATCGCGGTTTGAAGACCGTAGGTAAAGGAGATACGCTCCGACAACACCGAAAATCACATTCGGCGCCCAGCCGGCGATTACTGCTGAGACTCGGTCACCTTCGCCCAGCGCAAGAAAAAGATGAGTAAATAGATATTCCTGAAGAAAAACAAATGTGATTGCCGCGGCAACGCTGCCCAAAACTCCGCGGCGCGAATAACCTATTCCAAGCGGACCTGCGAGAAATACGACTACTAAGCATCCTATTGGCCATGCAACGCGGTATTGCAGATGGGTGCGGAATGGTGCGAGAAGAGTAGCGGGAAAGTCGGAATTGAAGTGGAGATAATCGCGCAGTTCCGGCAAACTCAGAAACTCTGCGCGCACGTTCGCGCTGCCGAGCCGAAACGGCGTTTCGCTCCAGTTATCGATTTTGAGCGACGGCAACATTTTCTCGTCGATGATGTTTCCAGCGGCGTCGTAGCGAACCACCTTCACGTTCTCGAACTCCCACGTTTTGGTTTCCAGATGATAAGTCGCGCGCGGAGTGAGGTAATTCTCAACGATATTATCGCCGGCGTCCTGTTGCAGCACCTGCACGTTGTTAAAGACATTGTGGCCGGGCCGAAAACTCTGGATAAACCACGTCCGCACATCGGTGCGATTGCGGAAAATCTGACCCTGGACAGTCACCTCATGGGCGCGTGCCGTGGCGATGAAATTCTTTTTCGCCAGCTCGGCATGTGGCGCAAGTGAATAATTGAGCGCTAAACTGCCGATGGTGGTAAGAACGCCGAGGCCAATGAGCGGCGCAAGAACGCGTTGAACACTAATGCCGGCGGTAAGCATTGAAACGATCTCGTTTACTCGCGACATACGACCGAGCGAGAAAAGCAGAGCCAGCATGAGTGCCACTGGCAGGACGTACACAACTAGCACTTCAGGAATTTGGGTGGCGTAGTAACGCACGGTCAGCCCGAACCCGAAATGTTCGTCGATAAAAGTCGAGATATTGTCGCTGATATCGAAGATGAGCCAGATGGAGAGAAACCCGACGATGCAGTAAATGTAAGCCTGTAAAAAATTGCGAATGACGTAGCGGTCGAGCAAGCGCATCACAATTGCAGATTGCGGATTTTGGATTGCGGAACGGACGTTTCCATCCTGGAGCTACTCTGCTGGCAATAGCCCAGCGTTTCAACGCCGGGATCGCCGATGTGCGAAAATAGTTCAGCAATTCAGTGCTGGGATTGGCTGGATTCCGCAGAGCAATTCTCAGGAACTTAGGAAAGGAGGAAGGAGATCTTTTAAATTCCTGGGTTCCTGCTTTCCTTAGAGATTCCCGATGATCGCGCTGAAAGATTCCCTCGGAACTGAATTCGTGGAGCGTGTTCGCTCGATTTTTGCCGCCGATGGTCTGCTCTCCAAGGCGAAGAATTTCGAGTTCCGGCCGCAACAGCAGGGGATGGCCGTGGCCGTGGCCCGGGCCCTGGAGGAAGATCGACATCTGGTGGTCGAAGCCGGCACCGGCGTTGGCAAATCGCTCGCTTATCTCGCCCCGGCGATCCTGTTCGCGCTCGAGCGGCACAAGAAAGCAATCGTTTCCACCCACACCATCAATCTCCAGGAACAGTTGCTCCACAAAGACATTCCGATCCTGAAAAAGGTTCTGCCGGTGGAGTTTGAAGCGGCCCTGATGAAAGGCCGACAGAATTATGTATGTCCGCGTCGCCTCGAGCGCGCTCTTCAAAGCTCGAAGGAATTGTTTACCGGTCCGGAAACGAACGAGCTTGAGCGCATCGCGGAATGGGCGAGCAAGACTCGCGACGGTACCTTAAGTGACTTGTCGGTCGAGCCCGAGGCAAAAGTCTGGGCGCAAGTTTGCAGCGAAGCGCACATCTGCACTCAGAAAACCTGCGGCCAGAATTCGCGCTGCTTCTATCAGCAAGCTCGCAAACGTCTCCTCGCCGCGGACGTGATTGTTCTCAATCACACCCTACTGTTCATGTTGCTCGGCGGTCCGGACGAACAGGAAGAGCGCGAGAGCGGTTTTCTTTTTCCGAACGACTTCATCATTTTCGACGAAGCCCACACCGTCGAACAAGTCGCGTCCAAGCAGATCGGCATCGGCGTTTCGCAGTACGGGCTCAGATCGGCGATCCAGCGGCTTTACAATGCGCGCACCCGAAAAGGACTCTTTACCGTGATGCGTGATGCCGAAGGCGTCCGTCTCGCTGCTGAAGTCATCGACGCCGTTGAGAAATTTTTCGACGCCGTAGAATCAAAATCCGATTTTCGAAAGGGCCGCGAGTTTCGGGTGCGCGATGTCGACCTTGTCCCGGACACCATCACCGGCCGGCTGGTCGCGCTTCAGGCGCGCATCTCCGAGGTAGTGAAACGCGCCGATGACGAGATCATCAAGGCTGAGCTTCAGGAATTCGCTCGTCGCATTCGTGACGCGCGCGACGGGATTGCGATCTTTCTCGAACAAGCCGCTCCGCAACACGTTTACTGGGTCGAGCGCACCGGCAAGACCGCGCAATTTCTTTCGCTCAACGCCGCGCCGGTCGATCTCGCGCCGGTTCTGCGGCGAATGATTTTCCGGGACAATTGCTGCTGCGTCATGACCAGCGCAACCCTCGCGGTCGGGCGGGCTGATCTCGCGTATTTCCGCGAGCGAATCGGCGCAACCGAGGCCGAACCGTTGCAGCTTGGCAGCCCGTTCGATTTTCAAAAGCAGATGAAAGTGTTCGTCGTGCAGAAAATGCCCGACCCGCGCGACGCCGGGTATCACAAGGAACTCGAACGCTGGATCGCGCATTTCGTGCAAAAGACCGATGGCGCCGCGTTCGTCTTGTTCACGAGTTATCGAGACATGCAGCAGGTTGCCGGTGAAATGCAGAAATTCTTCGTGGAGCAGGGGATGAACTTGCTCGTGCAAGGAGGCGGCGCGCCCCGAACCAAACTTCTCGAGCAATTCAAATCGACCCCGCGCAGCGTGCTCTTTGGAACCGACAGTTTTTGGAGCGGCGTCGATGTTCCGGGCGAAGCGCTTTCCAATGTTATCATCACGCGTTTGCCATTCGCGGTTCCGGACACACCGCTAATTGAGGCGAAACTCGAGCTGATTCAGGAGCGCGGCGGCGATGCGTTTACCGAGTTCTCATTGCCGGAAGCGATCCTGAAACTTCGACAAGGCGTTGGTCGTTTGATTCGCACCAAAACCGAC
>CAZFZG010000211.1:0-3324 GCA_964523205.1 uncultured Chthoniobacteraceae bacterium | reverse complement strand
CGCTCTTTGATCGACAATAAGATTTCGGCGATCGCATCGGCGCGCGGTTTGGCGCCGAGATTTCCTTTGCCGTGAATGCGAACGCTGACGGCGTTTGCTTCCATATCCCGTTTGCCGATGACGAGCATGGTGTGGACTTTTAGTTGCTCGGCTCGCTGAATCTTTCCGTTGATCTGATCAGTACTCGCGTCGATCTCGGCCCGGACTTGATGCCCGCGCAGTTCTTTTAAGATAGCCATCGAGTAATCAACCAGCTTGGCGTCATCGCCGATGGTGAGAATGCGGACCTGTTCGGGTGAAAGCCAGAGTGGGAAATTTCCGGCATAATGCTCGATCAAGAAACCAATGAAGCGTTCATGCGTGCCAAGTGGGGCGCGATGAATGCAGATCGGGACCTTCTCTTTGTTGTCCTTATCTTTGTAAACCAGGTTGAACCGACGCGGCTGCGCGAAATCAACCTGATTGGTCGCGATGGAAAACTCGCGGCCGATCACGCTCCAGGCCTGGACGTCGATCTTCGGCCCGTAAAACGCGGCTTCGTTCGGAACTTCGACATAATTGATTCCCGAGTTTTTCAAAACGTTGCGGGTCATCTCTTCGGTTTGCTTCCAAAGTTCCGGCTCGTTCACGAATTTTGCACCGATCCCGCTGAGGCGGGACGGATCGTGGGTTGAGAAACGCATCAGATATTTCTCGATCCCGAAGAGCTTGAAATAATTGAGATACATCTGGTTTACCGCGTTGAACTCGGTTTCGAATTGTTCCGGCGTCATGTAAATGTGCGCGTCATTGATTTGCAGCGAGCGCACGCGCATGAGTCCGAATAGCTCGCCGCTCTGCTCGTAGCGATAACACATCCCGTACTCCGCGAGCCGCAACGGCAGATCGCGATAACTGCGCGGAATTGCCGCAAACAACTTGTGATGATGCGGACAATTCATCGCCTTCAAGTAATACCGGATTGCGGACTGCGGATTGCGGATGGAACGTTCGTCCTCCTTTCCGGTATCCGGTATCCGGTCTCCGCTTTCGGAAAGTTCCATCGGAGGGAACATTGATTCGGCGTAGTAGGGTAAGTGGCCGCTCTTTAGATAAAGACTTTCGCGCGCGATGTGCGGGGTGCGGACGATTTGGTAACCGGCGGCGAATTCGGTTTCTCGCGCGAGTTTTTCTAACTCCTCAACGATCGCGGCGCCGCGCGGAAGCCACAGCGGCAACCCCGGACCCACATCTTCATCGATGATGTAAATCTCGAGTTCCTTGCCGAGCTTGCGATGATCGCGCTTTTTCGCTTCCTCGAGCATCGCAAAATATTCGTCGAGCTCTTTTCTGGTTTTGAAGGCGGTCCCGTAAACGCGTTGCAGCTGCGGATTCTTTTCGTCGCCTTTGTAGTACGCGCTCGCCACGCTGGTGAGCTTGAACGCGCCGATGTTTCCGGTGCGCATCACGTGCGGGCCGGCGCAGAGATCGATGAAATCGCCGTTGCGATAGAGCGAAATCTTTTCCTCGGGCGGAATATTTTTGATGATGTCGATCTTGAATTTGCTCGGCTGTTTGCGATCGCCCAGTGCGGCAAGCCGGCCTTTATTTCCGAGCTCCAGGGCTTCATCGCGCGAAACCTCCATTTTTTCGAACGGATGGTTTGCTTTGATCTCCTTTTTCATCTCGGCCTCGATCTTTTCGAAATCGTCCGGCGAAATCCGGTGGGGAAGATCGACATCGTAATAAAAACCGTTCTCGACCGGTGGCCCGGCAGCGAACTGCGCTTCCGGCCAGACTTTCAAAATCGCAGTCGCCAGAACGTGCGACGCCGAATGCCGGAGGCGGTCAAGATCCGTCATCTGGGTGCGCTGTTCTAAAGTCTTGCGGTCTTCATTCATGGAGCGCGGGAGAAATTAACCACGAAGGACACGAAGACCACGAAGAATTTGTCGGCGGAAAACCTCGTCTGCTGCGTATAGTTTGTGGCGATGAGACTGATTTCGCCTGCTTTTCTCCTAGCAGGGCTGATTGCCGTCAGCGCGTGTCAGAAAGCTGCGATTTCGAGTTCCGAATTCGCGGCCGAGCGACAGAAGATGGTGGAACAACAGCTCAAGCCCCGCGGCATCCGCGACGAGCGGGTGCTTGCGGCGATGGAGAAGGTGCCGCGGGAGGAATTCGTAGCGGAAAATGTGCGCGGACGAAGTTACGCGGACAGCGCGCTTCCCATCGGCCACGATCAGACCATCTCGCAGCCATACATCGTTGCGTTCATGACCGAACAGCTGCGCCCCAAACCGACCGATCGCGTTCTCGAAGTCGGCACCGGTTCGGGTTATCAGGCGGCGGTGCTGGCCGAGCTAGTCAAAGATGTTTACACAATCGAGATCATCGAGCCGTTGGCCAAGGAAGCTTCGGCGCGCCTGGCGCGGCTTGGTTACAGCAACGCGCATGTCAAAATCGGGGACGGCTACCAAGGCTGGTCCGAGGTCGCGCCGTTCGACTCGATCATTGTGACCTGCGCGCCGGACAAGGTTCCGCTACCGCTCACCCGACAACTCAAGGAAGACGGTCGTATGATCGTGCCAGTCGGCACCACAATGATGGACCAGCAGCTATACCTTTTGGAAAAGAAGAACGGCGAACTGGCCGAAACGGCAATCTTGCCGGTGCGCTTCGTCCCGATGGTCGGCGAAGCGGCGATGAAGAAGTGACGAGTGACCAGGGAACAGAATTACTTCTTGATTTCGGCAAGTTTTTTCAGGTCGACCCGTTTGATCCACTCTTGAAGTTCCTTCGGGTCCTGGTTTTGCAATTGGACTTCGACGAAATAGCGCTTGGCAACCATGACCCAAAGCGAGGCCTGTTTCTGATCTTTTTCGTAAGCTTCAAAGCCCGGATTGCCGTCAATTGTCACCGACTTGCTGTAGCCTTCGGGCGTCTCGCTGTTCTGTTTCCAGCCCGTGGTGGTAGCCTCGACGTAATCGGGATTAGCGACTGAATCGAGAATGCTGATCGACGCGGTTGGCGCGTCTGTGCCTTCGCCTTTGCGATAGTCGCGGTGCACGTTCGTGATCTTGAATCCGCCGACATCGTCGCTCGAGCCTTCGGCTTTCTCCGCGCTCCACCCGGACGGCGGTTCGGGCAAGATCGGCATCAGCTTTGCCGGATCGACAACGTCCGGAATAAGGTTCGGCTCATTTTGCGCGCGCAGTCCAGCCGCGGCAAAGCCAAGCGCCAGGGTCAGAAGGCAGACGGCCGTTTTCATCACCGGTTAGCTACTCGATTGACTTTGCTACGATGCTTTGTCAAGAGGCGATCCATGACCCGGTCCGGGCCCCTCGT
>CAZFZG010000210.1:0-3326 GCA_964523205.1 uncultured Chthoniobacteraceae bacterium | reverse complement strand
CCAGTCGCGGTCGGGATCGTCGCCGACGTGCAGAACGTCGTTTGGCTGCAGGTGAATTGCTTGCAGCGCCCGTCGAAATATTTCTGGATCGGGTTTGTCGGCGCCGATCTCGCTGGAAATGAAAATGTGTTTGAAAAATTTGGAGATGCCGAGCTGCTCGAGAATCATGCGCAGCCGTCCGTCGAAATTCGAAATCACTGCGAGTCGAAAGCGCGGAGAAAGTTTTTCCAAGACATCGACAACTTCGGGATAAAGCTCCCACACGCCGGCCCCGGCGAAATGTTCGTAAGCGATCTCGAAAAAATTGTCGCGATCGAGTTCGTTTAGTTTCGGCGCAACGTCATTCAGCACGCGTTCCACCAATTCCCGCCACCAACCTTTATCGTCGTCGTCGCGCGGGCCATCGATCGGTTCGCGCTGCGGCATTGAATCCCAAGCTTTAACGAAAGCGCGGTCGAGATTTGCCGGATCCAGCTTCAATCCAATCTCATTTCCAACCAGCGCGTAATGATGGCCGACGCCGTGGCTCAGGTAAAAGAGCGTGCCCATCGCATCGAAAAAGATCGCTTTTGGCGCTACGGCTTTGTTTTGTTTAGGCATGGATTCCGTCAGTCGATGGAAGATCGCTTTCCTAGTGCTCGCAAGTTTTGTCGCGGGCGCGGTGACCGGCGCTTTTTTGATCATGGGCTCGGCCAAAGACGAAATGCGCCGGGAACGCGATCCGCTTCGCTGGTTCAGCAACACTCCGGATCGGTGGCGGACGGAGATGAAACTGACGCCGGAACAGGATCAAAAAATTCGGCCGATCCTGCAGGAGATCGACAACGAGTTGAGCAACCGGCGCGCGGTTGATCTACGCGAGACCGAAGGAATTCTTTCGCGCGGCGAGGACCGGATCGCAGCAATCCTGACGCCGGAGCAGCGGCCTCAACTCCATCAAACGTTCGAGCAGCGCCGGCAAAGACTGCGCGATTGGCTTGGCGCCAACGATCAGGCGACGCCACACCACTGACGTGATGCGGGTTTAACACCGCGCTTCGGCGCGGTGCATACGCGCAGGGTCTATCGAAACTGTTTAAACGGTTCTTGCTGCTCTGCCGGCGGGAGAACACGGGCTAAAGCCGCGGTGTTAATGAACGGCGACGCTTTCCAACCCTGCCACCGTGCGTGTTGGACAATCGGGTCGCGACATTCGATTAATTCGCATGCTACCGGTCGAGCACAACGATCCGATCAACGCGAAGATCCTCGCGATTTCGGAAGACAAAATCGAAGGCTTCGTGCGCGAGCCGTTCGAGGAAATCGCCCGCCGTTCGGGCGTAGATGTAGATACCGTGATGTCGCGGATAGCGGCGATGTTGCGGGCGGGAACGATTCGGCGGGTCCGGCAAACGTTGCTCGCTACCAATCTCGCGGACGGCGCGCTGGTCGCGTGGAAAGTTCCCGAAGAGAAGATCGACGGCGCGTTCGATTGGATGTTTCAACAGGATCCGTTTTCCGGACACGTCGTCGTGCGCTCGACCGATACCGTCACGGCCGGCTCGGAATACAAGCTTTGGACCACACTGAAAGTTCCCCACGGATTTTTGCTGCAAAAGCATTGCGAGCTGCTCGCCCAAAAAGTTGGCGCGGCAAAATTTCGAATCATGCCGGCGAAAGGGATTTTCACCCTTGGCGTCGGGCATGTTCGGCGGAAAACGATCGAGCCCGGAGAGAAAGCGGATCAGCCCGCGAAAATGATTCGGGTGGAAGTTGTCGGTCTTGGCGAGCGCGAATGGGAAATTTTGCTCGCGTTGAAACGCGAGCTCGCGCCGGAAGAGATTCGTCCGAATCCATGGGCAGCGCGCACCAAGGAGGCTGGCGTGAGCTTGGGGGAATTCTGCCGGGTCGCTGAAGATTTGAGCGCGCGGAAGATCATTGGTCGCTTTTCCACCTTTCTCGAACACGTGAAACCGTCGCAAACCGGAGTCCGCGTCACTCGATTCAACGCGCTCTTTCATTGGGCGATCCCGCCCGGCCGTGAAGTTGAAACTGGCGGTGAAGTTGGGCGTCATCACATTCTGACACATTGCTACTGGCGGGAGGCTGGTCCGGAGTTCAAGAACGTGAACATCATGGCGGTAGCGCACGGCACCGAAAAACCGCGATTGCTCGAACACAAGGCGGCAATTGATCAACATCTTGCGGCCTGCGGCATCCCGGTTTCTTACACCAATGTTTTTTGGGGCGGCCGCAGCGAAATCAAACCGTCGGAGATCTCGCCGAGGATTTACCGGGAGTGGCTGACCCAAGTGACATGAGCGCTGTGGCGACAGCCGTCTCGCCTGCGATACTGTTTCGATTTGCAGCCTCGGACGGCTGCCTCCACAGATGAAAGGACTGATCGAAAAGCTGCGCAGCGAGGTCGATCTCAACACCGGAGACGTCGATCTTGCCGTTGCGCAGTTGTTGTCCAATCAAGTTGACGACGAACTCAAAGCTCAGTTCCTGACAGTGTTACATAAAAAAGGCGAGACCGCGGAAGAGATCGTCGCTTTCGTGAAGCAGCTAATGAAACGCGCAATCGATCCGATGATCGATCCGGCGGAATTGTCCGGCCCGATGCTCGATATCTGCGGCACCGGCGGTGACGGCCTTGATTTTTTTAATGTTTCAACGGCGGCCATGTTTGTGGTTGCGGCTGGAGGGGCGGTGGTGGCGAAGCACGGTAATCGGCGGGTAACTTCGAGCTCAGGAAGCGCGGACGTTCTCGAACAACTCGGGGTCGCCATCGATCTCACGCCCGAGCAGCTGCAGGAAAGTTTAAAGCGCAATGGGCTCGGATTTATTTTTGCGCGCAGTTATCATCCTGCGTTCCGGGCGCTTGCTGAAATGCGCCAACGGCTTGCTCGAAAAAATCAGCGGACGGTTTTCAATTTGCTCGGCCCGCTTTTGAATCCGGCGCGACCATCACGGCAGCTGATCGGAGTTTTCGATCCGCGTCTGACTGGGATTTTCGCCGATGCGTTGAGCCAACTCGAGCGCGAACGCGCATGGGTCGTGCATGGTCTCGGCGACGGCGGTACGGGAATGGATGACATTTCGATCAGCGGCGCCACGACGATCGCCGAATTGAACGAAGGCAAAATAAATTCCGCAGTTCTGGATGTGAGCTGGCTCGGCATTCCGCGCGCTTCGGTGAGCGAGTTGCAGGGCGGAGACGCGCGCCAAAATGCGGAAACGATCGAAGCGGTTCTTTCCGGGAAGCTTAGCGGCGCCAAGCGCGACATGACGGTTGTGAATGCCGCCGGTGGATTTGTGGTGGCTGGTCTGGCGCGTGATCTGAA
>CAZFZG010000209.1:0-3361 GCA_964523205.1 uncultured Chthoniobacteraceae bacterium | reverse complement strand
GGGGGCATAGCTCAGTTGGTAGAGCGCCAGCTTTGCAAGCTGGAAGTCAGGGGTTCGAATCCCCTTGCCTCCAAATTTATGCTCGCACGCAGTTCGAGAAGCTGCGCACGTTGCGCAGAGCGCGGTAAAATTGGTGACCTGCGTGCGTGATCCTCGTGATCATTGCTTCGGGCGGATACAATTCGCTCGATTCATTCGCTTTTATCAATCCAGCCTCAGCCATGAGGTGGACTTCATAGGCTTCCTCACGACCGCGGACTTTCAAGATGCCGCGCGGCTGCTGTTCGGCTTCAGCAATCAGCTTATATGCCAGACGAAGGTTCATGATGTGGCTCAGCCTTCCACCTATTTAGGTTCGTGTGTTGCCAACGAATTGGACGCATTCGCTGTTGAAATTATTTAGCAATTCAACGAACCGTGATCGTTAATCTGAAACGCTGGGGTGCAGCTTGACCGATCATTAATCACCGATCACTGTTGACTTCCGCAACGCAGGGGGCCTGTAGCTCAGCTGGTTAGAGCATGCGCTTGATAAGCGCAGGGTCAAAGGTTCAAATCCTTTCAGGCCCACGAATTATTTCTTCAACTTTTTCAGCGCTTCCTTGGCCTTCTCCGCCCCATCGCCTTCCGGGTCGGCCTTGAGAGTTTCTTCGTACCATTTTCGTGCTGAGCTCTTATCGCCCATTTTTTCGGACGTATATCCCAAATTGTACATGACCAATGTGTCTTTAGGATCGATCTGATGCGCTTTTTCAAGCCACTCGCGGGTCTTGGCGTAGTCTTTATTTACCGAGTAATAAACGGCAACGTCGTTGAATGCGTAAGGATGATGGGGAAATTGTTCGGCCGAAAATGTCGCGATCTCGAGGAAACGTTTATCGTCCTCGGGGTTCTCCTTCTTCTCATAATAAATCCCGTAGCTGTGGAGTTTTTCCGGAACAAACTGATCCACCGGCTCTTCGATTGGCGCGCCCTTTAGCCACTTAAGATTGGCCGGATGCTCGCGCGCATAAGCGACCATCTTTTTCAACGTCGCGAGCTCATTATTGAAATCGCCGCTCTCCTGATACATCCACGTCAGTCCGCACCAAATGTCGAGGCGATCCGGAAACTTCGCGGTCGCCTCTTGCAAGATCTCCGCAGCGCTTCGTGAGGTCTCGGCTACGCCCGGCTTAAACGAAATGCTTCCAGCCTTTTTGCCAGTTTTTTTGTCGGTCAAAGCGTAATCGCCTTTCTCAGCCGGCTTTGTTGAAATGTTTGGACCGACCGATTGATTGAAATAGTAATTCGCGCTGATAATCCACGCATCCGGATCATCCGGTTGCTTTGCCCGCCATTCGTCCAACAACGAATCGATTTGTGCCCCCTCCGCCTTTTGGTCCTGCAACTGTTTGAACCGCGCGGCGTAATCTTCAGCACAGACCCGACCCAAACCGAAGAGCAGCAGCGTTATGAAAAACGCACGCCCGGTTGGACTAAGCATGCTCTTCTTTAACAGCCTTTCGGGATGCCACCGCAACACAAATCGCCAGGCCAATCAGCGCGCCACAGATGTCGATCATGACGTCAGTACCCGAGGCAGTTCGGGACGAGACGAACGATTGATGGAATTCGTCGCTCGCGGCGAAAATCGCACAGACAAGCCAAGCCACCGCAAACAAGATCCCGACCTTCAGAGTCAGACGCGTTCCGCCCCGCAACGCGCGCCACAATAAGGCCGCCAAAATCGCGTACTCGATTACGTGGCCCAATTTCCGAACGGTTATTTGGATCGCGTTCAGCGCCGCCCACGAGATCTGTGGATCGAGCCAACGCAAGAACGGCACCAGAAACCGCGATGTGTGTTCGGCGGATAAAATATCAGTCGATCCCACAAACATCATCCCGATCCAAAAAATCGCCGGCATCCAATATTTGACGAATTGAAGCGCGCTCATGTTCGAAGGCCGTCGCACTCTTCACCCGATCGCCATAAAGACAAAACATGTTTGATGTTTGGCGCTTGATGTTTGATCTAGTTCCGATGGTCAACCTGACCCTGCCCCTCACCTTCGAGCCCGTTTTCCAGGAAAGAATCTGGGGTAGCCGCAAACTCGCCTCGCTTTTCGGCAAGAATCTGCCCTTCGACCAATCGATCGGAGAATCGTGGGAAATTGTCGACCGTCCGGAAGCACAAAGTGTTGTCCGCAATGGTCCCCTTCGTGATCGGACGTTGCACGAGCTTTGGATGCACGATCGTGAGGCGATTTTTGGTAGAGTGGCTGACACCCCGCGTTTCCCCTTGCTTATCAAGTTGCTCGACGCTCACGATCAGCTTTCGCTTCAGGTTCATCCCCCCGAAAAAGTCGCGGCAAAACTCGGCGGCGAACCGAAAACGGAATTTTGGTATGTGGCATCTGCCATTCCCGGCGCCAGACTCTATGTCGGACTTCGCCATGCGGTCAGCGGCGATGAATTCGAGCAAGCCGTCCGCGCAGGAACGGTGGCCAATCTCGTTCATACCATTCAAGTGCAGGCCGGTGATTCTATTTTTCTGCCGGCCGGCCGATTTCACGCCGTCGGCGCGGGCAACGTGCTGGTGGAGGTCCAGCAAAACAGCGACACCACCTATCGGGTCTATGATTGGAACCGCGTCGATGACAACGGTAAGCCGCGGCAACTCCATGTCGAGCAGGCGCTGCAATCGATCGACTTTAACGATGCCGCACCAAGTCTAATCCAAACGGAAGGCGAAGTGCTCGTGCGTCATCAGCTCTTCGAGGTTCAGAAATGGAACCTCGACACAGCACGCGACATTGGGCCTGCCGGTGAGTTTGCCATCGTTTGTTGTCTGACCGGCGCGATTCGGTGCGCAGATGTCGATCTTCGTTCCGGCGAGTTTTTTCTCGTACCGGCGGCGATGAAGGATCGAAAACTCCAACCGCGCGCTGACGAAACGACGTTGTTGCGTGTGACTATTCCCAAGTAGGAGCGGTTCACCGAACCGCCCGCGGGCGATTGAGGTTAATCGCCCCTACCTACACCAAGATCCAGATCCTATTCTGTTTCGACCGATTATTGATCGGAACGACTTTCGTCTTGTCCCGATTTGCTTTGGCTTCGTCCTTTTTCACAAGAATTACGCCACCCATGCAAAGCGACACACAGGTAAAAAGGGCAAGAATTTTTGCCGCGAGGTTCATTTCGAAGTCACGGGCTGCGATAAGCGTCGTAGATAATGAAAACTATAAATGCCGGTGTTATGGCCATCGGCCCAGTGTGGTCGAACCGCGTAACCGCCCACAATCTCGAAACCGGTGAGATCAAAACTGTTATCGGAGTAACTCATCCCGCCTGGGCGGGAGATGATGTTGCCGAGCAC
>CAZFZG010000208.1:0-3400 GCA_964523205.1 uncultured Chthoniobacteraceae bacterium | reverse complement strand
AGCTCTATCGAATCGGCGCGCTCATAGGCGTCGCTGTTATTGCCATCGTCGCTTCATTCGCTTACCAGCGATTCCTCCTGCCTCGCACCGAGAAGTAATTGCCTGGCGAAAACCCACCGGGCTTTGAACAAGCGCAATCGGCTCGATCACCGGCGAACTGTTCTGGGAGCGTTTCGTTGGAGTTGATTTGCTCGAGCCATTGCCTTTGAGGCAGCCTGCTGGTTGCCAGAAATTCCCTCTTCCCTGGCCAATTGAAACCAAGCAGCAGCAGACGATGGCGCCACGGCTGTGGCCTGGCGCGCGTAATCCAGGCTCTCGCCCTGGTGTCCCAATTTTTCGGAACACGCGCTCATTGCGATCCAACCCACGTCTGCTTTTGGGGCAAGACGCGCGACCTGGCGGTAATCAGACATAGCTGCGCCAAAATTCTGCCGAGCCGCCTCACTCATACCGAGTCCCAGATAAGCGATCGGCAAATTTGGTTGGTTGTTAAGCGCTCTGCGATACGCCGCCGCCGCCTCAGGGTATCTTCGCACGGCGAGGGCGATCCGGCCGTACAAACATTGTGCAACTGCGCTCTTCGGGTACTTCTGGGCTAATTTTTGGGACGCCGCGTAAGCGTTGCCAAAATTCATCGACTTAAGCGAGTCAACGACCTGCTTAGTCAGTGGATCGCGCAACGCAGGATCCAGTGACATGGACGACCGGGCAACGGTCTCAGGAGGCGGTAGTTTCTTTAGCAACTGATCGACCGTTGCGTCTGCGCTCCGTGAGACGGCGGGGCTTGCTGCCGGAAGCGCGGCAACGATAATCAACGCATGTCTAAGAAGTGCATTCATTGTTAAGACAAGTGCGATGAAAAGCTTCGCTGATAAAGGTCTTTTCGGCGTTGCCTTGGTGATCGGATGTATCTGGCCACAAGATAATTTAGGGGCAGCTTCGGTCTGGAAGGTGACGAGTTTATCTGGCAACGTGCTTTACCTGGGAGGATCGATCCACGCGTTAAGAACCACGGATTATCCATTGCCTCCAGAATACAATCGCGCGTGCGATGCTTCAAACCACATCGTGTTCGAAGTCGATTTGCGGGAGATGAAAAAGGCCAGCAAAGCGCTACTGAAAACATCTCAGTATTCCGCAGGTGACAGTTTGAAGAATCACGTCGACCCGCGGACCTACGATTACGTCCGTCGCTTCTTTAAGGAGATAAATGTGCCAGAAGAGAAATTCGCGAAACTTCGACCGTGGTGCCTTGCGTTTATGCTCGCTGCGCCACAATTACATGGTTTGTCGGCTGATCTTGGCGTTGAAGGTTTTTTGACAAAACGAGCAGAGTCGCAATCTAAATCGATCGCTGGTCTGGAAACCGTAAGTGAATCGATTCGACGCTACGCGGAGTTAAGCGATCGGGAAGGTGAGCTCATGTTGCTAATGGCATTTGTTCCAGCCGAACGCGGACTGATGGAGCGGACAAAGCAGGCGTGGCGCAAGGGAGATTCCGAGACTGTCTGGCAAATGACCCAACAGGTCTTTCGAGACGTCCCAAGCATCTCCGAGCGCGAGATTACGTCCCGCAATCGAAACTGGATCCCAAAAATCGAAGATTATCTTCGGAGCGGCCAAACTTACTTCGTGGTCGTGGGCGCGGCCCACATGGGCGGTCCGAATGGTTTGCTTTCACTGCTTGGCAACCGCGGTTACAAAATAGAGCGACTCTGATTAACTTTCGCGGCGGCAAAGAACGACTTCTATCGGTTGGTCGGGGCGCACCATTGAAATTTTTGCTTTCGTAAATTCGGAGACGTTGTTCTTTGTTCGCCGATGGCAGGTAGTCAACGAATCAGCGCGCGGGCGACCGGCGTTGTGGGAATTGCGATTCTTTGCAGTCGCGTTCTTGGGTTGATCCGGGAAGTTGTTTTTGCCGCGCTCTTTGGCGCGACCCGGAACATGGACGCGTTCCTAACCGCGTTTCGCGCACCCAACATGTTGCGCGACCTGTTCGCCGAAGGCGCCCTTTCCACCGCGTTCGTCACAACGTTCTCAAGAAGAATTGCCACCGAGGGCGAGCGGTCGGCGTGGGACCTCGCCAGCAAAGTCGCGACACTTACGGTCGTTTTCATGAGCGTCGTGTCGCTGCTCGGCGTGTTGTTCGCGCCGGTTCTTATCAACATTCTTGCACCGGGATTTCCGGTCGAGAAGGCGGAGCTGACCGTTTTGCTTACTCGCGTCATGTTCCCCTTTATTCTGCTCGTCTCGCTCGCCGCGCTGGTAATGGGAATGTTGAACGCGCGGCATGTCTTTGGCGTGCCAGCCATGGCGTCGAGCTTTTTCAATCTCGGTTCCATCATCGGCGGCGTCGCGCTTTGTTACTGGCTGGATCCGCAACCAGACTGGCGACATCCGCATTTCGGCGAACGCGGTTTGGTTGGGTTATCGATTGCAACTCTGATCGGCGGACTCTTGCAGTTGCTCGTGCAATTGCCTTCGCTCCGGGGCGTCGGATTTCGATTTCGGCCGGATTTCAGATGGAACGATCCCGGTGTCCGCACAATTCTGGCGCTGATGGGACCGGCAATCATCGCCGCAAGCGCGGTGCAGGTGAACGTGGCGGTGAACAGTATCTTTGCTTCCACTCTCCAAGATGGAGCAATCGCTTGGCTGAACATTGCGTTTCGGTTGATGCAACTGCCGCTCGGCATCTTCGGAGTTGCCGTTGCGACGGTGACATTGCCCCTCGTTTCGCGCAGCGCGGCTGTAGGAAACACGGCGGAATTTCGCTCCGCTCTCGCGCATTCTGTTCGACTGGTGCTTCTCTTGACGATTCCCGCGGCAATAGGTCTCGTCATTCTGGCTGAGCCGATCATTCGCTTAATCTACGAACACGGGCGCTTTACACCGGAAGCGACCCGGCAAACAGCTGCCGCGCTCCAGTTCTATGCCATCGGTCTCGCCGGCTATTCAGCAGACAAGGTGCTCGCGCCTGCGTTTTACGCGCTCGATAAGCGCTACCTGCCCATGTTTGTAACTCTCACGTCAATCGTCATAAATTTTTCTCTCAACTGGATGTTCACTTTTTATCTTCACCTCGGACATCGCGGTCTCGCTCTTTCTACCAGCATCGTTGCCATCACCAACTTCTTTTTCCTCTACTCGATGATGCGCCATTACACCGGTCGTCTTGAGACCGGCGCAATGTTGCAAACGATTGCCAAGTTATTGTGCGCCGGCGCGGTCCTGGCCGTCGTTTGCTGGTTTGCTGCCACTCTATTTTTCTCGGACGCGCATCTTTCCGGTTGGAAAAATCTGCTTGCCCTCCTGCTTACGATTGCGCTCGGCTGCGGAACGTTTTTCGGCGCGGCCTATTTGTTGCGCGTCGCCGAAGTGAAGGATGTCGTCGATT
>CAZFZG010000207.1:0-3404 GCA_964523205.1 uncultured Chthoniobacteraceae bacterium | reverse complement strand
CGGCGATTCGGGACTACAATTTTGGCGTTAGCCGGATTTTCCAAATCATTCACGACGGAAAGCTGGATCCGTGGACAAAACCGCTGACGGTGCCAGGGCCGCATGGCGATTTCATTCTGACCCACAGAGGTGATCCACGACCGGAATGGAACCCGGTGCTTTACGAATTTACGCCCGCTGACGAGTTCGACGTCGGTGGAAAGTACGTCTCCGAGCGAACAACTCGCCCGGGGATTGGTGCGGCAATTGTCGCGGTGGAGAAAGAGCACAACAAAAACGCGCGAGAGAGTTTCGCGCCCTCGCGAATCTTCTACAGCGTCACGGTCGTTGCCCAGTTCCAAGGGCGACGCTGTGTGCTTGCGTTCGAAGATCCGTTGGACAACGAAACAGTCACTTTCAGCGGCAGGAATGTTCCATTGGCGGCGGATTTTACCGTGCCGCTGGCGGTGATGCTTGAGCAAACCGATCCGGGAAAGCACGAGTTAGCACGCGTCTTGAATCCGGAGAAGTACGCGCACACGGCAGCGATCGAACGGCTTCAGCCGTTCAATCCGAACAAGACAGTTGTCCTCGTGATTCACGGGCTGAAAGATTCGCAGGCGACCTGGACGCCAATGATCAACAAGTTGCGCGGCGATCCGGTGATTCGAAAGCACTACCAATTTTGGTTTTACAGTTATCCGACCGGTTATCCATATCCGTACAGCGCAGCGATTCTGCGCGAGGAGCTCGACGCGGTGGAAAAGCGTTTTCCGAAACTCAAACCGATGGTGGTGATTGGCCACAGCATGGGCGGCTGCATTAGCCGGCTGTTGCTGACTGACAGTGGAAACCAAATTTGCATGCAAGTCTTTGGGCGACCGCTCGATGAAGTGCCGCTCTCGCCACACGTTCGCGAATATTTTCGACAGGAACTTTTCTTTCGGCATCGGCCCGAAATCGGTCGCGTCATTTTCATCGCCGCGCCCTTACGCGGAAGCAACATGGCGACAGGAGTCATCAGCAGTCTGGCGAACATGATTATCCGGGAGCCGACAATAAGCAGTCAGGCAAGCCAGGAGATGCTTCGTCATACCAATATTCAAGAGCCCGAGTTAAGGCCGATTCGGCGGGCCAACAGCGTGGACAGTCTTTCGCCTAAGAGTCGGTTCGTTCACGCCGTGAACACGATCCCAATCACTCCCGGCGTTCCCTACAACACGATCATCGGTGACCGCGGTCGCGGCGATTCACCAAACTCGAGCGACGGCGTCGTGCCCTACTGGAGCTCGCACCTGAAAGGCGCTGAGAGCGAACACATTGTCCCGTCAGATCACGGTGCACATCAAAATCCGCAGGCGATCGCTGACGTGCTCCGCATTCTCAAAGCGCACGCATCCGACTGAGCGGTTCGAGTTCAACATAAGCCCAAAGTCCAATACTCGCCGCCAGGTCAGGGTGCGATTCTCGGCTCAGCAGGCTTTGGCGAAACTTCCATGAAAACGAATCTCAAACCATTTCTCATCGTTACGCTCGCGCTCTTGATCGGCGTTGGATCGACATCGTCGGCGCGCGCATCCGAAATCGACGACTTGAAGGCGGAGATGCGAGTAATGCAACAAAGCATGGACCAAATGCGAAAGAGAATTGGCCAGCTGGAGCAGGAAAATCAGAAACAAAAACAGGAGCAGCAGCAACAATCACGCGTTGCTACTTCCAGAACTGCGCCGCCACCGCCGGCGGAAGGACCGCGCCCCGCTCCTCCATTGATCGATGCGAACGGAAACGCCGTTGTCACGATCGCGCCGAAGCCAGTCACGATCGAGGGGCACGCCAGTGAAGTCACTCAGCGGCCGGCCATCAACGATCAACAGGAAGCCGCGCCCCGGCCTAACGACCTGACACTCGATCCAAAGTATCGTGGCTTCATTCCAATCCCGAACACGCAGGTGCTGATCAAGTTCAACGCCAAGCCGCATCTTGATTTTACCGACGATCCGCAAAACATCGGCAACCCCGACCGTTTTGTGACCGCGCAGATTCCGGTCGAGGGCGACTTCTTCAAAGGCGGCGGAAATCAGTTCAATGCGAATGCCAAAGGTTCTCAGCTCAGCATTGACGTGCGCGCGCCGCAGATCGACGGAAGCCCGCGGTTCTACTACCAAAATGATTTCTTTGGCAGTGGCGGAGGAGAGCTTCCGTTCCGGGTGCGCCAACTTTACGGGGAGATCTACAACGTCGTCCTGGGTCAGACATTCAGTGTCTTTGAAGATCCGGACGCATGGCCAGACACAGTTGATTATGAGGGGCCAAACTCCGCGGTTTTCGCGCGACGTCCGTTGGTCCGTTATCAATTGCCACTGAATAAGAATTGGGAGCTGAACTTCGGCTTGGAAAAACCCGGCGCCGAGGTGGACACCTCGATCGATGGGAACGCGGTCGGAGTTGATCACGCTCCTGACGGTGGGCTCAACGTTCGGTGGGAAGATAAACAGATCGGTCACATGCAGCTCGGCGCTATTTTCCGCGATATCGGCGTGAAGGGACCGGTCGTCGGCAATCAAAGCACATTCGGCTGGGGATTGAATCTGGCCGGCTCATTCAATCTTTCCGAGAACGATTCGGTGCAGGCACAACTGACTTACGGCCAAGGAATTTTCCGCTATTTCAACGACGACTTCGCCAACAATGATGCCGCGTTCGACAGGAACGGTGAGCTAACGGCGATCCCGGCGTTCGGTGGCATGATCGGCTTCACGCACAAGTGGAACGCAGATTTCCGTTCGACCGCCAGCTACGGGTATGTGCATCTGGACAACGAATTCTCACAAGGCCCGCATGCCTATCACATGACGCACTACGCGAGTTTGAATCTGGTCTGGCAAATCCGGAAACGGCTCAGCATCGGCTTCGAAGGATTGTATGGACACAAGGAGGAGAAAAGCGGCGCGGACGGCGACGCATTCAGGCTCCAGCTGGGAATTGTTTACTCCCTGTTTGACTGATACCCGGTAAACGGACACAGCGCGAGGTTCCGGATGTGAACCAAGAACTCAATTTCGCCGGCAAAGTTGTTCTCATCACCGGTGGAGGCAGTGGGATTGGGCGGGCAACAGCGCTGATGTTTGCGCAGCATGGAGCGAAAGTTGTGATCGGCGATGTCGATCTTGCGGGCGAGAAAACGGTCGAAGAGATCAAAAGCGAAAATGGCGAAGCGACTTTTGTGCAGACCGACGTGCGCGACGCGAAACAGGTTCGAAATCTGGTCGCGACTGCGGTGAAAGTTTACCGCGGGTTGCATTGCGCGTTTAACAACGCGGGAGTCCTTCCACCCATGGCAACTCTCGCTGAGACCGAAGAAGCGAGCTTCGATCAAACGTTCGATGTCGATGTGAAGGGCGTGTTTCTTTGCATGAAGTACGAGA
>CAZFZG010000206.1:0-3415 GCA_964523205.1 uncultured Chthoniobacteraceae bacterium | reverse complement strand
GACAAAGTTGAGGAAGAAGATCATTTGATTTTGGAATCGGTCGGGCCGGTGCGAATTCCGCAACGCTATTTAAACAAAGAAGGCCAGATCAAAATGGGTTCGCCATATTCCGAGCGTGACTTTCACGGACCGACCGAGCTGAACACCACGGACAAGGAAGGCGACACCGAGATTCTGGTGAAAGACGGTCCACGCTGGACGGTAGTCACGATGGCGCACAACCCATTCGACGTCGTCGGCTGGGATGGCTTCGTTTATCCATTCACATTTAACGCGCAGGATTTTGAACCGATCACCGGCACGGTGCATCAGCCGCCGCCGATCCATCAGACGTTTGAGATTCGCGGTTACGTTGTCTGCACATTCGCGCCTCGCATGCTCGATTATCATCCGGAAGCGGTGAAAATTCCCTGGGTTCACGACAACGTCGAGGCTGATGAAGTTTTGTTTTATGTCCGTGGAAATTTTGGATCACGAAAGGGAATCGAGCCGGCATCGATCACCCTGCATCCGCGCGGCATTCCACACGGGCCGCATCCGGGGACGATTATCGCCAGTAAGAACGCGAGTCGCACGGAAGAGCTCGCGGTCATGTTTGACACGCAGCACACGCTGGAACTCACCGAGCAGGCAGTCGCGCTCGACGACGAAAAATATCCGCAGAGCTGGCTAGACTAGGGGACTGTCGATCTTGCGAACGTTTGATCCTGAAATTGAAACCGAAGATCGCTTATCGCGGTGCGTGGAACCGCTTCCGCCGGGACAAATCGGCAAGTTAACAAAAGTTTATCAAGAACTTCTCGAGGCGATTGGCGAAGACACGACGCGCCAGGGCCTGTTGCAAACGCCGGCGCGAGCGGCACGGGCAATGGAGTTTCTCACGCAGGGCTACCGCCAAAGCGTGGAAGAGATCGTCAACAACGCCATCTTCGACTCGGACGCGAGCGAGATCATTCTGGTCAAAGACATCGAGCTCTATTCGCTTTGCGAACATCATTTGCTGCCGTTCATCGGCCGGGCCCACGTGGCCTACATTCCCAACGGCAAAGTGATCGGGCTTTCGAAAGTGGCGCGGATTGTCGATGTTTTTGCGCGGCGTTTGCAGATTCAGGAAAATCTGACCACGCAAATCGCCGAGTCCTTGATGGATTGTCTGGAGCCGAACGGCGTCGCGGTCGTCGTGGAAGCAAAACATCTTTGCATGATGATGCGCGGAGTTGAGAAGCAGAACTCGGTCATGAAAACTTCGTGTCTGCTCGGCTCATTCAAGGAAGACGCGCGCACCCGGTCGGAATTCCTCTCGCTTCTTAAGGAATAAGGTGCTGATGTGCCAACGGCGCGCTTCAACGTGAGGTAGGGGCGGTTTACCGAACCGCCCGCGGGCGATTGGGGTCAATCGCCCTACCTAGACCGCGCATAGATGCTCTGTTTGCATCGACATAGTTAACGTGTTTTCTAAATCATGCTCTTAACCGTCAGTAAGCGGCTTGAGTTTTCGGCCTCGCGCAGATTGTTCATGCCGCGGTGGACTGATGAAGAGAACGTGGCGGCATTTGGCGAGGAGAGCCGGGCTAAGTACGGAACGGGGCGAAATTATGTCGCCCATTTTGTTTTCAGCGGCCGGGTCGATCCCGTGACTGGCATGCTTATCAACATCAGCGAAATCAAACGACGCGCTGGCGAAGTGGTCGATAATCAATTCGATCACAAATTCCTAAACGAAGACAATCCTGCATTCCGTCCGGCGGCTGCCGGACCGCCGACCGCTGAGAATGTCGCGCGCCAACTGTTTATTGATGTTGCTCCGCTCTTTTCTGACGCCGATGCCCAGCTCGTCGCGGTTCATTTGATCGAAACGCCTGACCGCAGCGCGACCTTTTATGCGGACGAGTCAGGCGAAGCGAATTACTGGTTCGAATTTTCCGCCGCGCGCCAAACGATGTCGCCCCGGCTGACCGCGGCGGAGAACTGGCGCCTTTTCGGCGAATCAACCGCAGTCCACGGACACAACTACCGGGCGCGTCTGACCTTTCGAAAGGAAAAAACTGACGGTCCGATAGTTCCGCAGCGCGATGTCGATCTTTGCATCAAGTCGTTGCGAGACGAGCTCGATCATCATTTGCTGAATGAACTGCCATCCTTAAAAGACCGGCCAATGACAACCGAGAGCCTCGGCGCTTATGTTCACGACCGCGTCGTCACATCGCTTCCGATTCATCGAGTGCGTTTGCACGAACGCGACGATTTCTTTGCTGAAGTTTGGCCGAAGCAAAGCGTCTTTCTGGGAATGCAGATGCGTTTCAGCGCGGCGCACCGTTTGCACGTGCCGTCATTTTCCGACGACAAGAACGCGCAGCTGTTTGGCAAATGCGACAATCCGCGCGGGCACGGTCATCTTTATCTGGCCGAGGCAACGATCGGCGGAAATTACGACGAACGCAGCGGAATCTTGTACGATTTCGTCGCCTTTCGAAACGCTCTCACTGAATCGATCGAGCCTTGGAAAGATCGACATCTGGATCTCGAAACCGAGGACTTCCGCAATATTTCCTCTACCGGCGAGAACATTGTCCGCGCGCTTTGGTCGAAGATTGACGGCAGAGTCAATCAACAGCTCGTTCGACTGCGCCTGTGGGAAACGAAGAATAATCGTTTCACGTTAAGAAGAACTTGAGCCACAGATGCACACAGATTTTCACAGATTTATTCTGCAGCCCTCCGAATCTGTGGTTCATCGGTGTTAATCTGTGGCTGAAATGAAGAGAATCTTGATTACCGGCGCCAGCCGCGGGATCGGCCGCGCCATCGCGGAAAAGCTTGCCGCGCCTGAAGTGACCTTGCTGTTGCACGGGCGCGACACGGTCGCGCTGGCCGAAACTTGCAAAGCCGTGCAATCCAGCTGCGCCGGAGTGGTGAAGTTGATTCACGATCTTGCCACCGAGAAAGGCGTTGCAAGTTTGATATCTCAAGTCGGCGACGGTCCGCTCGATGTTCTGATCAATAACGCTGGTATCGCAATTGTGAAACCGTTTCGTGAGATCACACCGGATGAATGGAAACAAACCATCGGTGTGAATGTGACCGCGCCGTTCTTGTTGATGCAACGCTTCGTTGGCCAAATGCGGCCAGGCTCGAGCATCGTCAATATTCTTTCGATTGCGGCGAAAAGCGGTTTCGCAAATTGGAGCGCATATTGCATGAGTAAGTTTGCCTTGGAAGGGTTCTCGCAATCGGTTCGCGAGGAATTACGCGAGCGTTGCATTCGCGTCCTGAATATCTATCCTGCGGCCACCAACACCGAAATTTGGGACGACGTCGTCGGGAAGTGGCCGCGGGACAAAATGATTTCGCCCGATCAGGTGGCAGATGCAGTCGCCTTTGCTCTAAACCGGCCCGAAAGCGTGGCGGTAGAAAA
>CAZFZG010000205.1:0-3418 GCA_964523205.1 uncultured Chthoniobacteraceae bacterium | reverse complement strand
GGCTTGAAACAGACCCAGAAAAATCCGTGGGACCAGATCGAGGAACGCTTCCCGGCCGGTCAGAAGGTCAAAGGCAAGATTACCAACCTAGTTCCCTACGGCGCGTTCGTGGAATTAGAGGAGGGCGTCGAAGGACTTATTCACGTTTCCGAACTTTCCTGGACGAAGCGAATCATGCGGCCGTCCGACATTTTGACCGTTGGCCAAGAGGTCGAAGCCGTGGTGCTCGGCGTGAACAAAGAAGAGCAAAAGATTTCGCTAGGCCTGCGCCAGCTCGAATCGAATCCGTGGGATGAGATTGAGAAGAAATTCACCATCGGCAGTCGCGTGAAAGGCAAAATCCGAAACATGACCGCCTACGGCGCGTTCGTGGAGCTGGATGAAGGAATCGACGGCATGATCCATGTCTCCGACTTGAGCTGGACCCGGAAGATCAATCATCCGAGCGAGATGTTTAAGAAAGGCGACGAAGTCGAAGCCGAGGTCATCGACATCGACAAGACGAATCAGCGGATCAGCCTCGGAATCAAACAACTGAGCGACGATCCGTGGAAGACGATCGATCAGAAATACAAGATCGGCGATTTGGTGAAAGGCAAAGTGAGCAAGCTCGCTAGCTTTGGAGCATTTGTGGAATTGCAGGACGACATCGACGGCCTCGTCCACATCTCGCAACTGAGCGAAGACCACGTGGCGAAAGTGAAAGACGTGCTGAAGGTCGGCCAGGAAGTCGACGCGCGCGTGATCAAGGTCGACAAAGTCGAACGCCGCATCGGATTGTCGATCAAAGCGGCGAACTACACCGAGGAACAGCTTCGCAAGGAAGCCGAGACCTTCGACACACTCCGTCCCGGCGAAGACATGGTTGGATTGGAGAAAGCGTTCGCTGCCGCCGAACAGGAAGAATATCGCCCCGGCGAATCCAAAAAAACCGCCGCCAAGGAATTAAAGCCGGCCAAAGAAGCGAAAGAGTCCAAGTCGAAGAAAGAGTCCAAAAAGAAGTAGGCGTCGATCTCAGCGCCTATCGCCCGATCGATCTTCGAAGGGATTGTAGACTGGCAGGGTGTAATAGTAGACGAAGCCGTCGGGTCGGCGCGACTTTGCCTGAGCGTGACCAAAGAGCGCTTTAACGTCGCGAACGGTTGTGCGTCCGCGAATGAGTGAGCCGATGCGACGCGTGTAGAAATTGTTTAATTGCGCGTTAGCGATATACGCCGGCGCAGCGTTTAGTCGGCCAGCTTTATCGAATCGAAATGCGAGGACGTCGGCGCCGTAACCGTGACGAAGCGGATCGCTGGTATCGACGTAGGGCGCGTCATCGACGCCAAGTTGTTGAGACAAGGTGGAACCATCTCGAACGACATAATAACCGGTTCGCGATCCGAGTCGGACGTAACGCGAATCGTCGTGCCACGAATTCGACAGAGCGACCTGAGCGATCGCGGCGAGCAAAACAACAACCGGTAAAGCAACTTTCATCAGCCCCGGCAAATTCTCACATGAAAAGCCGTGAGGAAAATCATGTGAACGGCAGGGACTTGTCAGCGGTCAATAAATCGAAATAAGCCGTTATGCGTAAACTAATTGCCGGAATATTAAGTTTGCTGATTATTGTCGCCCAGCCAGCATTTTCTGACGATGCTCTAGCAGGGCGCAACAAAGAGATCGTTCGGAGTTTTTACACGACAGTGTTGATCGGGCGCGATGTCGACGCAGCCCCAAAGTTCTTGCGCCCCGATTACATCCAACACAATCCTCAAGTGCCGACGGGTCTGAAAGGATTCATGGACACGTTTCGCGAGCGCTTCAGTCAAAAACTGCCCCCGGATTACAAACGCGAGCTTCTAAATGTGATTGGCGACAATGACATGGTGGTTATCTACATGCGCCAAACTTGGACGGGGAAAGATGGACAGCATCATCAAGCGTTGGGATTCGATATGTTTCGCGTTCAAGACGGCATGATCGCAGAACACTGGGATGCCGATTGATTGCCTACACAAAACGCGCCCCTCCGGTCGCGCACGGCGACCAGAGAAGGCGCGAATGTGTTGGCCACCCTAGTCCGGCGACTGCCGGACGAAGGCAGGTTGGTTAACTCTTAATCCTCGTCGAGGATCACCCGATCGACGAGCATGTTGTCACCCTCGGTGACATAATGCACGCGAACTGGCGCGCCCACGCGAACCTTCGTTCGCACGGTCGCCTCGTCGAGTGTCTTACCGCTTCTGGTCACATAAACGACCTTTTTGCCGAAGCGGTAGGATCTCGGGCCGGCCGTTTCCTTCAGCACAATCGTGCTTCCCGGAGAAAACTCCGTAATCGTGCCGGTCCCCTCAGTCGTGGTGGTAGTGGTGGTGGTTTCAGAAACCTGTGCCCACGCAAACGGAGCCGCGACTGCCAATGCCATACTTAGTATTAGCTTCTTCATTGTTTAATAGACGAACGCTTTTCGCGGCGTATTCGGATTTCGTTCTTCGTTTCTCGGCAATTCGCGGAGAAAGTCGAAACCAACCTCGCCGCGTGAAGTGCCAGAGTTGCGAATAAAGATCGGCATCTACCTCGACCAGCTGATCCAAACGCCACAGAGTCAAATGGGCCGGCTGCGTTTAGACTTGTCTTTCAAATTGTCGGTCGTCATCCTACCCACTGCAGACAGCGGTTAAAACAGAAAGGAGCCCCAATTATGTTTGGCCGAGTTCTCGCGTTTCTCTATGGATTCGTTTGTTACCTCATTTTCTTGATCTCGTTTTTGTACGCGATCGCGTTTGTTGGAAACATCCCGCTCGTTCCGAAGACAATTGACTCGGGACCGGAGGTGCCTCTGACCAAAGCGCTGATCATCAACGCGCTTTTGCTCAGTTTATTCGCCGTCCAGCACAGCGTGATGGCGCGGCAATGGTTCAAGCGCGCTTGGAAACAAATCGTGCCCGAGCCGGTTGAGCGCAGCACCTACGTCCTGCTCGCCAGCGTGATTTTGTTGCTGCTCTATTGGAAATGGCAGCCGATGAAAGGAATCGTGTGGGACGTTCAGAATCCCAGTGGTCGCGCCGTGTTGGTTGGTTTGTTCTGGATCGGCTGGGGCCTGGTACTGCTCTCGACATTCGTGATTGATCACTTCGGCCTCTTTGGAATGAAGCAGGTTTACAATTACCTGGTCGGCAAACACGAAGAGCCGCCCCCATTCAAAACGCCAAACTTATACAAGATGGTGCGTCACCCGCTTTATCTCGGATTCATTATTGCGTTTTGGTCCACCCCGCACATGACCGGCGGTCATTTGTTCTTCGCGATCATGACTACGGCCTACATCCTGGTGGCGATCCAATTCGAAGAGCGCGACCTGATTCGTTTCTACGGCGACAACTACCGCCGCTACAAAGAACAAGTGTCGATGTTGCTCCCTCTGCGACTGCGA
>CAZFZG010000204.1:1867-3419 GCA_964523205.1 uncultured Chthoniobacteraceae bacterium | reverse complement strand
GCGGTTGTTGAAGCGGCCGGAATTCGCGATGTGCTGGCGAAGTCGCTGGGTTCCAGTAACCACGCGAACGTGGTTAAGGCCACGATCGCAGCGTTGAAATCGTTGCGGCGCAAGGATGAGATTTTTAAGGTTCGCGGAATCAAAGGCGGCGACGGAAAGGGGCAGCAAACGTCATGATCCGGTTACACAATTTGCGTCCACGTCCCGGCGCACGTCATCGGGTGAAGCGACTCGGTTGCGGCGAAAGTTCTGGTCACGGAAAAACCAGCGGCAAGGGCCACAAAGGCCAAAAGGCGCGCTCGGGCGGCAGCATTCGTCTTGGGTTCGAAGGCGGACAAATGCCGTTGATTCGGCGTTTGCCGAAACGTGGATTCAACAACGCTGCCTTTCACAAGGACTACGCGATCGTGAACCTGAGCGATCTGAATGAATTCAAAGCCGGCACGGTCGTGAACGAGCAGCTGCTTCGCGAATCGAAACTGGTTCGCGGCGAAATTGCTGGAATCAAGATTTTGGGCGACGGCGAATTGAAGCACGCGCTGAAGATCGAAGCTGACAAAATCAGCGAGTCGGCAAAGGCAAAGATCGAGAAAGCCGGCGGAAGCGTTACACTTCGCGACGGTAGACGGTCAGAAACTGCTGCCACAGAGGGAGATGTCGATCAAACGGTGAGAGTAGAGACGCCGAAAAGACGATCGGCATCGCAGTCGCGGCCGAGCGTGAAGAAGAAGACTTCCCGGAAGTAGTCGATGGTCTCGGCCTTTGTTAATACGCTCAAGATTCCGGAGCTACGTCGCCGAATTCTTTTCACGCTCGCGGTCGTTGTCATTGTCCGACTCGGCGCGGCGATCACGACGCCGGGAGTTAATCAGGCCGTGCTGCAGGAATGGTTTCGAAGTGCGCTGACTGAAAAATCGGGCGGCAATCTCGCCGCCTTGCTGAATTTGTTCAGCGGCGGCGCGTTGGAGAACTGCGCGATCTTTTCACTCGGCATAATGCCCTACATCAGCGCGTCGATCATGATGCAGCTCTTGTCCGCAGTGATTCCGCAATTGGGAAGACTCGCGCGCGAAGACGGCGGGCGGCAGAAGATCATGCAATACACCCGGTTCATGACCGTCGGACTTTGCGTTTTCCAAGGCTACCTCCTTGCGATTTCCTTCCAACATCCGGAAGCTTATCGCGTCGCGCTGCCGGGAATCTCGGAAACGATCGCGCGGCTCGGCATTCCGTTGGTTGATGATCCAGGATGGGTGTTTCGCGTCGTGACCGTGATTTCACTCACTACAGGCACGCTCATGTTGATGTGGCTCGGCGATCAAATTACCGAGCGCGGAATCGGCAACGGCATTTCGCTGATCATCACCATCGGCATCGTCGCGCGATTGCCCGCTGCGCTCGCACAAGCCTGGAAGACGTTCGTGCCCTCGTCCCAAACCGGGACGAGTCAGGTGAATCCGGCGATTCTTGTCTTAATGGTGGCTTTTCTCTTTTTGGTGATCGCGAGCGTGATCGCGATTACGCAAGCAGTCCGAAAAATTACGGTGCAGTA
>CAZFZG010000204.1:0-1767 GCA_964523205.1 uncultured Chthoniobacteraceae bacterium | reverse complement strand
GCCATCATCGTGATCGGCGGAGTGGCGGCGTTCTTGGCGTCGAAGTGAAGCGGCGACTCGTTTTGCTCGGTGCGCCCGGTTCCGGCAAAGGAACGCAGGCAGAAATGATCACCCGCCACTTGGGGATTCCGGTGACTTCGCCGGGAGCGATTTTGCGGCGCGAAAAAGATTTAGGCACGCCACTGGGATTGGAAACGGCGGAGATCTTACAACGCGGCGATCTCGTGTCGGACAAAATCATCGTCAAACTGATCGAGGATTGGCTACGTTTGCACGGCGGGTACGGTTTTGTGTTCGATGGTTTTCCGCGAACGCTTCCGCAGGCCGAAAGCCTGGCGGCCATCCTCAAGAGTCTCCACACTTCGCTCGATGCCGCGATTTGGCTGGACGTTTCGGAGGATACGGTGCGTTCGCGAATTTCCGGGCGTCTCCAGTGTCGTACCTGTGGATTCACGACCAGCGTGGACAGCGCTCAATTTGCCAATCGGCCGATCTGTCCCTACTGCGAAGGCCGGCTCGAGCGTCGCTCTGATGACGACATGAGTGTATTGCAGCAGCGGTTGCGTGAATACAACACCAAAACGCAGCCGCTGGCGGATCATTACGGCAAAATGTCGATTCTGCAGCGAATCGATGGAAACCGCGACCGCGAGTCGGTGTTTGCCGATATATCGAGCGTTATCGAGGACAAAGTGCCGGCATGATTCCAATCAAGAGCGCCAAAGAAATCGAGAAAATGCGGCAGTCATGCCGGACGGCCAGCGAGATCCTCGATCGGGTGGGCGAACTGATTCGTCCGGGAATTACCACCAAAGAAGTGGATGAAGCTGCGGCCGACTTTATGAACGAGGCGAAGGTGAAGAGCGCGTTCCTCGGTTATCGGCTTGGTCACCGCGTGTTCCCCGGCAACATTTGCATTTCGCTGAACGACGAGGTTGTGCACGGAATCGGCAATCAGCGCCGCATTCAATACGGCGACATCCTCAAGCTCGATATCGGCGTGATTCAAGACGGGTGGGTGGGGGACACGGCTCAAACGATTCCGGTTGGAGTCGTTGACGAACGAACAGATCAATTGCTGCGCGTGACGGAAAAAGCTTTGGAGCTGGCGATTAACGTGGCCGATGAAGGGCGACGGCTTGGCGATATTTGCGCCGAAATTGAAGACGAAGCGGCGCGAAACGGTTTTTCAGTTGTGCGCGAATTCGTTGGCCACGGAGTTGGGCGCAAATTGCACGAAGAACCGCAGATCCCGAATTACGGCCGGCGCGGCAGCGGTCCGAAATTGAAATCCGGTATGACGTTGGCAATTGAGCCGATGATTAACATTGGCAGCTCGGAAGTGCGATTGCTCGACGACGGCTGGACGGTGCGCACTGCTGACGGCATGCGGTCGGCCCATTTTGAACACACGGTCCTGATTACCAAAGACGGGCCGGAAATCCTGACATGGCGCGGAAAGACGCAATTGAAGTAGAAGGCACTGTTGTCGAGCTGCTTCCGAATACCATGTTTCGGGTCGAGCTGCCGAACAAACACCGAGTCTTGGCCCACATTTCGGGGAGAATGCGGCTCCATTTCATTCGTATCTTGCCGGGCGACAAAGTTATGCTAGAGATATCTCCCTACGATTTGTCGAAGGGGCGGATCACCTTCCGCCAGAAGTGACAACGCGGATATGGCTCCGCGTTTTTTGTTTCGATCGACAATGGAATTTTTATGAAAGTGCGACCCTCAGTTAGGAGACTTTGTGAAAGCTGCAAAATT